>JAJYXK010000002.1 GCA_021801825.1 bacterium
AAGGGATTGTGCCCGGGGGAGGAGTCGCGTTAGTGCGCGCTGCGCAATCCATTAATAAACTCATAGAAACATTTGAAAAGAATCAATTAGCGCAAATTGTGGGCGCAAAAACAGTACTACAAGCCATAACAACCCCGTTAAAACAAATTGCTCAAAACGCAGGATTTGATGGTTCGGTAGTACTAAACAAAGTCTTAGAAGGAAAGGATGATTTTGGTTTTAACGCATCCACGGGCGCGTATGGCTCTATGATTGATATGGGTATCATAGACCCAACTAAGGTCACAAAATCCGCTCTTACGAATGCTATTTCAGTCGCATCTATGCTTATTGTAACAGAGGCGATCGTTGCAGATATTCCAGAAAAAGAAGATAAAAAAGGTGGTCATGAAGGACATATGCACGATGCATTTTAATAGGAAAAATCAGTAAAATTTACAAAACACCCTCGCATGAGGGTGTTTTGTTTCCAAATATAAAAGTGATATACTATACACAGTCAAAATATTAAACGAAGCAAATATTTTATGGAATATATACAAGCAAATATTATTTGGATACTATTAATTCTCATCGTACTGTGGGTCATTTTTTCTTACAACTCTCTAATACGCGTGCGTAATAGAGCCAAAGAAGCATGGTCTGATATTTCGGTTCAACTCAAACGTAGATATGATCTTATTCCTAACTTAATAGAAACGGTTAAGGGATATGCAACACACGAAAAAAACGTTTTAGAGGAGGTGACTGCGGCGCGCACTACGGCAATGGGAGCGGGGACAAAAGCTGATCAAGCGCAGGCAGAAAATCAACTATCTCAAACTATCAAAAGTTTGTTTGCAGTAGCGGAAAACTATCCTGATCTAAAAGCAAACACAAACTTTCTTGAACTGCAAAGAGAATTATCGGATACCGAAAACAAGATTCAGGCATCCCGTCGTTTCTATAACTCAATGGTCCTTGCATTAAACACAAAGATTCAAACATTTCCTACCAACATCATTTCTGCGTTGTTTGGGTTTAAGGCCGAAGAGTTTTTTGAAACTGAGTCCGAAAAAGAAAAAGAACCAATAAAAGTATCTTTTTAAAAAATTTAAAATATTATTAATCTATTTTGTTAGAATTTATTGTTACGGTATTCACTTGCCGCTAGCAACTAGTTACTAACTACTAATTTATATGATGGGAGATATTCAACAATTTATAGCATATTATCAACAACATGAATTTGTCTTTTTAATTTTGGTATTGTGGTCGCTTGTATGGAAAGGCATTGCATTGTGGAAAGCGGGCAGAAATAATGACCCGGTTTGGTTTATAGTAATGCTCGTGGTAAATCTTTTGGGGGTTTTAGAAATTCTTTATATTTTTATCTTTTCAAAAAAGAGAATTCAAGATAAAACAGTAGAGACGCCCACCAATCACGAATAAGAAGTATCTTTGTGTTTCTTCGCGCAATTAATATATTGCGCCTCTTACGTTGCTTATGAATATATACGATTTAAAATCATCAAATATTAGAAAAACATGGCTTCTTTGCTTGGTGTTTTTTTTGGTAGTTATCGGTATAGGATGGATCCTTTCATATGTGTATCAAGATCAATCCATTCTATATATTGCAGTGGTTTTGAGTATTGGAATGAATATAATCGCTTATTGGAAATCTGATGCTATCGCGCTTGCTTCATATAACGCCAAAGAAGCAGACAAAAATACATACAAAGAAATATATCGTATAGTAGAAAATCTTGCTATTACAGCGGGTATTTCACAGCCACGATTATATATTATAGATTCAGATTCTCCGAACGCGTTTGCGACCGGACGCAATCCAAAGCATGCAGCAATTGCGCTCACAACCAGCATTATTCAAAGATTAGAAAAAAGTGAACTAGAAGGAGTGATCGCCCACGAACTCTCTCATATTCGTAATTACGACACTCTGATAATGACCGTTGTGGTTGTTCTTGTTGGTATAGTATCAATTATCGCAGATATATTTATACGGATGTCATTTTGGGGTGGGGGAAGAGGTAGAGACAATGACAGAGAAGGAGGCGGTATTATGATGGTTGTAGGAATTGTCGCTATCGTAATAGCCCCCATTGCAGGAACTTTGTTGCAACTAGCCATATCACGTAAGAGAGAATTTATAGCTGATGCAAGCGGGGTATTACTCACGAGATACCCCGAAGGATTAGCGAATGCTTTAAGAAAAATAAGCGAATCACAACCGTTTGAAAAACAAAAACAAGCAACCGCTCACTTATTTATAACAAATCCTATGCACCTAGATGCACCAGGAAAAAGAAAATCTTTTCTTGCGGGATTATTTATGACTCATCCTCCTATAGAGGATCGTATTAGAGCATTGTTAAACCAAAAAGATAATTAGATATGTCTATCGTTATTGCTATAGCAACCTTTTTTTCAACCCTTCTGGGTGGAATATTTGCATTAAAATTTAAAGATCGTCTGCATCTCATTCTTGGATTTAGCGCGGGGGCAGTTATTGGAGTGGCTTTTTTTGATTTAATTCCCGAAGCTATAGAGTTGGGACGCGAAACGATGAGTATATCAAAAACAACCTCACTCGTAGCGCTCGGATTTATTATATATTTAATTCTGGATAGATTTTTTGTATTACACACCCACGCCGAGTTAGAAGATGATGTACATGAAAACTCTTTTCATAGAGGAAACCTCGGCGCGGCAAGTCTTATTACGCATAGTTTCTTTGATGGAGTCGCTATCGGATTAGCATTTCAAGTTTCAGAGTCGGTAGGGCTTATTATCGCCATCGCAGTATTAGTACATGACTTTTCAGACGGGATCAATACCGTTAACGTCATCTTAAAAAATAACGGAAAGCGGACAGAAGCTATTAGGTGGTTATTTGCAGGGGCATGCGCGCCGGTACTCGGAGTAGTTTCAACGCTCTTTTTTTCATTACCAGAAGCAACGCTTGGAATTATCCTCGCGCTATTTTCAGGATTCTTTCTTTATATTGGGGCGAGTGATCTGCTTCCTGAAAGCCACCACAAACATCCCACAAAATGGACAACCATAGCGACAATTATCGGAATAATTGTTTTATATACCGCTATACAATTAGCAAAAGTATAAACTTATATTACACACCTTGAAATCACCACATCTATTTTGTGGTGATTTTTTGTATAGCCTTTTTTGAAATATACGAGACGATAAACGCGACCCCTAAAAGGAAGAATATATAGAGATAGGTAGCAAACCACGCGGGAAGTATGGAATAGAAAATCGTATGCCGATAGACGAGGGGCCAATGAAGAAGATACAGTTCATACGAATACACTCCTAGTGTATATAAAAACATTGATTTAAGAGGAATAGATAAAATAATATATAAAAATAAGCCCATAGTAATAAGACTTATGAGTTCTTCGTATGGAGTATTGATAAAAGCATGAAGAGACAAATATATGAATAGACCAACACTCACACACCAAGAAATTATCCGAAACCAAAGAGGGGAGCGAGAAAATATAAAAAGGTTTTTAGAAACAAGGAAGGATACTACAACTCCCAAAGGAAACGCCAGTGCGTGTATACTGTATAAGTGAATAACCCCATTAGTAAAAGGCAGAAATGATACCAAAAACTTAGGAACAATCACAGAAAACAGAAGGAGGAGAACACAAGATTGAATAGGACGCTTTTTATTAAAAAGAATGGGAAATGCAAGATAGAATATAAACAAAAGAGTAAGGAACCACAGAGGAGAATTAAAATCAGTAAAAATTTGAGCACTCGGAACGATGGCGGTTATACCAGGAAGTATGTGAGAAAAAGAAACAAAAGATCCAGAAAAAATATCTACAATAGTAATAATAATAGTAGCCACGATGAGCGGGATATATAATTTTATAAATCGTTTCTTATAAAAATGAAATGGGTTAGTTTCGGAGTAACTCTTTGCAAGACCATAACCAGAGAGAAACAAAAATAAATTTCCACCAACTCCCGCAAAAATAGAAAAGGGGAATAGAAAATTAGAATCTGGAAACAAAAAATATCCAATATGAGATAAAAATACCATAAGGAAAGCCACCCCCTTTAGTGAAGTGGTGTCCTCACGAGTAATAATTTCCTTAGTATCTACATTGTCTTTTTTCCGCAGAGAAAAAAGAATGGTAAGAACGAATATAATGGAAAAAAGGATGTTTTGGACAGAGATATCTTTAAGCATTGATATAGTATACTCGCAACATTAAAAAATAAAATATATTGCTCCTTTAAAAAGCATGCGATATACTACTCACATATGGAATCGTTAGATTTGAATATATTTTATTTTTTGAACGGGTTTATACATTCTTCCACGGTAATGGATACGCTTGTTGTCTTTTTCTCTCAATACTACATATTTGTCGTAGGATTATTGTTTTTAATTACCATATATAAACTACCCGAAAGTAAGAAAGAGCGAATAAAAATACTTCTTTTCACTATAGGAATTACAGGAATTACTCGACTTGGCATTATGGAGCTCATACATGTATTTGATCAACGATTAAGACCTTTTATTGAGCTCTCAGCGCCTCATTTGTTTGTCGTAAATGCATATTCCTTTCCCTCAGGGCACACCACCTTTGTATTTGCATTAGCAACCGTCGCCTGGTATTACCACCAAAAAACTTCTTATTTTATATTTGTATCTGGATTTATCATCGGAATCGCGCGGATTATGGCAGGCGTTCATTACCCATCAGATATCTTAGGGGGGGTTATCGTCGGAGTTATATCGGCCTATGTGCTTGTTTTAACTGCTCAAAAACTATTTCCACAACACACGCATATGAAACGGCGGGGATAAAATTCGGTGGTTATTATTAAGTTTAAATAAAAAATAGAGATTATCTTATCTGCATACTACAACAAATAAGACAATCTCCAGAATAAATTAAAGGTGGGGGAGGATAAGAAGGATAATGAGAAAAGTCCCCGAAAGAGAGGTTATGACTGATCCTACCCGCATTCTCTTTATTCTCCATCCCCATGAATTTTCGACGTTTATTACGCCGGAAAAAAATAAGAGAACCCCAAAGATAATAGCCACATCAAATACGGCAACTAATATCTCAGATATATTCGTAGGCATAACGCCTCCTGTTTAATTTCTAATGTAATAATACAATAAAAATAGAATTGAGTCAATTATTTTTATGGTATACTTAAACTAATATATGACGCAAAACAGCAAACAAAAACGAGCTTTATTATTATTACGCTCTCTGCAAAATTTATTCCCCAGAGCTCATATAATGCTTACCCATAGAAATTCATGGGAGCTTTTGGTTGCAGTAATGCTTTCGGCTCAATGTACCGATAAAAAAGTAAATGAAGTAACAAAAAAACTCTTCAAAAAATATAAAACTATTTCTGCGTACGCAAACGCATCACCAAAAGAATTTGAGAAAGATATATTTCAAACTGGATTCTATAAAGTAAAAACAAAACATATTATAGAAACAGCACAGATAATTCAGAAAAAATATAGAGGAAAAGTTCCTCATACTATGGAAGAACTAACAACGCTTCCTGGGGTTGCTCGAAAGACAGCAAATATCGTATTGGGAAACGCATTTGGGGTTATAGAGGGGATTGCGGTAGACACTCATGTGCGTCGTTTTGCTTTAAAATTCAAACTCACCACCAATGAACAGAATACTGACAAAATAGAAAGAGATCTTATGAAACTATTTCCTAAAAAAGATTGGCTACGAGCAAGTTATCAAATAATCGAATATGGAAGAACTATTTGTCCCGCAAGAAAACATCAATGCGAAAACCACCCGCTTTCAAGGTTGTATCCTCCAGCGGCCCACACATGGCCCAAAACCAGAAGTTGACAAGTATTTATAAATATAGTACTATAAACAAAGTAATTAAAATAAATATATAAGGAAAATATAAATGGAAGCAGCAGGAACAACGAAGATCAATCCTTGGGTAGTAGTTATTGTCCTAGAATCTAAAGGAAAGATCGTTTGTATTAAAGATTGTTCTGGAAGAATTGTTCTTCCAAGAAAAGAGGGTGGAACGCTCGCAGAGGATTTAGAATTTTCTCCAGAAGAAACTCTGGAAAAAATTCTAAAAGAGAATTATGTTGAATGCTCCACGATGCATATTTCAACAGTAGATACAAAAAAATATTCTCATTCGGAAATAGAAAAAATTTTTATAAAAGCCGAGGCGGAGAATTTGCGCATCTTATCCCCAAACTCCCATGCGGGATTATATTTTCTCTCAGATTTCTTTCACCTTCCTTCAAAAGAAGGGGATAGAAAGATATTAAAAAAATATTTAACGTGAACAAGAAATATTCACGTAGTGGGGACTGGGTGAAAACTCAGTCCTTATTTTTTTAACACGATATGAGCATCTTGTTCTTTTCTTCCTTCGGGAATAATTCTCGTAATAATATAGGCTTCGGAGGTATTTTGAATTTGTAAAAGTTTTATGCGTTTCCCATCAATAAAAGTGAAAACCCCGGGGTCATGAGCGAGGGCTCTGATTTTACGCGCGATTGATTCAGGGAGATCATCATGAAGATCAACACGACCATCTTCCGTAATAAATTTTTGTGTATAAGTTGCTTGTGAATGATTCTGTTCTTGTGGTTGGATGCTTCCTTCCAGCCAACGAGGGATAGCTTCGATTAAAAGGGATCCACCAAGATGTGCTAGTTTTTCTTCAAGAGATGCATATGTATCTTGAGTGTCAATGGAAATAGCTTTTTGCACCACGATGGGGCCATGATCCATTTGATTATCCATTTTGTAGAGAGACACTCCAGTTACAGCGTCATTATGCAATAAAACAGTTTGGATGGGAGAGGCTCCTCTATAAAGCGGAAGAAGAGATGGATGAACACCAATAACTCCACGACTAAATACAGACAAGGATTCTTGAGGAATAAGGTGCGCATAAGCAGCCACAATAGCAAAAGAAGCGTTTCCGCTCGCCATAGAAACATCAGAGGCTGATGGTTTTCCTATTGGTTGTATAAAAGGGATATTATGTTGTAGAGCTAATTCTTTTACAGGAGGTGGTGTAAGAACCTGCTTTCTCCCAATAGGTTTATCAACATTACAGACAATCAAGGAAGGAATCATCCCAGCCGAAATTAAATCTGAAAGAACCGTATACGCAAACTTATAACTTCCAAAAAAAACGAAAGGAGTATTCATATGTTATAATTCTGAGATACGTTGTATGTTTTGCGCACGATCAGTAAACAAAACTCCATTTAAATGATCTATTTCGTGTTGCATGATGCGAGCAAGAAGACCTCGCGCCGAAATAGAAACAGGGCGATTATTTTTATCAACACCTTCTAGTAAAATTGAATATGCGCGGTTTACCTCGCCAAAAAATCCTGGAATACTAAGGCATCCCTCCTGGTCACACACTATCTTCTCAGACGAACGCACGATGCGAGGGTTAAATATGGCATAGAACTTTCCCTGATAACCATTTCCCTGGGGTAATGGAAGTTGGCAAACAAACAAACGAATAGGGAGTCCGATTTGATTTGCAGAAAGACCAACACCATTCTCAACCACCATAACACGCCGCATATGTTTAATGAGTTCATCTAATTCCTTACGAGAAACCGAATTCACCGCAAAATCAGGAACAGGAGTATGTAAAAACTTCTCATAACGAGAATGATCTACTGTCCATACAAATAAATTATCAGAATTAAAAAGACTCATGAATGTTTTTTCTCCTTCAAAAGTTTCATAAAATATGCCCCCTTATTTTTTATTTGTTCTCGTTGTACAACATCCTTGGCAATTTGGAGCAAAAAATCGTCATTCATCGTTTTCGCAAGCTTCATATAAAGCGCCACATGTTTATGATCATCTAGTAATTCGGCAAGAGTAAGCCCGATTGATTGATGCTTTGAATATACATGACTTTGTGATGAGCGCTCCTTAAGAGCTTTTAGATATTCGGGAACAAGCATGCTCTAATCCTATACCATACCTCTAAAAAGGCAACCTTTGCTCTCACCGCAATGAAATGATACAATGAACAAAAATCATCATACAAGATATGTCACCAAAAACACAAAAACCCATTAATTTTAAAAGGGTGTGGGGGGTAGTTGGAGTTATTGTTATTATTGGAATAGCTCTTGTTTTTGGATACTCACAAGGGCTCTCACAGGGAATCAAAACCACTAAAAATATCAGCGTGCAGGGAGTTATTAATCCACAAAAGAATGAGTCTTCGGTTAGTTTTGATCAATTCTGGGATGTATGGGGTCTTTTAAAAACAAAATATGTTTCTAAAGAAAAAACTGATGATAATCAAAAGCTACTTTTTGGGGCGATAGAAGGACTCGTGAATTCACTTAATGATCCTTACACTACATTTTTTCCACCACAAGAAGCAAAGAGTTTTTCTGATGAAATATCGGGGCAATTTGGAGGGATTGGAGCAGAAATTGGTTTGGACAAACAATCTCGACTTATAGTTATTGCTCCACTAGAAAACACACCGGCACAACGAGCAGGATTAAAAGCGGGGGATAGAATTGTCAAAATTGATGACCTTGATACTACGGGACTATCCTCAGAAGAAGCAGTAAAACACATTAGAGGAGAACGGGGAACCAAGGTGACCCTAATTATCATTCATGACGAAAAAGAAGGAGAAAAGAAAATTGAAATCACCAGAGATATTATTCAAGTTCCTACACTAAAATTTAAATTATTAAACACCGAGGGAAAAGAAGATATGCGTGGATCTATTGCATATATTAAATTAGATAACTTCTATGAGAAAGCCCCTTCACTATTTCAACAGGCCGCAATAAAAACCATTCTTTTGAACGCAAAAGGTATTGTTCTTGATTTACGAAATAATCCTGGAGGATATTTGGATGGTGCGCAAGCGATTGCAGGGTGGTTCCTTCCTAAAGATGCATTAGTGGTGACAGAAGAATTTCAAGATCCGACATTATCACAAAAGCTTTTATCTCCAGGACCTTCAACGTTAGAGAATCTTCCGGTGGTAGTAATTATCAACAAAGGATCTGCCTCTGCCTCGGAAATTCTTGCGGGAGCTCTCCAGGATCATAAAAAAGCAACTTTATTGGGAGAAAAAAGTTTTGGAAAGGGAACAGTTCAAGAGGTTATTCCATTAAAAGAGGGGATGGTTAAGATAACCATTGCTCATTGGTTAACACCAAATGGTAATTTAATAGACAAGAATGGAATTAATCCAGATAAAGAATTAGCAGAACCAGCAACCTCAACACCAGAGGGAGCTGATCCATGGATGACTGAAGCGATAAAGACGTTACAAGAAAAAATTAAATAAGATTCATTTATATGAAAATATTACTTTTATCTCATGTCCCTAAAATAGGTTCTAAAGGAGCTGTGGTGGAAGTATCAGACGGATATGCAAAAAATGCCTTATTTCCTAAGAAACTAGCGATACCCGCAACTCCCGAAATAGTTAAAAACTGGGAACTAAAAAAACAGAAAGAACAATCACAAAAAGAAGAGAGAAAAGAAATAATAAAAAAAATAATTCCCGAACTTCAAAATCATATCTTTGAATTTAAGGTGCGCGCAGGAAAAAATAATGAGGTATTCACTTCTATACACCAAAATGAGGTGGGGAATGCCATAGAGAAATTTCTATCAGAAAAATATAAGCTAGTTGGGCCAGAAGATATACACGTGGACATAAAACCAATTAAAGACCTGGGAGAACATACTATTCAGGTTCGTATTGGTAGAGAAGATTATATTCAAAATACACGCGTGACACTAAAAATCCTAGCAGACAAATAAAAAATCGCCTTAGGGCGATTTTTTATTTTACCAGATCTTTGGAGTTAGTTTGCGGGAATTACTGAAACCTTCGTAGCATATCTAGATTTTCCATTAAACAATGATTTCTTGGTTAATTTAAAAGCAACTCGTCCGGTTTTTGAGGCATACAGAGTATCATCAGAACCGCGACGAACATTCGTACCACACAAATAACGCGCGCCCCGTTGACGGATCAAAATCTCACCAGTTTTTACTAACTGGTTTTGTTGACGTTTTACACCTAGATATTTTGGTTGAGAATCTCGTCCATTCTTGGAAGATCCTAGCTGTTTCGTATGTGCCATAGTTTAAATTCCAAATTACAATCCGCCATTCGGCGGACAAATCCCAATAGAAAGAGTATACTATAGAAAAACCACCGTTGTCAATATGTTTTTATATACACAAATAAATCTTAAAGAACGTTTAGTAAAAAATAAAAATAATATTATCTTAGGTATATTAGCGTTTCTCGCGCTTTCTATTGCATTTGCTACGGGGTATATAACCGCGCGCGATTTTACACAAACCCCCATTATTATTCAACAATAGGTAGGTAGAGAATTTTTACTTTAGGTATCCAATCTGCTTAAGAATCGCCTCATGCTCCCATTCCCAGAGTTTTTTAGCGCCCAAAAACGCCGCATAGTCATGTCTCCAATCAGGACTCTCTTTTAATTCAA
>JAJYXK010000015.1 GCA_021801825.1 bacterium
TTCCTCGGGATACAAAATTTCTCCCCGCTTGATACCACGCGACTCTCTACGAACCATTTTCACAATAACAAGCGAACCATCTTTTTTTAGATCAGCTACAATACCCTTAATAGATGATGAACCCAAATCAAGCGCGGTAAGATACATAATAAGTTAAAAACCAAAAGTTAAAAGTTGAAAGTGATTTTGAAAGACAGGATTTAAGAATCTTAGATTTTTATGCTCTCATATTAAACGAAACCTGCGTACAACGCAAATGATTTTATTGACATATCACACATTCATTTTATAAAGAAAAAAAGCCACCCTTTAGCATTTTTAAAATAAACAAAAAAGAGTTTTTAACTCTTTTTTGTTATGCGAGACAACAACCACTGTTCCCTCCGTTCCATCTTCTCAGCATCAATTTTTTTTATATGATCATATCCTAAAAGATGTAGAATCCCATGCACCACCATATGATCTATTGACTGTTGGTGCACACGTATAAATTCCGGACTCACATAAATCTCTCCTAAATGATTTTTATTAAAAGATTGTTTCGGAAATTGTTCCTCACTGTCACGCTCAGCAAAACTAATTACATTAGTAGGAGTATTTTTTTTGCGCCATTGATAATTAATTTTTTGTATCTCGGGAAGAGATAATAAAAAAAGATTGAGTGTATACCCATCTTTCTTTAACAATCGCAAAGCTATACGAGCAACAGAACGAACACGAAAAGCTTCTTTTTCAAAAGAACGCTTAGTTGCTTCCACCACAATACGATTCATGACGTTTATGATAATTTTTCTTTTACCAATTTTGCAACCATTGATCCATCGGCGGCTCCTTGAGTTTTTGTTCCCACTTCTTTGATAATAACACCCATATCTTTCTGAGTCGCTCCTGGATGTGCAGAAATAATTTCTTCAACAATCGCGCACACTTCAGATTCTTCCAACATACGAGGTAAAAATTCTTTTATGATATCTGCTTCGGCTGATTCCTTTTGAACAAGATCACTGCGTCCTCCTTGTGTATACAAAGATATCGCATCGGTACGTTTTTTATATTCTCTTTTTAATACTTCAAGAATGTCAGATTCCTGCAATTCTTTTCCGCCCCCTTTTAATTCTATTTCCTTATTCTGCACCGCAGAAGTGATACCGCGTAATACTAAAACCCGCGCTTCGTTTTTTTCTTTAAGCGCGGCTATAAGTGATTGTTGTATTTGCTCACGAAGAGTCATATTTCAATTTAAAAATTGAATAAGTTGGAAATTAGTTTGCCGGCTAGCAAATTAGAAATTTCCCGAATTACTTTCCTAGCTTTCTTTGTTTTTCTATCTCAACTTTCTTGTTTGCGCGATACGCTGCAGAAGCGCGTCTATTGGTCTTATTTGCAGGACGTACATAAGTGCGACGTTTTTTAGCCTCTTTTAAGACGCCCGATTGTTGCACCTTTTTAGTAAATCTATAGAGAAACGCGTTTGGTGACTCCCCTTCTTTCTTCTTAATTTCAATCATAATTAATTAGTATTTAGTAACTAGTTTACTTGATTTTTGATTTCTTCATACACCTCCGCAACAGCTTTTGTTAATCGTGGAGTATCTATAACACTCTGTATAGAACCACCCCCGTCTCCCTCAAACCGAGGCATAAGATGTATATGAAGATGTTCAATTTCTTGTCCGCTCACCTTACCATGGTTCACCCCAATAGTAAAGCCCTGTGGTTTAATTATTTTTTGTAGAAGTTCCAAAACAGTATTTACCCCCAACCAAAAATCTTTCATCTCCTCGGGTTTCATCTCAAGTACTGTTCCCATATGTCGCTTAGGAACGACAATCGTATGTCCTATCGCGCGAGGGAAAATATCAAGAAACGCAAAAACGGCATCATCTTCATAAATGAGATATACAGGCTTCTCTTTTTTTATAAGTGAACAAATTAAGCAATCCATAGACAATAGAAATTAGAAGTTGCGAAGCCCTATATTCTCTTTTTTAACTCCGCAACAATTTTTTTCAAAGGAATAGCCTCTTGAGTGCCGCTCTTCATATCACGAAGTAAAATTACCTCTTCAAAAACTTCCCGTTGTCCCAAAATAAGTGCGTAGTCAACTTTTTCTTTATCAGCAAGACGCAGTTGAGACTTTAACGATTCTTTTGCGAAAGATTCTTTGACAGGAATTCCTGCTTTATAGAATTCATCCAATAACAACATCCCCTGTTTTTTTGCTTGGTCTCCCATATAAATAAGAAATGCCTTATATGCCGACTTAGAAGAAATATGGACATCCTGCAATTTCATCGCTTCTATCATACGCTCTACCCCACACGCTGATCCAACCGCAGGCATTTTTGGTCCTCCGAGAGTTTCGGAAAGATAGTCATATCGTCCTCCTCCACCAATAGCGAAATCAACACCTTCCGCAAAAAACTCAAATACGCTACGTGAATAATAATCTAATCCACGCACGAGCGTTGCATCAATAAGATATGGAATTTGTCCACCATCAAGATATTCAAGAACCGACTTAAAGTGTGCCTTACATGCCGCGCACAAGAAATCTAGCGTCTGCGGAGCTTGCGCTTTTAGTGGTTGGCATTTTTCTTGTTTACAATCTAATAAACGCAGAGGATTCTCCGTATATCGTTTTGCACAATCACGACACAAATCTCCTGTTTTATTTTTATAATATTCTTTCAGTTTTTTTACATACGCCGCGCGGCAATTCTTACACCCAATCGTATTAAGTTTTACCACCACGTTCTTGAGTTTTAACTCTTCAAAAATTTTAAGTGAGGCTATGATAATCTGAGCATCATACGCCGCATCATCTGAATTAAGAACCTCAAATCCTACCTGATAGAATTGTCTAAATCGTCCGTGCTGCGGCTGTTCGTATCGAAATACGGGACCACAATAAAAAAACTTACCTGGATTTGATACATATTGTAATCCATTTTCTATATAAGCGCGCACTACCCCTGGAGTCATTTCGGGGCGAAGCGCCAATACGCCGTCTCCTTTTGTTTTCACCGTAAACATCTGCTTCTGTACAATTTCACTGGTAAGACCCGTACCGCGTTCAAACAATTTAATATCTTCTAACAATGGGGTTTCTAATCTATCAAACCCATAAAAAAGAGATACCTTTTTTATTGCTTTTTCTATTTTATCAAAATACAAAAAATCAGCGGGCAAACGATCGTGCATTCCCTTGGGAGATTGAAAAGGAATTTTTCTCCCCCCAGATGCTTTTTTCTCCGTTTTCTTTTTTGCTTGAGGAATTTTTATAGGCATAAAATTTATGTATTAAGTATTAGGTAGCATGTTGCTCATTTTTTATTGAGCATATCCAACCTTACTAAAGAACGCTACGTGGGAAAGTGGCCACAGACGGGTACGAACAACACCAACAACATCAGAACGATCAAGTGGTCCCCAACGACGTGAATCTAAACTATTGGAACGATTGTCTCCCATAACAAAATATTCATTATCTTTTAAGGTAAGAACAATATTACCAAAGGGATTTTGTCGCAAAGCGCTTTCAAGATATGGCTCTTGCAACTCAATCCCCTGAGGATGTTGCTGGTTGGTAATAATAACTTTATTTTCAGTAATATCTATCTTCTCTCCCGGAAGGCCAATAACACGCTTAATATAATAAATAGATCGATCAGTGGGAGCCTTAAACACAATAACGTCTCCGCGAGCAGGATCAGACAAACGATAACTCACCTCATCTATCAACAAATAATCACCATCAGCAAAAGTAGGCTCCATACTTGCCCCATTCACAATAAAGGGCTGGATTAGGAAATATTTTATTGCCGCCACCGCAATAACCGCAATAAGGAACACCTCAACAATCTCCCAAATGGTATAAAATGCTTTTTTCATAAATAACAGAGAAAAAACCAGCTATAATTTTACTAGCAACAATATTGTGATAATATTAGTGATAATCATACAAAAAAGCAAATGGAACAGAAAAACAAGAACGCGCCGGTACAACTTATCATAGGACTCGGAAATCCGACCGAAGAGTATCAATATACCTATCACAATGTGGGGACTTTAGCGTGTGCATATATGAAAGACCATCTTCCAGAAGAATGGAGTATGGGAGAAAAACATTCTCCTAAAAAAAGCTTTTCGTACCACAAACTACATGGACCAAAAAAACGAGAGCTTCTGTTAATACAATCACTTCTCTATATGAATGAATCTGGAAAAGCACTCCACGACGCGCTTTCGTTTTTTAAGATCCCATTATCTCACGTACTAGTTTTACATGATGATAGCGATATGACCATCGGTACATACAAATTCTCTTATAACCAAAGATCGGCGGGACATAGGGGAATAGAATCGATCATACAGCATTGTGGATCACAAGAATTCTCACGAGGCAAGATAGGAATTAGACCCGCGCAAGAAATAACCAGAAAAAAAGCAAATGAATTTGTATTAAAAAATATACTCAAAAAAGATTTCTCTATTTTTGAAAAAGAAGTATTTCCAAAAATACAAGAAGCGCTATTGCAATAATAAAAAACACCACATGATGTTTTTTATACTATGTGCTACAAAACTTTACGTGAAGTAGTACCGAGGGTGAGACTCGAACTCACGACCTGGCGCTTATGAAACGCCCGCTCTAACCGGCTGAGCTACCTCGGCATACATATACTGCAAATACAATCTATAATAAAAAAGACAGTTTTTCAACTGCAAATCCGTCATCCCCAAAAATAAAATAACCCCTTACAGGGATTATTTTATTTTTGTTGCGGGAGCCGGATTTGCACCGACGATCTTCAGGTTATGGGCCTGACGAGATACTACTTCTCTATCCCGCGATATGTTTTAATTAGTAAAAACAACTACATTTACTATGTTTATGTATTCTATACTAAATCAGATTTCTTTGCAAGTACCGGTTATCGTATCGTAATATGTGTCGTATATGAACTTTCCTTAGAAGAAAAATATACTTTAAACAAAATAGCGTAATCCCCCGATTTTTGCCATGCGTGAGAAAAAGTATATGCATCCTGAGCCGAGAGGTCTTTTTTTGATTCAACAACCCCGTCTCCCCAATCAATAGAATATGCGACTAACTCCTTAGGACTACTAGAGGCAGTAGAGAAAATCGGATCTCGCACCACAAAAGAAATTTTAGATCCCGAAGAAGCAACATAACTTACTGAAAGCGGCGCATTAGCAGATTCGGAAGAAATCCCAAGAGCAGACTCTACAGAGCTCAAAGCGGAATGTGCGGCGTCTTTTGCGCCCGACTCTATAGTAGATTGAATTCCACCAGTAACTGATGAAAATATTTGTTTACTCTTTTCCCCTATCCACGATCCAACATTTTGTACGGTAGATACCACATCATCCTGAACGGTACGAATAATATTTCCACCATTACCTGTAGTTGTAGCGGTGGTAGTGGACAAAGTAGTTGATGCAATAAAAGGAGTATGAGCCCCCTGACCCAAAAATGAGATGCGAAAAGAGTTGTTATCGTTGAGCAAAAAATATGCACCCACACCAATACCCCCAAGAATTAAAATCCCTAAAAACACCTTGTTCATATTGATAGTATACCACTTATCTGCAAGAATGTGAGGTATGAAACTGAGTAACAAACAAATACAAGAGATGATTTCATATGGAAAGACGCTCGCCGGGAAACCTTATGAACGAGGAAGCTCCTCTCAAAATACGGCTGTATTTGATTGTTCAAGCTTAATGCAACATATTTTTAAGAAAGTGAAGATCGACCTTCCTCGCAGTAGCATCTTACAGGCAGCCGAACCACAGGGAATCTTACTTATACCTACCAAAAATAAACCCATTATATATAAGCGCGGCGATGTGCTTTTTATGGAAAGTGATCGTGGGTTTTATTTTGATGAAATATTTGGCAACAAACATCTGTGTATCGGACACGTCGGATTATATATAGGAAACAACAGAATATTACACGCAAGAAAATCTGCGGGAGGGGTGGTTGTAGAATCACTTTCACAATTACAAAAAGATTCTCATTACAAAACGATCGCAGTACGACGATACACACCCAATAGACCAATATACAAAGTCCCCACCCGATCACAATATCTACATATACACCATCATGACTGGAAAGATAAATCATGCGGTATTGTATCAGTCGGTATGGTACTCCTATTCTACAAAAAGATCGTTACGATGGACGAGCTCTTAAAACAAGGTTTGCGCGCAGGAGCATACAAAGAACCCTATGGATGGACTCATGCTGGACTCGTGCGTCTCGCACAAAAATATAAACTACATGCAGCCGCCTATGATTGGAGTAAGGATATGGCAGATGAAGCATTTCTTAAGTTAGTTTCATTTCTTGAAGAAGGTCCCGTTTTAGCATCTATTCACAAAGATTTTGATCAAAAAAATGGGGGGCATCTTATAGTAATAACAGGATTCAAGGATGGTATAGTATATTATAACGAGCCCGCGAGTAAAAAAGGGGAGTCCATAAAAAGAAAAACATCAAAAGAAGTTTTTCTTGAAGGATGGAAAAAAAGAATGGTCGCTATCTATATTCACCCCTAATAAAAATATGAAGCAAGAGTTACTACAAAGACTCATCAAACAACTAGAACAAAATATAAAAGATATTGAAATCTATGTTGTCTCCTCACAAGAAGAAGCAATACAAGCACCAGGAGCGATGCAATCACACCACGATACCACCAAAAGTGAGGCGGGTTATAGAGTAAACGGACTTATACAACGAAAAGCATTCCTCTTACAAGCAATACAAGCGCTTAATGATTTTATTCCACAAATTCCACCCATATGTGCAAAGATTGAATTGGGCGCATACACAACGATACAAGACAATCAAAATAACAAAAGAAATTATCTAATACTCCCCGCGGGAGAAGGAGAAGTTATAAAACAAGAAGATCTCTCAAGTCACGTCTTTATACTTTCTCCAAATTCCCCTCTATTTCCCTTACTAGAAAATAAAAAATTGAACGATACCTATATATTCCGAGATAAACAATTCACTATTACTCACATACAATAAATCTAAGATTTGATTTTTTTATAAAAATAGATACACTATGTAGACACTACGCATTTGCGGGCGTAGCTCAGCTGGTTAGAGCGTCCGCCTGTCACGCGGAAGGTCGCCGGTTCAAACCCGGTCGCCCGCGCACAAAAATAGCCCCAATGGGCTATTTTTTTTATACACTCACACCTAATATCTTATCACTAGTCACTCATTACAACATCTCCATTTGTCGTAACACACTCCGATATACCCGCAATATCTCTTTTGCTTTTTCTCTCGTGATAAAACCTTGTTCCTGTTGTATAACGTGTAACACCTCAGTGCGCAAAACAGCAATTTCTTCTAGAGACCCCGTAATAGCACGGTCAGAAGATTTAATTCTTTCTTCGGTGGTTTTTCCTTTGCTACCAATAATACGAAGTGATTCATCAAATATTTTATCGGCGGCAAGTATTGCCTTCTTCCAGTCCTCTGGATCGTTGGAGACAATGCGCTTGAGCGCCTGTTTCCAAAATTTTTCCATTATCTGGTTAGTAGAGGGGGCTTTACGCAAAAAATTAAACCCATATTTCGTAATTACCTCAAAATACTGCATTTTGATCATGAGTTGAATAGTAAGTACACAAAACACAACAGAAACAACAGCTGCGATTGCCTTAAAAACCCACAATGTATCTAAAAACCAAGAAATCATAGGTTAGTTTCTTAAGTTTGTTTCATAATCATTCCCTACGTTCAGTATATCATATTCCCCCCATGGTTTACCGATAAGTTGAAAACCAACGGGCATATGCTCCTTTGAATATTCTTGATCAACAGGAATAGAAATCGCCGGAAGTCCCGCAAGATTCACTGGTATAGTAAATATATCCTCTAAATACATCGCAAGCGGATCTTGTGTTTTTTCTCCCAAAGCAAACGCTGTTGAAGGAGCGGTTGGCGCAAAGATAATATCAACATCTTCAAATGCCTTGAGAAAATCATCTTGAATCAAACGACGAACTTTCTGCGCTTTTGAATAATATGCATCATAATATCCTGAAGAGAGTACAAACGTTCCTAAAAGAACTCTCCGACGAACTTCATCGCCAAACCCCTTTCCTCTATTGTCTAGGTATGTTTGCAATAGATTTTGAGTTTTGAGTTTTGAGTTTTGAGTTTGTGATGCATAGCGTAGTCCATCATATCGCGCAAGGTTAGAGCTCGCTTCAGCGGGAAGAATAATATAATAACAGGATAGTGCATACTGCACATGAGGAAGCGAAATGTGTTTAATGGTATATCCCGCGTTTTTAAAACGCTCTAATGCGTTCTGCGTCGCAACAGAAACTTCATGAGACATTCCCTGTTCATGTAGATACTCATCCACAACACCAATGGTGCGTGTGCGAGCCCGCGATTGATCAAAATGCGTTAGAGAAGATGTATCATATGCATGAGAAGTAGCATCATGAGCATCAGCGCCTGCAATTACTTGAAAAATACGTGCGACATCTGCAACAGTATGCGCAAAAGGACCCACCTGATCTAAACTAGATGCAAGAGATATAACACCATATCGCGAAACAGCTCCATACGTTGGTTTTAATCCCACGACTCCACATAACGCCGCCGGCTGACGAATGGATCCACCCGTGTCACTCCCCAAAGCCCCAAGGGCCATATGTGCGCCCACCGCAGCGGCTGATCCACCAGAAGAACCACCGGGAACCTTCGTAATATCGTGTGGGTTTTTAGTGGTTTCAAAAGCAGATGTTTCCGTTGAAGATCCCATAGCAAATTCATCAAGATTTGTTTTACCAATCAAAATCGCTCCTGCTTTTTTTAATTTCTGTATAACCGTTGCATCATACGAAGCCATATATGATTCCAATATATGAGAGCTCGCAGTAGTAGGAAATCCAGAAACTAAAATATTATCTTTGATAGCAATAGGTACCCCCTCCAATCCCCCGATAGATTCACCCGCTTGTATGCGATTATCAATACTTCGCGCAACAGCAAGCGCTTCCTCTTTTTGTAATTGCAAAAACGCGCGCACATCGGTATCGCGTTTTTCTATATAGGCATAGAGTTCTGTGATTGCTTCAACCACAGAAAATTTTCTTTCATGTAGTCCAGTATGATAATCAGAAATAGTTTTTATTGAATCCCAAATCATGAATGAGTGTAGAGTGGTTAGTAATAAGTAGTATATACCGCATTAGAACACAGGAGGAACTTTTAAATGAGATTGTTCTGCTTCGGGAAATTGAGCTCTTAATGTTTCAGGGTCAGAAATATCCATACTACTTCTATCTTTTGATTCATCATCCCTCCACACGTTTTTTTCAATAGTTCCTCCCGCCAAAGGCAAAACACCTTCGGTATCTACTTCCTGCAACTGTGAAAAATAATCTAAAATTTTAGATAAATCAGAAATAAGCTTCTCTCGTCGAGCAGGATCATGCTCCTCTGCTATACGCGCGAGTTTAAATAAATGGCTTAAAACTTTATCATCTATGTGGGACATACGTGTATGGTATCAAAAAATGAAAAAAACTCAAAATAAATATTAGACTTCCGAAGCTTGCAACTTTTTAAGGAAAACTTCCTCGGTCCATATTTCAATCCCCAGCTTCTGAGCCTGTAAAAGTTTAGAACCCGCATTTTCTCCCACGATGACAACATTAGTTTGTTTCGTAATGGCTGCGTGAAAGATGCCACCCGCATTTTCTAATAGTTCTTTTGCGTGGGGCCTCGACATAGTCGAGAGCGTACCAGTAATACAAAAAGTTCTCCCAGATAAAACTCCTTGTTTTTTTTGTTTTGTCTTTTCTAACACAACGCCGGCGTTTTCAAGTTTTTTTAAAACAGTTTGATTGTGAGAATCGTGGAACCATTCGAAAATACTTTCTGCGACCTTGGGGCCAACATCCGAAAGTTCCTGCAAGGCCTCTAATGAATATTTTTTACCTTGCTCACCAACGTCCACAATAGATATCTTTTTTGAAGATACATCCTTTTCCATTCGCCGCGCCAGAGTATCGGCGGTTTCTTCTCCAACTTGTGGAATACCAAGCGCATACAAAAATCTACTCAGAGTGATGTGTTTTGCCTTATTAATCTCTTCAATTAAATTAGTTGCGGATTTTTCTCCAAATCGTTCTAAAACTGAAATATCAGAGGCATCTAACGTAAAAATGTCCGCAACATCCCCAATGAGACCTTCATCCAAAAATCTATCAACAATTTTTTTTCCTAATCCTTTTATATTAAAAGCTCCTCGCGAAACAAAATGAATAATGTGATTTCTATTACGCGCCCCACACTTTTTATTCGTACATTTTATAAATACTCCGTCCCGCGCTACCGCTGATCCATCAATAGGAC
>JAJYXK010000001.1:0-5155 GCA_021801825.1 bacterium
CAGAATCTATATCCTCAGACGACTGATACCTATAGTGTAGGTACAACCACTAGACAATATCTGAATGGATATTTCAAAAACATATATTTGGATGGGAATAAAATTTCTACATCCTCAACTCCTACTTGGGGGAATATAACAGGCATCCTATCAAATCAGACTGATTTACAGAACGCCTTGAATGCAAAACTCTCTACGACGACCGCCTCTACGACTTATGTTCCCTACACAGGAGCAAGCGCCAATGTACTTTTAGGAGTAAATAAACTACAAACTCCAGTAATTTTTCCCGCATCTGATTCCACCACAGCTCTACAATTCAACAAGGCAGACGGAACTACTAACGTTCTAAATATAGATACTACGAATGGGCGTGTCGGCATAGGGACGACGAGTCCAAGCGCGAATTTTGAAGTTAGCGCTGCATCGGCTCCAGAAATTAGAATTTCTAACAATAATACCTTATATAATAATCCCTCCCTCTCATTTTATAGTGTCTATCCGAATGGAAATGAAAGGAATTGGGGAATAATAACGTCTGTTACAGCGCTGGGTGATTTTTCATTAATGGAATCAGCTACAAATGGCAGTAGTCCATTTGCTGGAAATACAAGGTTTTATATAAATAATCTCGGCAACGTCGGCATCGGGACGACGAATCCGGGGTATTCTTTAGATGTTGCCGGTTCGTTTCGCATTGCCGGAGTATCCGATACATACGGTATTATTACTCGCCCAGCAAACACGAACGACGGAGAATTTATTTTCAAAACTGGGGGTGCTTCCGACTGGCTCTTGGGGCAAAGAGGTTTAACAAATAGTGATTTCCATCTTTACACTTACGGGACAAGTGCTGACGCACTGACCGTATTAAGAGCAAGCGGCAACGTCGGCATCGGGACGACGGCGCCAAAAGCTAAGCTATCTGTGAATGGCTCTCTAGCTACAAAACTTCGTGAAGTTTCATCTGCCACTACAACTACTATAACCGACAGTATTATTGGAGTTATTTCAACTTCTTCACCAATAACTATAACGCTTGCAGACGCTACCACACTTGATTCAGGACAAGAAATCACCATCAAGGATGAAGGAGGAAACGCAAGCTCGAGTAATATCACAATCGCCACAACCGCCTCTCAAAAGATAGACAGTGCTTCCACGTTTACTATTGGTACTAATTACGGATCGGTTACTCTATATAGCAATGGCTCAAATTATTATGTGAAATAAACAAAATAAAAATATGCAACCACAATTTATACAACTTAAAAAGAAGTGGGATCCACGAAGATTCAAAGCTCATAAGACGGTGGGTACATTTCCCATATCTCAAGTTCCAAATACATTTGGTGATAGGCCTAACGTTATTAAGAATCAGGGTGCTACGAATTTCTGTTCAGGATTCACGGCGTCATATATTCTCGATAGGAAACTACAACTAGAGACTTCACCTGAATATGTCATTCAGAAGGAGTCTTTGATGTATAATTCAAATCCAAAAAACTTTCTAGGAGTACCAGTAGACGTAGCTCATAAGGCATTGTGCAGATATGGATCTATACCAGCTAACTTGAGCCCGTATAAAGTTGGAGTAACAGATCCATCTATCATAGCCGATCCTCTTCAATGGGATGTAAACCTAGATGATAAAGCATTAGTACCATTCGGATCTTCTTTTGAAGTTACTAAAGACGGATATATAGATTTATTTGATGCTGCTCGTGCTATAATGTATTCACAAAATGTCTGGCTCGATTGTTCTGGTTACTTTATACCAGAGTGGATGTATGCACCAAAAGGTATTATTCCAACTATATTTAAGAAGCAAGAAGTAAACGGACACATGTTTACTATATGCGGTAGTCAAGATATAAACGGTGTACCATATCTTGTAATTCCAAATAGCTGGGGAATAGATATCGGAGGTCAAATCGATTCCATGGGAATCATACAAGATAAAGGTGGATTCTTCTTTGCTCCCAGAGAAGCAATAAATACACTATTCGATATATCTGTCATGCTTGATAGAAATTCACAAGACGCTAAACAAGAGCAGTGGAACGCAATGCAGAAGATATACGATAAGATAATTACTATATTAAAGTTTCTCCAAAAAATTGTATCTTCATTTATAAAATAGTATGTGCTTTTTTAAGAAACCAAAACCTATGCCACAACCTGATCCAATCCCTACACCACAACCAGAAGTACCAAAATATGACTGGAGTAATCCAACTACATCAAGACATTCTGTGAGAGTTATTTGTGATGAAGAGGGATTAACATTTGATGAAAAAGAACTTATCTGCGCAACGATAGAGTGCGAAAGTGGATTTGATAAAAACAGAACAAACAAGAACGCAGATGGAACGGTAGACTATGGTATCTGTCAAATGAATACTCACTGGTATATCGGAAAAGGAAAACCGATCGCAAGTATAGACGAGGCAATCAATGATTGCGAAAAGTGTGTGAGAGTAATGATACATGCGTATCAGGGTAAGCTTCCTGGGTACAGACTAAAAAATTGGGTATGTTTTAGCGGGAATTATTTTTTGAAATATTATAAAGGTAGTGAAGATCTATTAAAAAAATTAGGGAAATAGTTATGCACATATCATTCGTACATATGTGCTATACTAATTAAAAGGTCATAAAAAAACAAAAGTCTTATGTTCTCAATTACACAAGCTGGAGTATATGCATCCACGATAGGAGCTGTACTAACATTCTTTCATATAAACATAGCGACTCCTGAGATACAAAGTTTCCTTGAGGCGGCCATCACCATTGGGGGACTCTTAGTTGCATGGTATGGAAGATACCGAAAGGGAGATCTGACAATAGTAGGTACACGTAAGAAATAGGGTTTTTAGTACCCTATTTTTTTGTCATTGTGCTTCGTTTTAAGGCGTTGAGTATCAAAGTAATAGGGTAGTACCTTATAAATCAAAATAGAGCCGTTTTCACCCCATATTGGATAATTTTCATATTCCAAAAATGGCTTAAAACCTATCTATTTTGTATCAGTATTTTTTAGAGAAAAAAATAAAAACCGCCAACCTTAGAATAAAGAGAATAATCGGTTATGGCGGTAAAACAACTAGTTAATTTTTTATAGACAATGTATCTACTTCAACAAGTTTCTCACATCTTGTATATACATAATAGCAAATATGAATAAAAAAGTCAAGTCACAACCAGAGTATTTATGTAAACCATGTAGACGATGGATACCGATGTATAGATATTCAGTCCACGATTATATGTGCAAGGAGTGCGTCTCCAAAAAATCACCACAGAATACGGAAAAAAACAAATATACTTAGCCGTCAAACTGTGGAGATAGATTTTGATACTATTCAGGAACGGGCTATTGCCGACTAAATACGTCCGAATGGTATCTATGGACTGACCGGTTATGTAGGTTCAACTCCTGCACAGTCCACCAGATGAAACAAAAAATACTTCTATTTGATATAGAGACAACCCCGAATGTAGGATATACGTGGGGAAAATACGAACAAGACGTTATAGAGTTCAAAGAGGAAGGGCATATTATGTGCTTTGCTTATAAGTGGCTTGGTGGCAAGACACAATTTATTTCAGAATATGATTTTTCTAAGAATGGAGAATACGAAGTAACTAAGAAACTCCACGAACTATTTAACGAAGCAGACACTGTGGTGGCTCATAATGGAGATAGCTTTGATATAAAAATGGCTAATAGAGCATTTATAAAACACAGCTTACCACCTACAAAACCATTTATATCTATAGATACTAAAAAGATAGCTAAGAATAAGTTTAGATTTAATTCAAATAAATTGGATGATTTGGGAGAATATCTAGGACTAGGAAGAAAAGTAGATACGGGAGGTTTTGACTTATGGCTCGGATGTATGGCGCGTGATAAAAAATCTCTCAAGCTAATGAGAAAATACAATATACAGGATGTTGATTTGTTAGAGAAAGTTTATCTAAAATTAAGAGGGTGGGACAATCATAGACATATGAATGAATTATCTCCATATAAACATATTTGTCCAATTTGCGGGAGTGATAAAGTACAAAGCAGAGGAGTTGAACTATCAGGAGGAATGATACATAGGAGATTCCAATGTCAAGAGTGTGGAAAATGGAGTAGAGGTAATAGTTTAGGACGCGCTATACCAAAAGAATATATATTAAAATGAACTATCTACAACCATACTTAGTCAAGTGGAGAGATATAAAACACGAGAGCGAGTGGAAAGATTTTGATGATATAATAGCTCCGTGGACAGTAACTACTATGGGATTTTTCATTAAAGAAGAAGCTGACTATTATGTATTTTGTTCAGGATTTTCAGAAGACCAATTTTACACCCAAGACGCTATCCCTAAAGGGACTGTCGTTTCTATAACCGAGTTATCCACAGGGAAAAATATTTTGGGTGTATAATATATATAGAACATTAAAAAGGAGGTATACAATGGTCGTCAATACTGCGTGTATTGAATGTTATAAAAACGAAAGAGTACAGACTGATAGAATAGGTATCGCACAGGTACATACTATATCAGAAAATCTCTTTCTGGTTTCAATAATTTTCTATGGATGTGGTCATAGAAGATTAGCATTTCTTACAAAGAAACAACTTGAGTCAATGGAGGTAAAAGATGAAACGCACAATAACACCAAAGCGTAAAACTACGGTTCTCCATAAAAAGAAAACAGTAGTCATTCCCAAAAAGAAAAAAGTTGTAAAGAAAAGAAAACCTATAGTCTTTATAGACAATATAGGAAATTCGGGAAACTGGTAATGGAGGTTTCAAATGAAGAAGGGTAGAAATCGTCATCATTGTAAACCAAAAAGTCGTGGTGGTAATACGAGAAAAGAGAATATGCTCTTTATCAAAAAATATCGTCACGAAATCATCCACAAAGCGTTTGGAAATCTTACGCTGTATGAAATCATAATACTTTTATTAAGGACTTCCCGCGCAAAGCATTATGAGGAAATAGAGCCAAAGATTAAAGAACTCTATACAGTATTATAAACTATGGCTTCGGTGGTGTGCCTAACATCACCACGATTTAGCGGAGTAGAGAAGTAGTATCTCGCAAGACCCATAATCTTGAGAACATTGGTGCAAATCCAATCTCCGC
>JAJYXK010000001.1:5255-10012 GCA_021801825.1 bacterium
AAAGAGCGAATAAATAAGCCACTTTCTAAAATAGATAGAGAATTAGTGGAGTAACATATGTTACAGTTATCCACAGGCTCCCAATTGTATCGTCCGTCCCAATATGGTATACTTATAGTAGGGTAGGCAACTGCCCTTTTATTATTAAATAAAGCCACTAGGCAGGATGTGAGCATATCAGACATTGCATCATCCAGCATTATGGAAAAACTAATAAAAACTCTATGTATTGTTTTTGGAATAATAATGATAATTATGATAATCCCACAACGGACTATCTATGCAGAAACTCCAAAAACAGAGAAAGAACAATTGGTCGCAACAATAGTAGAAGTAGCAAAAGAGAAGGGAATTAAACCAAGTCATTTACTCGGTCAAGCATATACTGAGTCAAGAGGAGCGTGGTATTATACTGATGAAGTAGATTTATCAGTAAAAGGAGATGGTGTATGTTCTCACGGTATATTACAGATAAATATATGTAAGAACGCAAATCCTGAAGCAAAGTCAATTATAGGCAATCTAAGAAAAGAGCTTGAATGGGCTGCGGACAAACTAATTTCCTATGGTTACAAAGAAGGGAGAATAACCAACGCATTCTCTCGTTATAATGCTCCAAAGAATGGAAATCTAAAATATGCAAAATCAGTATTAGAAGCAAGTAAACAATTTATCCAGTATGACACAATCTAAGAAAATGAAGATAGTACAATGTTCAGTATGCAAACGTGATATGATGCGTTCACAAAGAATGGATTTTATGGCGTGTAATGAATGTAAAAAGAAAGCACAAAAAGAGGTTAGACAAGCGTTAAAAAATGAGAAAAAAACATCGTGAGGGTACTAAAATTTGGTATCAAGACAAAGTTAAAAAGCTCAAAAGAAAGTGCTGGTCTTTAATGAGCGAGTATGTTAGGTTAAGGGATAAAGGAATTTGTATTACGTGTGGAAAAAAATATCCCGTTATGAACGCAGGTCATTTTAAGCACGGCTGTTTAGACTTTGACGAAAGGAATATAAATTGTCAGTGTCAAGGATGCAACACATATAAGAGTGGTGCATTAGATATATATGCAATTAAGTTAGAAGCAAAGTATGGATTTGGAATAATTCAAGAGCTAGAAGAACTAAAGTGGAAAAAACCATTTTACACTTATGAGGAGTTAGAACAGATAAAAACTGATTTAGAATCTAAAATATCGGCATTAAAACTAGCTGAATTGAGTGGATAAAGTTATCCACAGTTTACGTGATTTTTTGAAAAATGTATGGTATACTATTTATAGCTAGTGAATTGATGGGAGGAGTAGATTAAAAACAGCGTTGCAAATATCAGTTAGTCAATGGCTGATGAGTTATATGATATTAAAGCTCATTCTTCTCTCCCCATCAGTTCATTACAAATAGGCGATTGAGAGTGTGGGTGGAGGACTGTGAGCCTCTCAGTGGAAAGTGTTGAAAACGGACTTGATTCTAGACACCCAATGCCGAGGTGTGGGAGTAATTACCTACACTGGCACACTTCTGAACGATACCTGTGTTAACTTATAGATGGAGATAGACAATCAATCTATGGGAATGAGGAATTACAAGTTTATCGTGTAGTCTGCAAGTCAAACCTTGCCCCACACCCCCAGTCGCTTATATAGATTGTTGGTTTATGTGGTCGTTCAGTGTGGGGTCGGTGGGAAATAATCATATGATAAATTACCACTTCCATGCTTGTCGTGGGTGCTCTATGAGCGAAATGTCCGAGCAGGACTAAATACCTGCACCACAATCGTACATTCCAAGCCGAGCAGAAATGATGTGGCGGAATAGGTAGACGCTTCACGGAAGCGGAGGAAGGAACACGTGGATATATACACGAAAAAGTACAAGCGTGATTGTTCTATATAAGGTGACTTCTACGAGAATCTGAAAACGGACTCGTCAAATCCTTATCTTCGTTTCTGTTCGGCTTAGAGTGTGTGATAGGTACATAAGTGTATCTATATAGAAAGATAGGTACGGATTTAGTAAAAAGCGTATGTGATATATAAATATGCAAAATTGGAAAAAATTACTAGAAGAATATAAAAAATATGGTGCAGTAACTTGCTCTATATGTCATAAAAGAAAACGAAAGAATTGGAATATATATTCTGCGAATACGTTTTGTTCAGAAGAGTGTAAACAAAGAGCAATAGATATGTTATGCGGAGAGGCATATAAAAGTATAAGTAATAAAAAAAATATGAACAAAGAAAGAAAATGTGGAACGTAATCCGTATATTAAAAAGTTTATAAAATAGCTTCCCTATTCCTATGGGCGAAAGCCCAAATAATACAAGGGCTTGGTGGTAAACATCACCTTTGCATATATGGCGTTTGAGTTCCAAGACGAGGAAACTCAAGCGTCCATAGGAGTAGAGAAACTTGCATTTATTTTGTATGTATGCTATACTCTATATGTAAATTAAAAAACAACGAGTTTGTTTGTATCTGTACTACAACTACAAGACCTTTTACTCATCGTCTTGTCTGGTACAGACAGACCAGGCGAGCAGTAAGAGGTTTTTTATTTACTTGAAACCCACAAAAGAAAAACGCCCGAGTTTTTAGTGTTCTCATTCAAAAACACTAGTGGTGATTGAGAATAGAGGCAGATAAGTTATGGTTCTGCCAACTTTTCCCCTCTGTTCTTAATTCAATGGGCTGTAATATTGTAAACAATCATTGAGTCCCATATAGGGGAAAAGCTGTAAGATATGGATAAGAATAAACTAAAACAAGAGCTAGACAAATATCACGAGGAATTAAAAAGAAGAGGAATTAAACTTCCGGGATTAAAAATAAATCATTACGACAAAATTAAATTCGCGCGAAAAATGAAAAAGATAAATAAAAATCGTAAGAAATTACAGCAAAAAGAAATAGAATATAATCGCAGAAAGTTATCCACAGCCCCTAAAATAATTGTGCTATAATAGAATTAAGTAATAAAATAAATATGGACGATAAATATAAATCTGAAGGAGTAGACCACATTGAAGAATTAGGAACAGGTATGGATATTTTGAAAGTTGCAGAACTTGATGATAAGAATCCGAGAATAAAAGTTGATTGGTATTTTCTGAGAATGGTAATAACGAGATTAAGAACGTTAGCAAAAGTATATCCAGATGGTTTGGCTGATTCGGATATTGAAAAAACCAAGAATTACATAAGAAAGTTGAGTATGACACCTGAAGAACTACTCTTAGAGAGTATATTTGATAAAAAACCAGAAATATGAGCGAATGGTATGATATAACGAAAGAGGAAATCTCCATTGATAAAGATGAAGTAAATGTACTCGTTGGAGAAAATTATGGTGGTGCTATATGGATAACTATAAAACTTGAAGATTTATTAAAAGTTTTACAAGAAAATGGATATACAATCATATCTCCAAAAGTTTCAACCGGAAACAAAAAAGCAAAGTAAAGAATCCGCCCTTGCTTCCGAGGTTTATGAGTTCTATCAAAAGAAAGTATCCTATCCTCTCATTATGAAGTTAATCAAAGAACGAGGATATAAACACGTTATGGAGCAATTCTTAATCGCTCAAAAGAATAACTATCGGTTCGGAGGATTAGTCAATATGATAACAAGTATTAAAATAATAAAATTATGAGAATTGCTTTTGATGTAGACGATACTTTGATAATCCCGAGTGTTGCTACTGGATTAGATAGAGATACTCCGAATTATGAAACAATAGCAATTTATAAATGGTTTCAGGCACAAGGACATACTATGATACTGTGGTCTGGTAGTGGTATTGATTATGCAAAAACGTGGGGTGAAAAATTAGGACTAAAACCAGATGCTGTTCTCGTTAAACAGAAAGACAAGAATTGCGTTGATATTGCGTTTGATGATTGTGATGTAGATTTAGCAACGATAAATATAAAGGTAAAGAGATTAAACAATTCAATCAGTCGTAAAGAATGGAACACAAGTAAAAATAATTGAGATATGAATATAGAAGAAATAAAAAATACAATCATACAAGGAGATTGTTTAGAAGTTATGAAAGAAATACCAGATGGGAGTATTGATAGTATAATAACTGATGTACCGTATAATACTGGAATGAGTCAGAAGAATTCGTCTGGCTCAACCTGGTTGAGCCATTTCTTTGATGATGACTACGAGGATTCCGATTATCAAAAACTTGTAGATGAGTGTGTAAATCAATTTTTTAGAATATTAAAGAGTGACAAGTCATTATATATCTATATAAACTGGAAAGAATACCCACGTTGGTATAATGGACTCGTCGGGGGGGGGTTCAAGGTTAAAGCTTGTATAGTGTGGGATAAAATGGTTCATGGTTTAGGTTCACAGTATAAATATCGCCATGAGTTTATAATATTTGCTATCAAAGGAAATCCAAAGATCAAACAACCTAGTGAATTGGGTAAATATTTTACTGATATATGGGCTATACAAAGAATAAATCCACAAGAAAAACAGCACGATACACAGAAGGTACTAGAGGTAGTACAAACACCGATTATGCACTCAACGGAAGAGAACGATATAATACTTGACCCTTTCTTAGGTTCTGGAACTACTGCGGTTGCTTGTAAAAATCTTCATAGAAACTTTATAGGGATTGAAAGGGAAGAAAAATATTGCGAAATTGCACGACAACGATTAAGACAAAATACTTTACTCTAGGGTGTGGATAACTTCCATAATAGTCAAAAAACACCGCATAAACACTA
>JAJYXK010000007.1 GCA_021801825.1 bacterium
GGATAGAAGAGGGGCAGATAAATCTTATCGCTTCAGAGTCCTATGCGCCACAGGCGGTGCTGGATGTTGTGGGTTCAATACTTACTGATAAATACAGCGAGGGGTATCCCGACAAAAGATATTATCCAGGAAACGAGATTTATGACAAGCTTGAGTCGCTGGTTCAGAAACGCGCGTTAGATTTATTCAAATTATCTTCAAAGACGTGGAATGTAAATGTGCAGTCATATTCAGGAGCTATCGCAAATAGTGAAATTTATTCAGCATTGTTAGAGCCAGGAGATACGATACTAGCATTAGATCTATCGGCGGGAGGGCATTTATCGCATGGATCAAGAGCAAGTATAACCAGCAAATGGTATACCATATATCACTATGGAGTTGATGCAAATTATCGCATTAACTATGTGCAATTAGAAAAATTAGCGACACAACACAAACCAAAATTAATTATATCAGGAGCATCTGCATATCCGTTTAAAATTAATTTCAGAAAAATTAGTGAAATTGCAAAAAAAGTGGGAGCGTTGCATCTTGCTGATATTTCTCATTATGCGGGACTTATTTCCGCAGGAGTATACCCATCCCCATTTTTATATGCTGATGTGGTGATGAGTACTACTCATAAATCACTCTTTGGTCCACGGGGAGCTATTATCTGGTCGCGAACATTGATAGCAAAAAAGATTGATAGAGCGGTGTTTCCGGGTATGCAAGGGGGCCCACACATGAATACTATCGCAGGGATTGGTGTTGGTTTAGGGATAGCAAAAAAATCAAAAGCATATTATACACGCGTAGCGCAGAACGCAAAAGCGCTCTCGGCTGCATTTAAAAAATTAGGGGGCGCGGTGATTGGTGGTGGCACGGAAAGTCACGTGATATTACTTGATGCGCGTCCGCTTGGATTACATGGAGGAGAAGTTGAATATATATTGGAACAGGTTGGGATTCTTGCAAACAGAAATGCTATTGCGGGGGATGTATCAGTACAAGAACCATCGGCGATACGCATGGGAACTTATGCGGTAACACAACGAGGAATGAAATCAAAACAGATGAGTCAAATAGCTATACTTGTATACAAAGTTGTTTCTGGGGAGGAGAATATTCTTCATGCGCAACAGGTGGTTCGTAAGTTAACGAGAGACTTTCCTATTAAAAGATAAAGCGTGGTATACTGTGGATCATGAGTCCTATAGTAGTTAATGGCAAGCATATTGCGGGCGATATTTTAGACAAGCTCGTGCAACAACCAGCCATAAAAGGTTTTGTTGCAATATTTATTTCTTCTGGTGATGGGGCCGCTTCTTCATTTGTGAAACAGAAGGAAATATATGCAAAACAACTTGGTATAGAGACGAGACGGTATGAGGTTTTATCCTCAGACACAAATGATACTCTGCGCGCACGAGTAAGAAGGGTTGCGAATGCAAAACGATGCGTAGGAGTGATTATTCAGCTTCCGTTACCCTCCTTATGTAACAGCTCGTATATAGCAAACACGATTCCTCCGCAAAAAGATATTGATTGTTTGGGGGCTCGGAATCTTGGCGCATTTTTCCAGGGAAGGGGGGCGATAATTCCACCCGCGGTGAGAGTAGTAAAACATATTTTACAAAAGTATGAGAAAGGTATACATTCTGTAGCGTCGGTATCGGTGGTAGGACAGGGAAAATTAATCGGACAACCTATAAGCGCATGGTTAGGAAAAGAGATTTCTTGTGTGAATTCTTTTGACAAGGGATTTGATAGTAATAAGTTAAAAGATAGCGAGATAATTATTTTAGGAACGGGGAGCGCGGGTCTTATAAGTGGAAAAGATGTTGCATCAGGAGCGTGGGTTATTGATTTTGGATACGGAAGAACTCAGGATGGAAAACTAGTAGGAGATTTTAATGACACAAAAAATTCTATTGATCACTTAGGGTTGTATACGCCTACCCCGGGTGGTACGGGTCCCATATTAGTAGTGAGTTTACTTGAAAATCTTTACGCGTCACATGGATATTGAGAAACATAAAACGAGAATAAAAATTACAAACCGTCATTTAGGTTGGTTTGCAATAGCAGCAGTTATTTGCGCCATCGTTATTGGTTTATTAGCGGTTCCTCCGCGAAGCGCTGCGTGGAATGGTTCGGGGTTGCAACGCATAGAAAAGTTTTTTACCAATATTTTTGCTCCTCAGCCCATTACCGTTTTGGTATTAGGAAGGCCTGGGGAAACGTATAATGGCGGAACATTAACTGATTCACTTATGGTGGTACGATTTGACCCCAGTACGGAAACAGTGTTTCTAGTCTCCATTCCGCGTGATCTGTGGGTTTCAAGCGACTCCGAACAATTCAAGATTAATGAAGCATTTAGACGCAACAAAACCGATTTGCTTTTGGAGAAAGCAGAAGAAATCACTGGTTTTTCTATGGATGGATATGTGGTGATTGATCTGACTCTTGCAAAAGATGTGGTAGATGCGGTTGGGGGCGTTGATGTGGTATTAAAAGAACCCGCTACTGATTGGGTGTCTGGGTATACCTTGGGTGTGGGGGCGCATCATTTAAATGGGGAAGATGCGGTGTGGCTTATGCGTAATAGATTTAACCCACAAGGAGATTTCTTTCGTGAAGGAAATCAGCAAGAAATTATAGATAGTGTTTTAAAGAAAATAAAGGCAATGTCCACGCAAGATAAAATTGCAGTAGTAAAAAAATTTCTTATAGATAAAAATCTGCTTGAGCATACGACTATTGGAATATCTCGGATTATGCCGTACCTATCTGAAGTGGGAAAGCTTTCAAATATAAAAACAAAAAATATTGTATTGGACTTTACCACTAAGCTGTTTACCACTTCTTTTGTTCCGGTGCAGGGTCCTACTTCAACATTATATTCGTCGGTGCTTCTCCCTACTGAGGGGTTTGAAAAATACGACAAAATTCGCGCGTATATAGAAAAACAATCCCAATAATAAAAAAAGGTTAAAGGGCCAAAGTTTTTGACGATCGTCAAAAACTTTGGCCTATTTTGTTTATCCCACTTTGACTCTCTGATTCTTAACACTCTATTCTCTTTTTCTTATCACCCCCGTTTTTGTTTTCTGATTAACTAGATAATACCCCGCGATTCCAAATGCCACTGAGACATTAAGAGATTCTTTCATTCCGCACATGGGAATTTCAATGATAGTATCTGAGTGTGAAAGGATAGAGCTAGGAACCCCGTCTACTTCATTGCCCACTATAAGGGCAATTTTTTGTTTTGTCTTTTTGAACGAAGAAAGGGGGGTGGATTTTTTATCTTGTTCTAAAGAAACAATGGTATATCCTTCTTGTTTTAATTTTCTAATAAGAGAAATTGTTGCGGTGGAACGAATGCTGGTACCGACGTGTTCCCAAGGAATTGTTTTTTCTGCTCCGAGAGATGCTTTTATTACATCGGTTCGTGGACGTCCAAGTTTATCTATGGGGTCAGGAGTGATTCCGCACAAATATATTTTTTCAACATTAAGAGCATCCGCGGTGCGGAATATAGATCCCACATTATGTGTGCTACGGATGTTATAAAGAATGGCGATCATGAAAGTAGTATATCGTATTATATGGTGAGTAGTGAAGATTGTGCGCAAGTACTTCAAAAAATGAAAAGGCGCCCGAAGCGCCCTTAATGTCTGCTGTAGAATTTATTCCGCAGACTAACTTCTATTGTACCAGCTGAGCCAACCTTGAACCTTTTTTCTGGTCTCTTCTTGGCGAGTAATTTCTTCCTGTAGCTCCATTTTTTCCTTGCCGGTGATTTCCTTTCCACCAAGACAATTTATTATGGAATCAATTAAATTACTCTCAGAAAATATGTTTAGCTGGTTTCCCGAGTCCGTCGCTAAATGTGCCATTTTAAAAACCCCGTCTTTGTTTTTATAACCTTATTATATACTACTTTACACAATAATGCAAGTGTTGTATAAAAAATCGCCCATTATGGGCGATTTTTCTTATATTATTCTTTTATTTTTTCTCGTATCTTCTTTTCTATATCCTTTAGTATTTTTTTATCATCTACTAATTTTTGGCGGGCGGCGTCCATTCCCACTCCCAACTTTTCATTTTCAAATGACAGGGTATTTCCAGTTTTTTTGACAATTCCCAGTTGCAATCCTGTGTTAAGAATATCGTTCTCGTATGAGATGCCTTGTCCGTAAAGAATATCAAATTCAGTTGAACGGAACGGGGCCGCAACTTTGTTTTTTACCACTTTTACTTTGGTACGATTGCCCACCACCTCTTCTCCCTTCTTTATTTGAGCAATACGACGAATATCCAAACGAACTGACGCGTAGAATTTAAGCGCGCGACCGCCAGGAGTTGTTTCGGGATTCCCCCACGTCATACCACCTATCTGTGATCTGATCTGGTTTATAAATACAATGATGGTGTTTGATTTTGAAGCAATTGCGGCGAGTTTACGAAGCGCTTGCGACATAAGACGAGCTTGTAGTCCGATTTGTTGATCACCAATTTCACCTTCAATCTCGGCGCGCGGAGTGAGCGCGGCGACTGAGTCAACAACCGCAACTTCAATAAGTCCTGAACGCACAAGGTTTTCTAGAATTTGTAATGCCTCTTCTCCACTGTTGGGTTGAGAAATAAGCAGCTCAGAAACCTTTACACCAATTCGTTTTGCGTATTCGGGGTCCAGGGCATGCTCGGCATCTATAAATGCGCATCGTCCTCCATTTTTTTGAGATTGCGCAATAACTGAGAGTGCTAGAGTTGTCTTTCCTGATGACTCGGGACCAAATACCTCTATAACTCTTCCTTTGGGAAGCCCCCCTACTCCTAGCGCCACATCAAGCGAGAATGATCCGGTAGAAACCGTTTCTACTTTCATTGCTTTTTGGTCTCCCAACTTCATAATAGCCCCTTCTCCAAATTTACTTTGGAGACTTTCTATAAGATTCTCTAAATCGTGATTTTTTTCTTTGCCAGATGTTTCCTCTGACTTTTTAATGTCTTTTTTCATAGAGGGTAATAATGTTATTTGTGATAAGTATACCTAGGTTATGCTAGATTTACAATTTGGAATAAGTACCAATTGGTGGCTTTATATAAAACAAAAACAGTCTTGTTTAGAAGACTGTTTATTGATTTTTAGTTGAGGTTGAGGAGGATTCGTGAGATGTTGATGATGCTGATGAGGTGGCTGATTCAGGCAGTTTTACTCCTGTGGGTTTGTAAAAGACATTACGCGTGATAGTGGTTTCTCCTCCCAAGAAACGTTTGGTACTAATAACAAAGGTGTTAGCCCCTTCATCTAAATCTTTTTGTATTTGGAATTTACCATCGGGAGTGACAGGAACCTCGGTTTGATTGATAAATACGCGATCTTTTGGATTTTGAATATTTCCACTAACCGTGTATGATTTTTCGGTTACAATTTCGGTATCTCCGGCAGGGGAAATAACTTCAAGTGACGGTTTTCCAAAGAAATCAGCGATAACGGGAAGCCCTATCACTAATACAACAACAATGGCGGCAACAATGAGCAGGGAGCTTTTTTTAACGGGGTGAAATGCGTATCGGTTTCTCGGTAAGACATCTTTTTCTCCCGATTTTTTAATTTCACTCTCTCGTGAATATCTACGCCATAATATATCAAAATCAAGCTCAAGTACTTCAGATATTTTAAGTATGTATCCGCGCACATAGGGGGCCGCAGGCAGATGTGAAAAATCACTCTCCATAAGCGCGGTAATATGATTAGGGGAGATGTCGGTTAATTCAGCTAATTTAGCCACCGAAATACCCTGGGCGCGCATCTCGTCTTTAAGGGTTTCTTTAAATGTTTTTAGCTCGGTGAGAGACATAAAAATAGTATAGAGGAGAAAGGAGAAAGGGTAAAGGGGTGAGTATTAAAAAAGAAAAGCCCCGCACAAGGCGGGACACAGAGGAAGGTTATGAAAAAATTGGAGGTGATGTTGCGATTCCTATTGAGAAGAGAAACGCCAACGCTCCAAAAATGATCATAGTAAGACTAATGGTCTCAACAAAATCCAATTTTTTATAGTTCCACGAGTCATTTAAGCAGACGAGCGATGTGAGTCCTGTGGCGAAAGTAACCCCTCCCCACAGAGAAAAATATAGGAAAAGTCCCGTTAAGGGTTTGTCTCCTTGCGGCAATGCTTTTATTTGAGTGAGGATAGATATTACAAACAATCCTCCAAATAAAAATATGGCAGCAAGAAGTTTTGGAAATCTTTCTTTTTCTTTCGTTCTCATTTTTTCCCCCAAGTTTTTTATTGATTGGTTGTTTGTGTTCGGGGTGGAGGATCCTAAATACAAATAACCAATCAAGAGTCTTCAAGTTTCTGTTTATATTATACACCCGTTTTACAAAAGAGTCAATACAATAAAACATAGCTTATTTACTAACTAAAAACCTCATCTATATGAGGTTTTTAGTTATTCTTCTTGTATCTAGTCACTAATCCCTAACCACTACTCACTGTCTTTTGCAATATATACTTCTCGTGGTTTTGCTCCATCTCCAGGACCGATAAGTCCTTTGTCCTCCATAATATCCAATAATCGCGCGGCGCGCGCATAACCAACTTTGAGGCGGCGTTGTAATAATGACGCAGATGCTTTTTGCGCTTCTTTCACTACCTCAATAGCTTCTTCCAACATATCGTCTTCATCTTCGGTATCTTCAAATGAATCAAATGGATTTTTGCCGCGCTCAGATTCCCTGTTTTCACTCGCTGGGGCTGAAGCTGATTCGTCTCCAGCATTTTCTCCTCCATCAAAGGTGAGTCCGGTATCCTCATCGATAATAAGATCTTTATTATTTTCTTTTATGTAGTCGGTTACCGCCTTAATTTCTTCTTCAGAGATAAACGCGCCTTGAATACGTTTTGGTTTTGAAAGTTGCGCGGATACATACAACAGATCTCCTCCTCCTAATAATTTTTCTGCTCCTGCGGTATCTAAAATGGTGCGAGAATCTATCTGGCTTGCCACCTGCAACGCAATACGAGAAGTAATGTTGGCCTTAATAAGCCCCGTGATAACTTCTACCGATGGTCTCTGAGTAGAGAGAATTAAGTGGATTCCTGTGGCGCGCGCCATTTGTGCTAAGCGCACAATGGCGTTTTCTACATCGCGTCCATATGCCGCCATTAAGTCTGCCATTTCATCTACCACAATCACAATAAAGGGCAGAGGATTGTCAGAATTCTTTTTGTTATAACTTTGAATATCGCGCGCGCCTGCTTTCATAAGTGTTTCATAGCGGTGATCCATTTCATTGATGGCCCAACGAAATACCCCTAACGCTTTTTTCCCTTGAATAACTACCGGCGCAATCAAGTGGGGAAGTCCATTGTATGAAGTAAGCTCTACACGTTTCGGATCAATAAGGATAAGCTTTAGCATCTGTGGTGAGTTCTTGTACAATAACGAAATAAGAACGGAGTGGAGTGTAATTGATTTTCCGGAACCCGTTGCTCCTGCAATAAGAAGGTGAGGCATTTTTTCAATATTTGAGAAAATAGGTTCCCCAGTCACATCGCGTCCGATACAAAATCCCAGAGCTCCCGAAGTTGCAAAATCAGGATAGGATATAAGGTTTCCCAATCGCACCACCGCCGCAGTTTTATTAGGAACCTCTATCCCTACATAGGGCTTTCCGGGGATAGGGGCTTCAATGCGGATGGGGTGCGCTGAAAGCGCAAGCGCTAAATCTTGGTTTAAGGCAGTAATGCGAGAAAGCTTCACTCCTTCAGCGGGGCGCAAAGTAAATCGAGTAACCTTTGGTCCGATATTAATCTCTCCCATATCAACCGCAATACCGAAACTTTCCAAAGTTCGTTTGATGATATTTGAGTTTGCGTGCAAATCTCCCGCGCTCGGTTTTTCTACTGCGGTTTTAAGAAGTTCAAGTGGAGGAGCTTTGTAATCAGCAAATTTAGTGACTACACCCTTGGCTTTATTAGGGAGAATTGCTGCAGACAATGATTCTTTAAGTGAGGGGGTTGATTCTTTTTTTTCCTTTTCAGATGATTCTGATTTTTCTTTTGTTTTCTTCTCTTCGGTTTCTTCTTGCTCCCCCGTAATAATAGGCTCAGAAGATTTCTTGGGCTCCCTGTCTTCTCTTTCTTTTCGCGAGAAGTCTAATTTGATAGGGTGATCAAATGCAATAACTATTCCAATCACTGCGGCGATAAGGAGTAGAATGCTCGCGGCAACACCCCCAATCCACATCTTTATATATCCCACGATACCACCCAAAAGCCCCCCAGATCCATCAGAAATAACATCTATAAATCCCAATCCTGCAAAAAAGAAAAGCAATGACCCCCATAAAGTAGGAGCATAAATAAGACGATTTTCCTTATGTATCAATAAGTTTGCGGCAACGCCTAAAAATGTTACGGGAAGTAAAATATATCCCCACCCAAAAAGTGTTTCAAGAAAAGAAAAAATAGTTTCTCCCGCAACACCCGCTTGATGAAATCCAGCAAGGGTAAGTAAAATTGCAATCGCGATAAAAACGAGAGCCCAAATGGTATGAATGGTTTCGTCAGCAAGATTCCTTTTTGTGATAAAAGAAGATTCTGATTCTTTTTTTGACGAGCGCGACTCTTTTTCCACCTTTTTGTTTCTGGTTTTTGCCATACGGATACAAGAATAATATCTACATTAAACACCAAATGATACCTTTATTCAAATATGAAAAGTATTTTTTTGACAACGTAGAGGAGCTCAAGTAATATAGCAACATCATCCATCTTTTTTATGAATAAAGACACCGTTGTTATAGATATAGAAACCAAAAACACATTCGCTGACGTAGGGAGAGACAATTTCGGCGGGCTACAGATTTCTGTGGTGGGGGTATACTCATATAATCAAGATAAATATATTGCGTACGATGAGCATCAATTAGATGAATTGGGTGAATTAATGAAAAATACAGGGCTGTTAGTTGGTTTTTCTATTACGCGATTTGATTTGCCGGTTATGGCAAAACACTATGATTTTGATTTATTTGCTATTCCGCGCCTAGATATTTTAGATGAGATTGAATTAAATATTGGTAAGCGTATTAGCTTGGATCTACTTGCGAAAGAGAATTTAGGATATGGAAAAACGGGACATGGTATGGATGCGCCCATTCTTTATGGAGAAGGAAAGATAGAAGAGTTAAAAAAATATTGTCTTAATGATGTAAAAGTGACAAAGGAATTATATGATTTGGGAAAGAAACAAGGACATTTATTGGTTCCTACGCGCAATAGTCCCAATCCTGAAAAAGTTTCATTTGATTGGCATGAGCGATTGATGTATCAGAGATTGTTTTAACAATACCCTATATAATCCCTAGATATTGTTTTGGTGTGTTCCGTGGATAACCTTGATTCATAGAGTAACATATGTTACCCTATGAATCATGGAGAAGCTCATATCAACAACTGAATTAGCGAGTATTTTAGGCATAAGCCGAATTTCAGTATTCAGAAACATAAAGAATGGAACCATACAAGCCCAAAAGTTAGGACGTAATTATTTAATTAGTAAAAAAGAGGTTGATCGTTTACTGGGGAAACGCCTGAGTTCTACGGATAAAATAATGATGAAACGTATTGTCTCGCGAGTTGTTAGAGAATATGGTAAAACATTAAAAAAACTTGGGGAAGAATAATCCCTTAAAGTATGAAACGAATAACTCTACACGAGGTGCGCTTTATCGCATTTCAGCTTGCCCAGGAGCTTATGGCTTGGAATGAGCCAATCCCAGAGTTTACAACTCGTTTTCCACAAAAACTTGAGTCTTGTTTAGAAACTCCATTTCAAACATTTCAAAGAAAGCCGCTATATAAAGGTCTCACAGGAAAAGCAACGGCTTTGTTTTATTTTCTTGTTAAAAATCATCCATTTCAAAATGGAAACAAGAGAATTGCCGTTACAACACTCCTTGTTTTTCTCCATAAAAATAAGAAATGGATAACTGTTTCTCCGGATGCGCTATATCGTTTTGCTGTTTCGGTTGCAGAGAGTGATGCAAAGGATAAAGATAAGACCATGGAATTTATTAAGTTATTTATAGAAAAATATTTAGAAAATTTATGAAGCGTATTTATTTAGATTATGCGGCGACTACACCATTAGACCCGCGCGTGGCAGATGCTATGTATGAAATCCAAAAGCACATAGGCAATCCCAATAGTGTTCATCATGAAGGGCAGATAATGCGTGGATTTATTGATGAGGCGCGACGAAATGTGGCGCAGATTTTTGATAGAGCAGAGCAGGGCGTGGTGTTTGTTTCCTCTGCAACTGCAGCAAATAATTTTGTGCTACAAGGAGTTGTGAAACGATTCAAAAAACTGTATGCGCACATAACCCCTGAAATTATTATTTCTGCGGTTGAGCATGCCTCAATATATGAAACGGCACGAATGTTGGAGCGAGAGAAAGAAATTGTGCTGACGATTCTCCCCGTGGATGCGCAAGGAAATATTTCTATACAGGAATTGCGCGAAAAAATTTCAGAACGCACAGCGCTTATTTCTGTGCAATGGGTAAATAATGAGACAGGAATAATTCAAAACATAAAAGAAATCGCAAAGATTGTTGCATCACATAAAGAGAAAAATCAATCGGTGTATCCGTTTTTTCATACTGATGCGGTGCAGGGAATCGGGCATCTGCTAATGCAAGATTGCAAGGGCGCGGACTTTATAACTATATCAGCGCACAAAATATATGGTCCTACGGGGATTGGAGTTTTGCTTATGCCTCAAGATCCTCTTATAGATCCTATACTATATGGTGGAGGACAAGAAAATGGATGGTGGTCCGGAACAGAATCGGCGGATAGAATTATCGGGTGCGCAAAGGCGCTTGTGGAAGCAACAAACAATCAAGAAGAACAGATGCATCACTATGCCACCATGCGTTCATATGCAAAAGAAAAATTACAAACCGAAGTTACCGGAATCTCATTTTATGGAAATGAAGAGAACGTTAGTTCTCACGTTATTTCTTTTAGAATACCCCAAGTGCTGCGACCCGATATCGCGTTAGATCTTGAGGGTATTGCAGTTTCTAGTGGCGCCGCGTGCTCGCAACAAAGCGTTACTCCGTCACGAGTATTGCAAGCGATGGGGGTATCCGCTACCTATGCACAAGAGAGTATTAGGGTGAGTTTTGGAAAACAAACAACAAAAAAAGAAATTGATGTGTTGGTAGAGGCAATAGTTAAGGTACAAAAAAGAAGTGTGGCGTGATGTGGGGTATTGAGTGTGGCACTAGTAACACTTTTTAATTTTTTTCGTATATAGTATATAGGTGATTTATTTATTATATGGAAAAAAACGACTTTATTTCATTACACAATCGTCGAGTGCGTATAATATTCTTGATTGCGCTTATTATTTTTGTAGTGGGTGGCGCGCTCCTTTATATAATACCCGCGGCGCGAGGAGGTGTCGCTGATAATTGGTATCAAAATATCTTTAGTACATTTTTCCCAGAGAAAAATAATCAATCAAATTCCATTCTTCCTCCCGCAGACGAAGGAACGATATTAGATACGCATGATAAAATCATAACTACCGTGGTTGAGAAAGCGAATCCCGCGGTTGTTTCTATCGTAATTTCAAAAAATGTTCCTATTATTGAACAATGTCCCTCATCAAATCCATTCGGGAAACTTCCGCCAGAGTTCCAACAATTTTTTGGAGATGCATTCGGACAATTTTCCCAACCTTGTCAAAAAGGTACTGAAAAGAAAGACATAGGAGGCGGATCGGGATTTATTGTTTCCGCGAACGGATACATTGTTACTAATAAACACGTAGTCAGTGATACGAAAGCTGAATATACGGTGTTCACGAATGATGGGAAAAAATATAAAGCGGAGGTAGTAGCGCGACACCCCGTATTGGATGTTGCGATTGTTAAAATTAATGGATCAAGCTTTCCGACGCTACGATTGGGAAATTCAGATAAAATAAAATTAGGACAAACTGCGATTGCTATTGGAAATGCGCTGGGGGAATTTCGTAACACCGTATCAGTGGGAATAGTATCGGGGCTCGCGCGACAGGTGACCGCTTCTGATAGTAATGGGAGCGGATCAGAAACCATTGAAAACGTTATTCAGATTGATGCGGCGATAAACCCAGGAAACTCAGGAGGGCCACTACTTGATATAAACGGTAATGTTATTGGCATAAATACCGCCATGGTCTCGGGAGCTCAGAGTATTGGATTTTCTATACCAGTAAACGCGATACGCAGTTCTATTGAATCAGTAGTTGGCGGAGGGAAAATACAAGCGGCATATCTGGGGGTGCGATATATAACCTTAAATGAAGATATTGCAAAAAAATATTCAGTCTCTGTATCTGAGGGAGCACTGGTAAAAGGAGACGAAAATTCTTTTGCGGTTGAGCCGAATTCTCCAGCAGCAAAAGCGGGGATTCGAGAGGGAGATGTTATCGTATCTATTGATGGAAAAAATATTAATAAAGATACGTCAGTTTCCTCAATTATTACTCAGAAAAAACCAGGAGACACGGTGCAGTTAGAAGTACAGCGGGGAGGTGAAAAATTGACATTGTCTATAGTATTGGGAGAGAGGAAGGAATAACTAATTTTACTAAACTTTTTTATTGCCCACTTTCCTTGGTGGTGGTTTTTGATTATGCTTATATATATGAGCAAAAAAACCACTAATCTTATAATTCTTCTTGCGTGGCCATTAGTTGCATCACTTGTTTCGTTTTTGATAGGGGCGAACATGTTGACATCTACTCTCCTTTTCCTTGGTATTCCTTGTCTCTATTTGGTCGTAACACAAAAGGAACGGGTGAATATAAAAAAAGTTTTAGTTTTCTCTTTAGTAATAGTCGCTCCAGTCATTACCGTTGTTGATTACATTGTGCACTTGAATAATCAGTGGTTTGTTAATTCAATGTTTTCATATAAATTATTCTCGCTAGTGCCGTTTGAGGATTATTTGTGGGCATTCCTGATAGCTTGTTTTATCATTCTGTTCTATGAATATTTTTTTGATCACCACAATACATATAAAATTTGGGGAAGACGCATGACGCAACTTGCCATACTATTTGGTTCTCTACTCGCTATTTTTCTCGTTTTATATCAATGGTTTCACTACTTACTCTATATCCCATACTTCTATTTTTGGTTCGGGTGCGTATTAGTTGTTATTCCCTTACTATTGGAATTTGTTAGAAGACCAAGTTTAATCGTGAAAATATTCCCTACTGCTGCATATTTTTTCTTCTTTTCGTTTATATATGAACTTACCGCCCTTCGTTTAGGGCAGTGGGTCTTCCCAGGGACGCAATACATCGGGTGGGTTTCAATTCTTGGTGTTGGATTTCCATTTGAAGAACTCTTTTTCTGGTTTGTTTTATTCGCTACTGCGGTGTTGTGTTACTACGAATTTTTTGATGATGACGAAAAGTAGTTCTAATTAATAGAGATAATGACTTGACACATCTGTCGCGTGTCAATATTGCGGAACATAAAAAAACTCGTATACTGAGCAATTATCAGTAATTCAGAACCATCTTATGCCAAACTTTAATCGTTTTACTATAAAAGCCCAAGAGGCATTACAGACAGCCCAAGAAATCGCTTCAGAAAAAAATAGCGGTGAATTGCGCGCTGTTCATGTGTTGGCGGCGCTGGTTGCTGACCGCCAATCGTTAGTGCAACCGATGCTTATAAAAGCGGGGATTGATCTTGATATTTTAGATGCCGAAATAGAAAAGGATCTAGAGAAACAACCAAAAATCTTTTCACAAACACAACAAGTGGGGCAACTGTATCTTTCCCAGGAACTTATCTATGTATTAGATCGCGCGGGAAAAATGGCGGGAGCAAAAAAGGATGAATTTATCTCATGTGAGCATTTGCTTATGGGGATTGTTGAGACCACTTCTTCTGCGGGAATATTGTTGAGTAAATTCGGATTTACCAAAGAAGTGGCAGCGAGAGTATTTGATGAGATTCGTGGCTCATCGCGGGTTACCGATGAAACTCCAGAAAATAAATTTCAGGTATTAGAAAAGTATTCTATAAATCTTACACAGCGCGCCCGCGAAGGTAAGTTAGACCCGGTTATTGGTCGTGATGAAGAATTACGCCGTTTGATACAAGTACTTTCCCGTCGCACAAAAAATAATCCGGTGTTAATCGGAGAGCCGGGGGTAGGAAAAACTGCGGTGGTGGAAGGTCTCGCGCAACGAATTGTGCACAACGAAGTTCCTGAAAGCTTGAAGGGGAAGGAGATTGTTATGTTGGATTTAGGATCATTAATTGCCGGAACAAAATTTCGTGGTGACTTTGAAGATCGTCTGAAAGCATTTATGAAAGAGATTCAGGCATCCGCGGGGAAACTCATTCTTTTCATTGATGAGATTCATATGATTGTGGGGGCGGGCGCGGCAGAGGGCGCGGTGGATGCTTCTAATTTATTGAAGCCGGCATTAGCGCGGGGAGAATTACGCGCGATTGGAGCCACTACTATTAAAGAATATCAGAAATATATTGAGAAAGATGCTGCGTTAGAGCGAAGATTTCAGCCTATTATGGTTGAAGAGCCAAGTGTGGAAGACAGCATTTCAATCTTGCGAGGATTAAAAGAAAAATATGAATTGCATCACGGCATTCGTATTACCGATGAGGCGATTATCTCGGCAGTTCATTTGTCGGCGCGATATCTTGCGGATAGATTTCTACCCGATAAAGCAATTGATTTAATTGATGAGGCCGCCGCTGCGCGCAAGCTAGAGTCAGACAGCATGCCCGCAGATGTTGAAAAAATGCGCCGCGAGCTTACCAGTCTTGAAATTGAAAAATCAGCGCTCGCGGAAGAAAAAAATGCAAAGAGTAAGGCGCGACTCGCGGTTATAGAGAAAAGAATCGCGCAACTCAAAAAGGAGAGTGATGCGGTTTATACCACATGGAAGACGGAAAAAGATTCTTTTGAAAATGTGAGTGTGTTGCAACGAAGTATAGAGGGATTGAAACAAGAGGCGGACAAACAGGAACGAGAAGGAAATCTTGAACGTGTGGCGCGTATTCTTTATGGAGAAATCCCCGCAAAAGAAAAAGAACTAAAGACACTGGAACGCAAACTCGCCAAAAAACAAAAAGGAAACCAAAACTCATTTATTAAAGAATCGGTTGATGAAGAAGATATTGCGTTTGTGGTAGCGCGATGGACGGGAATTCCCGTATCAAAAATGTTGGAATCTGAATCTGAAAAACTATTACAGATTGAGGAGATTTTAAAACAACGAGTGGTGGGTCAAGATGTAGCAGTACAAGAAGTGGCGCGAGCCTTGCGTCGTTCACGAGCCGGTCTTTCGGATGAAAATAGACCATTGGGCTCATTTATGTTTCTTGGTCCCACGGGGGTAGGAAAGACAGAGCTTGCGCGCGCGCTTTCTGATTTTATGTTCAACGATGAAAAGGCAATGGTACGTGTTGATATGTCCGAATTTATGGAGAAACATTCAGTGTCAAAACTTATCGGCTCTCCCCCAGGATATGTGGGTCACGAAGAGGGTGGGTATTTAACCGAAACCATTCGTCATCGCCCGTATAGCTTAATTCTTTTTGATGAAATAGAAAAAGCGCATCCGGAAGTGTTTAATATATTATTGCAAGTCTTGGATAACGGAAGGTTGACTGATTCAAAAGGAAAGACTACTAACTTTAAAAACACAATCATTATTCTTACCTCTAATATGGGGAGTGAATTTTTCATGAATCAATCAACGCCGATTGGATTTGAAAGTGGACAAGATGAAACAGAAAAGCACAAAGAGCGAACCGAAGTGATTCGTGAGAAAGTTATGGATTCGTTGAAAGAAAATTTCCGTCCTGAGTTTTTGAACCGATTAGATGAAATTATTGTATTCAATCCACTCTCGTTGAAAGATATTACCAAGATTGTGGAAATTCAGATAGAACAAATGGTTCTTAAAAAAATGTCCGCGAAAGGTTTTCGCATAGAAGTGGATGCTCCGGTAAAGAAATTTATTGCGCAAGAAGGATATGATCCACTGTTTGGCGCGCGTCCTATCAAGCGCGTGATTCAGAAGCAAATTCTTGATAAACTAGCAGATAAGCTTATTAAGCGAGAAATCAATGATCGCAAAAAAGTTAAAATTTCTCTTAAATCCCCCCATACCATCACTATTGCTTAGTGGTGTTGGATTGGTGGCTCTTGAACTTGCTTCGCGAGTAAGCGCGTGGGGAACGTTTGCGTGGTTGTGTTATGTGATATATCTCTACGCTACGCAGGTTCGCGGGAGAGGAAAGATGGGAATTTCATTTACGTTGTTTTCATTTATTTCTTTGTGGGTTATACAAGATATAAGTGGAGGAACGTTATTGTTTGCTGCCGCAGTGTGTATTGCAATTTTATTGGCATTGTTCTTAGGCGCGATAGGGTATAGATTTTCACGTTATGACGCGGCGTTACAGTTATTTTATTATATGACTATTGGAATGAATGTTGCGTGGTGGGCAACAAACGCATTTTCGGGTTTTTCATTTTTCTCAACGGTATTGGTGTGGGGAGGTATTTATCTCTTATTTCGTGATAGAAACAGATTTCTCACACAGGTTTGGAATGCTGATGACTCGGTTATATATCTGCTCTTCACGTTGCTCATGCTTCAGTATGTGTGGGGGGTAACGCTTTTGTCTATGCACGGACTTGATATAGCGGCGTTGTTTTTGATTTTTGTGGTTATTGGTGATGACGTTATTTCTGTAGCGCGCACGGGTGTTATTACGCGTGAATACATATATAAAAATATGGGATTGTATATAGGTTGTAGCATTGCCGTCCTAGCCTTGTCATTTTGGTTCTAAGATGAGGAGCGAGTAGCTAGTGATTAGTGGATAGCCCCGACGTATTAGTTGGGGTCCCGACTGAAGCGTCGGGATAAAGCTCAAAAAGAAATTATTATATGATTAAAGTAATTAGTTTTTCTGAAAAAGTTACCAAGCAAATTGGCGCATCTATCGCACAGCAGATTTCTTGTCGCGAGTCGTTACACGAAAAACCTATTTTTATTTTATTGGAGGGCAATTTGGGGGCGGGAAAGACTACTTTTACAAAAGGATTTTTGGAGCATTTTGGAATAAAGCCAAAGGCAGCAAGTCCGACATTTGTGATCGCGAAGAGATACAGCACAACTAAAGACAAAAAACTAAAAACTAAGAATACAATATCTGACATTTGGCACATTGATGCATACAGATTAAAGTCTAAAGAAGATTTAGAGTTAATTGGGTTTAATGAAATAAAAAAACAACCACATACGGTGGTGTTAATGGAATGGCCGGGGAATGTGAAGGGTTTGATATTGAAAAACGCGATACGAATAAATCTGGAGTATGGTAATATTGAAAACGAGAGAAGTATGGAGATAAAATAAAAAATAAGGCAGTAGCTCTGAAAAATATCAGAACTACCGCCCAAAAGGCATCTTACTTTATACATCACGCCAAGTCTTCGCTGGGGACATGCTTAATAAAATCGTTTTCTGCAACCTTATTAAATGTAGAACACTCGATCTCTTTTAGTTTTTTGTTTTTTATTTGTTGGTCTATTTTATGTTTATGAGAAGACTTAATACCATGAGTCCAAATATGCCCACACACAATAGCCTAATTCCTTGTTCCCTTTTTTTCTTTCTGACTAGTTCCAAAATTGTTTGGGATGGTTCTAGCCCGAGATTGAATCCAAGGATATTTTTGTAGACGGATTTTATGTATCTTTTCAGTGCTTCGTCAGTATTATTTCCTTTTGTTAAGAATGTAACTCCACACGCGATGGCAAAAAGACATATTGCAATATTAATTAGTACTATATATTCCACGATCACCTCCAAATATGATTGATTTGTTTACTTAAATAATAAGAACGACTTACAAGTTAAGTATACAAATCAATTTTTGTTATGTGCTACCAATTTTGAAATCACAAACAAGTTATGATCTCAAAAGGGGCATGATTGCCGAGAGAAAACTCTCGGCAATCAGAAGCTAAAATCCGACACGGCTGAAACTAAATGGACGCAACATTTCGTCTGTTATTATCCAGACGTCGTGGACATACTGCATGGTGCTTGCCCACACCTTCCTTTCGGCGGCAACTGTTTTTCCGTTTTTCTTACCAAGTGCAAGGATGAGATATTCTTGTGAGGTCATCACATTGCTAAACCATCCAGAGCGTAATAGGATGGGAAGGTAGTTATCCTTTCCTTCTTTGTTAAATACTTCTCCTACCTTTTTTACATTGACGATTATGTCTAACTTATCGTCATCTAAAGTGGTGGCCGTATTTACTACAGTCATGGTATTTTCGTACGCTCCTGTGTTTAGGGAAGCTGAGCAACCAACAAACAGAGCGCTTCCCAGAAGTAGAAAAAACAATATGTTCCTTCTCGTTTTCATTTGTGTATTCTCCTCTTTTGAATTACTGTATATATTATACTCTTTATATGTAAAAATGTCAATTTTTTAGACAAAGAGGAATAAATAGACGTTTTTACTTTACCATTTCGCCTTTCTCCTTTATACTTACTTCATATGCCAGACGATAAATTACAAGCACAACTGTCTCAGATGAAGAGAGAAGCAGAAGAACGCGACGCACAACGTCGCGCGCAGACGCTAGGATCTTCGTATCTGGAACCAGAACGAATCTCTCTGAATTTAGAGGCGCTGGCGTTATTAGATGAACATACCGCGCGAGAAGGACATTGCGCAGTTATTGCGGCACGAGAAAAAAAGATTGCGATGATTGCATATGATACAAAATACTCCAAAACAAAAGAGATACTCAAAACACTTGAAGAAAAGGGGTATGCGATAACACTCTATGTGGTGTCGCTTTCATCTTTGGCACGTATTTTAGATCAGTATAGATTTGTCTCTGTTGCGCACGAGGTTATTTCTGGATCGGTTGATGTGTCGGCGGGAGAGGGAGAAGTCCCTATCGCCGCGGATGGTTTAAATTCTATTCTAAAAACAAAAGAAGCTATTCAAGCGCGCCTAGGATCAGGAAAACTTTCTAGTATTATGGACGTCATCTTGTTAGGGGCGGTAGCAAATCGCGCATCAGATATTCATATTGAGCCAAAAGAAAATGAAGCGCGTATTCGGTATCGTGTGGATGGATTATTGCAAGATGTGATGGACAATCTCCCCCGAGAAGTGTACCGATCTATTATTTCTCGTATTAAATTATTATCTAATTTAAAACTCAATATTCGCGATGAAGCGCAAGATGGTCGTTTTACCATAACCATGAAAGACAAAGCAGATATTGAAGTTCGTGTAGCGGTTGCTCCGTCGGAGTTCGGTGAGGTGGCGGTGATGCGTATCTTGGATGCAGGAGCGATATCCCTTGATTTAAAAGATCTTGGGTTGCGCGCTGACGATTTGGCAATTATAGAAGAACAATTAGCGCGTCCCAATGGTATGGCATTAAATACCGGACCCACTGGATCAGGAAAAACAACTACATTGTATGCATTTTTACGTCATAGATTAAGTCCCGAAGTAAAGATCATTACTATTGAGGATCCTATTGAATATCACTTGGATGGTATTGAACAAACACAAGTAAGTGATAAGGGGGAGTACACATTTGCATCAGGACTTCGCTCGCTTATGCGCCAAGACCCCGATATTATTCTCGTGGGAGAAATCCGCGACAAAGAAACGGCAGAGATTGCGGTGCAAGCAGCGCTCACCGGACACCTGGTTTTTTCTACGGTGCACGCCAATGAAGCTACGGGAGGCATCCCTCGTTTATTAGATTTAGGAGTAAAGGCTAACAGCTTAGCTCCCGCGTTAAACTTACTGATCGCGCAACGACTGGTGCGTCGTTTGTGTGAAAAATGTAAAAAGAAAACTGAGGTGCCAGCAGAGATGCAAGAGCATATAAAAAACTTTCTTGCGCATCTCCCCGAGAGAGTTGATAAAAAAGCATATGAAGAAATTTCTGTATATGAGCCAGTTGGCTGCGAATATTGTAATAACTCCGGATACCATGGACGTGTGGGTGTGTATGAATTGTTGGTGATTGACGAAGAGTTGCAGGAACTTATTGGAAAGGAAGCGGGACAAAGAGAAATTGATCAGGCGGTAAAAGATAAAGGATTTATTTCAATGCAAGACGATGGCATACTAAAAGTTATCAAGGGTGGTACGACATTTGCTGAAGTTGAAGATAGTACGGGCAAGATTGTGTGGAAGTTTTAGTAAATAGTTCCAATAAAAAACATCTCATTCGTATGAAAGAAACAATTCCAACTCCATCTCAAAAGATCACCGAGGAACAGCGGGAGATAGAGGTATTAAAAATCTACAAAGAACAGATATCTGAAGAATTGAGTGAATCGCTCAAAATGATAGCGGAGGGGAAGGGAGTCATCCGCGGGCGAGGTTCAGTGAATCGCGAAATTATGTATGACGCGAAAGGGAAGTCTTTCTTTGTAAATTGTGAAGGAAAATTAGGAGCCGATGTTACGCTGGGAGATTTAATTGCCGATGTATCATTGGGGCATGAATATTCATTTTCGCTTGATACGGTGCCAGCACCATTTGCAAAAGAGTATGTATTAGCGCGCGCAAAAACTCGTATTAATCAGCTCTATAACAGACAAATCGCATTGCAGGAAAAAGAAAAAAGCGAGGAGCGAGGAAAACTAACACGCGCAAGCCATTTTGAGGAAGCGTTGCATGATATTGAGGCGCGAGAAAAAGGAACCGAGGTGCATGCGGGAAAACAGTTTGAGCAAGATGCAGTACATTTATTAAAACAAGTTCAGTTTGATCTTCCGGAATTGGGAATTGAGGTTGAAGAAGTGAATGTGGTGCAAGATATGGACGAGAAGATAGATTTTATTGTAAAAGTGCACGAGCACCATCGTGGAGTGCAGGTTGCAGAAGATGAAAAAACGTTAGGCGATGAAGCAGTTTTTGGCATACAGTTTACGCTCAAATGGAAAGAGGAGGATTTAAAAGTAAAGCAAAATAAAATAGACAAAAGTCTTGCAAAAGGAATTCATACACAAGTTGATGATGTGTTGTTGGTTACCGTACCCGTTTCTTGTTCTGAAATAAAAAAAGCGCATCAAGAATGGCACAAGAGAGGATGCCCACCTGGTGGCCCCGTGCGATTATATACGCAGGAAGTAAAAATGAAAATTCTAGAAAAAATCGTTGATGGGGCAGGGGGAAAAAACACTGTCCAGAAGCACAAAGAAGCGGTAGAAGAATATTTTAGAAAGAAAAAATAAAAAATCCCGGCTCAGCCGGAATTTTTAAAGAAACGTCCTTATTTCGCATTAATGAGAAGTGAAAGAATTACAAGTAGTATGAGTGCCACTTCTATCGCCGGAGCAATCACCTCTAAAATAAAAAAGAGAAAAGTGGATAGATTTTTCTTTCCTATGACAGCTGATATCATGATAAGTCCGATGCTAATAAGTAAAAGAATGATTTCTATTTTCATCTTGTCCCCCAAGATTATTTCTTTTAGGTTAATTATTTCATTCCGTGGACAACTGTGTGGATGAAGCCCTTGCCAACTGGAAGGACAATAATGAAAATTCAGAGGATGGCTTCAGTCGGAACCGAAACGTCCTAAGCGTAGAAAAAACATAAAAGATTGCCCACAGAACGAAATAATCAACAGATGTGACGATCTGTTAATATAGTAACATATTAAATTATAAAAGTCAAGTGCCTCTCAGATAGTAAGAAAAACGCCTATGTTGAACATTCTATGAGGTGCTTTCGTACAAAAACAATTATTTTGAGAAAACGAAGTTTTTGTGCTACAGTGGTACATAATACATAACGATTTTTTTATGTCAAGTGGCAAAAATCCACAACTTCAACCTGATATTTTAAGAGAAGATATATCTCTGGATCAACTGGTTCGTCCTACAACGTTTGCTGACTACGTGGGACAAGATAAAATCAAAAATAATCTTCAAACGATTATTCACGCCGCGCAAAAACGCAGTGAGGTTATTGATCATATTTTATTATACGGACAAGCGGGATTAGGAAAAACAACACTTGCTATGTTGATTGCAAAAGAATTAGGATCACACCTTCGTATTACCTCGGGGCCCTCTATTGAAAAGGCGGCAGACCTCGCAACGATTCTTTCTGGTTTAGAAGAGGGGGATGTACTATTTATAGATGAGATTCATAGATTAAATCGCATGATTGAAGAAATGTTATATCCGGCAATGGAGTCCCGTATCTTACACTTAGTTATTGGAAAGGGGCCCGCAGCGCGCATGATTTCTATTGATTTACCGCCGTTTACCTTAATTGCGGCAACGACGCGTGTAAATTTATTATCAGGACCACTTCGTTCGCGGTTTGGAGCTACGTTCCGCATAGACTATTACTCTCAAGAAGACATTGGACACATTATTGAGCGATCAGCAAAATTAATGAAACTAAAAATAGATCAAGATGCGGTTGATCTTATTGCGCGCGCGTCACGATTTACCCCGCGTACGGCGAATAGACTATTGCGTCGGGTGCGCGATGTAATGCAAATTGAAGAAAAAGAAAAAATAGATGTAGCAGTGGCGCAAACCGCGTTAGATATGTTTGAAATTGATGAATTGGGACTTGAGGATCATGATCGCAGATTGTTGCGTGTACTGGTGGAGAAATTTAATGGGGGGCCGGTGGGGCTTTCTACACTCGCGGCGGCAATCGGAGAAGACAAGGGGACTATTGAGGACGTCTATGAGCCATATCTTTTAAAAAACGGTTTGATTGCTAGAACCGCTTCGGGACGCGTTGCAACTCCAGAAACCTATAGGCATCTTAATATTAAAAAAGAAGAGTTATTTAACTAGTACACAGAGGAAGAAGTGGCTAGGAATTAGTAAAATAAAAAATCCCCATTCTTCTTTCGTGTATATTGAGTAATAGAAGAATGGGGTAGGGGCAATAGACGCGACATATCAATCACCGTTTTAATTTCCACTTTATATTACCCCCACTGCCATTGCCAAGACAATCTACGTATTTATACAACGCCCCCAAACTTTGGGAGACTCCGTTTACGGAGAGATTTATCTTTTCTGCAATCTCTTTAGTGGTTGCTTCTCCACCAAGTATTTCTAGTGCTGCGATGATACTTTTATGGCGTTTACTAAGAGCCATATTATCTCCTCTGAATAGTTCTTGGTGTAGCGTAGTTGCTCGCTGCGTGCTTGTCAATAAATATAAAAATCATCCCGATATATCGAGATGATTTTTATATGTTTAGAAATTTAATATATCCTATTCTCCCTTACATTTTTCACACAAGTCTTTAAATTGCGGAGGAACGTATGAGCACGAAGGCACTGAAGAAAAATTTGCACACGCCGATTTCTCATCCATACCCGTAGGAGCTCCTGCCCCAGAAGGAATTCCTTGTGGGGGAATTGTGCCGGGAGGAAGATTTCCCTCGGGTCCCGAGGGGATTGGCATCTCTTTTATACACTCTTGAATGAAGGGTTGTACTGCCGCCTCACTGCGCATGTTTGGATCTGTTTTTGCCCGTTCTTTTATCTGTTCTATTTTATTTTTAATACAACCACGGATTGCTTCAGGAGCTTCTTGTAATTTTGCTTCCATTTGTTGTTCTATTATTTTCATACCTTGTTCGGCACAACCTTCAAACACGCCTTTGAGTTTTGCATCTTCTTGTGAGATATCTCCTTGTTCCAATTTTTGTAATTTTGCATCACCAAGTTTCTGGCGTACACAATCTTTCATCTCGGGAGTAAGCGATGCAAGCCCTTCTTTCATTTTTTTAGCCCCTTCTTCTTGTAGTTTTGCAAAACAAGATTTCATAATACCACCCGCCTTTGGAGAAGTAAGCTCACCATTCTGTAGTTTAGTGAAATCATCAGAAGATAGTTTTTCTTTCAAACAAGAAAGTGCTTCGGGAGTTGCTTGTTGAAGCGCTTCTTTTGTTTTTTCTTTTATGTCTCCGAGAGAATCTTCAATACAAGATTTAATTTGTTCCCCCATTTGTTTTCCCGGAGTAAGTGTCCCCCGTTTTAATTTCTCAAACGTATCAGCTCCAATTTTCTCTTTGAGACACGCAATGGCGGCTTCGGGTAATTGATCAGCATTTGCACGTAATTGCGCCATGCCCTCTTTCATTTCTTTTAACTGTTCTTCAGGAATAAGTCCGTGCTTTTCTGCAAACGCCAGACACTCATCTTGATGGGCACTGTCATTACAATACGCATCACAACTTTCTTTTGATTTACATCCTCCAGGTCCCTTGCCACCAGTTTTTTTCACTATCTCTGCTTCTTCTTTACTTATCATACCCGCTCCTTCGGCAAAAGTGACGCATTCTTGTAAATGTGCGTCGTCCTCACAGTATGCTTCGCAGGATTTTTTATTGGTGCATTTCCCCGGAGTCTTTCCTTGTTCCACGAGGGGAAGTATCTTTCGAGCCTCAGCTATTTCGTCCTTACTCATCATTCCCGCGGCTTCGGCGAACGCTAAACATGAGGATGCGTTTTTAGGATTAGCGCAATAGGTATCGCAACTCTGGGCGCTGGTGCACCCACCAGGAAGTTGCGCGCCACCTGAGAGTGCTTTAGCAACTTGTTGCGCGCGCGCCAGCTCTTTTTCGGGGAGAAGATTGTGTTCTCCAGCAAATGCAACACACTCTTGTATATGGGCAATGTCATTACAATAGGTCTGGCAAGATTTTTGATCAGTGCATCCGCCAGGGCCCTTGCCCTTTAAAACATCTTGATATTCTCGCGCATCCGCAACTTCCTGTTCGGAGAGCAGCTGATGTTGTTGCGCGTAGGTAAGACACGCATCCAAATGTGTTGAATCGTCGCAGTACGTTTTACATGCTTGTTGGTTGGGACAATTTCCTAATTCAGTAATAGGGTAGGTAATACTAGACGGAACTGCGTTTACGTTTTGTAGCGCAAACCCAAGAAACAATCCCACAATACCGATGTATAAAAATAGAAATTTTTTCATAAGTTTGTTATTCAAAAGGATTTTTAGGAGCCTTTTGAAAGGGATTAATATTTTCGCTTGAAAGGGGGTTTGTCTCTGGCATATTTTGCGCGGGGTTTTGTGAAACTCCTTCATACAGCGAACCACCTAAGGTGGGAGTTGATGAGGCGACCGTTGAAGAGCTGTTGTTTGGTGATTTTGTAGGAGATAATAATAAGAAAATTATTATCGCAATAACAACTAAAACAACAAGACCGACAATGATACGTGTTTTGTTCATATACATAAGTATATATAAAATAGATACGAGGAGATAGTGGTGGACGCTTTACAAATAATTATTTACGTGTTAGTATATAAGCTGAAAATTTACATACTTAATAATATAAGGAAAGCTACAATGCTAAGCAGCAAATCAGACAAACAGCTTGGAAAAGTTGCTACCGCAAAAGCACTCGCAGAGCAGGAAGATGCTTTAGGGGGTATGCTTAAGAATAAACAGGAGGAGCCAGTTGATCCATTTAAAGAGAAAAAAGAGTGGTTCCAAAATTTCTATGCCGAAATGTTCGGACTTGAAAATGTTGATTTCTCCGACACTGTCGTTCCTGAACAATCTGGAGGAAAAGACACTATCCCTTTGTTTATTCCAAAATGGATAACCGCCAAGAAATTAATTGAAGGCGCGAAAAACAAAAAAGTTGATTTCCTCATTGAAATCGCTCTGGGGATCAATTTAGAGAGAATTGAATCTCAAAATATCTCTCGTCCATACGCGGTATGGGTTACTAATTCTGAAGACCCTGACTTCAAAATATCGGGACAAAGAAGGATTCCTGGTGATAGAGAAATTATGTCTATTGAAGAACGGATCATTTTTGGAGTCTTTAAGTTCCAAAAAGGACATCGTTATATAGATGTCCAGAATCCAACTCTCACATCGGCATATACCTATGTGGGTAATAGCAAAACAGCTCGGGCAGTTATTACAAGGTATATAAAAAACGGCTTGCGTGTTGATACACAGGACATAAGCTTAATTGGGTTTGCTCGCGAGGTGTTTGGCAGAATGCCTCACAAGAGTAAATAAAAGTTCTTCTGTCTTAATAAGAGCCCGTGGCAACACGGGTTCTTTTTTATTTTTGTAGTTATATACTATGAATATGAGTATTTATATTTCAGAATTGCTGCCAAATCCAGCAGGAAAAGATGTGGGGAATGAATGGATTGAAATATGTAATAATGGGTCACAGCCGCAATCTCTCGCGGGGTGGAAGTTACAAGATGCAAGTGTAAAAAGTTTTACCATACAAAACATTTTTGTGGCACCGCAATCATGTGTGGTATTTGGAAACACAGAAACAAAAATATCTCTCAATAATGATAAAGAAACTGTTTCGTTATTTGATATGAGCGGAAATTTAGTTGATAGAGCTTCATATACTACAGTGGTAAAAGATGATCAGGCGCTTGTGTGGGACACATCAATAAAAAATTTACAACTCACTACCACGCCGACGAAGGGAGAAATAAGAAATATAATAGCCGCGTCTCCGGCGCGGACAACTAAAAACACAAAACTAAATACCGAAAATAAGATAACCACGACAATCCCGACGACCGTAGATGTCGGGACCCCTGCCTACCGGCAGGCAGGCCGACTAGAAGCGTCGGGACAGATACAAACACTCACCCCAGGAATGAGTATCGGGGAAGTGGTTTTAATTGGCGCGTGTGTTGTAGGAATTTTAACAGTGATATTTATGAAAGTTGTTATGCAACTTAAACCGAAAACCGAAGGTTTTTAGTTGTCCCCATGTTATCCCCGTGATCGTATTGTGGACGCTTGACAACACTTTTAATTTTGTATACACTCCTTTACATGATAGTAACGCAAAGAATCGCAACGGACTAACTCTCGTGGCCTTCGTCGCGCCGAGTGTCCGCTTTGAGCGGATTTTTTCTGCTCAAAATTCTGAAAATCGTGTACTTCACAAACATATGACTTTTGACTGCAGGACAGGAGAAAGTCTATATCACATCATTATTTCTTTAATACCCCAGGTATTAAAGAATCAACATCAACAATTAAGGTACATCGTTTTCAAAACTTTTTTGAAAAGCGACGTATTTTCACAAGCAGCTTTACATGAACATAGTTTATGTGAAGCAAATGTTGTAGAGATACAACCCTGTACGTAGCGGTACAGGTAAAAAATGAGCGCTACACAAGGGCGTATGGTGGATGCCTTGACACAAAATGGCGATGAAGGACGCAACGTAACTGCGAAATCTTCGGGGAGGTGTGTAGTAACCTGTAATCCGGAGGTGTCCGAATGGGGAAACCTGGTTCCGTAAACCGGAATCGCTTCATTACATAAGATAATGAAGAGCGAACCCGCTGAAGTGAAACATCTCAATAAGCGGAGGAAAAGAGAACAACGTAATTCCCTTACTAGCGGCGAGCGAACAGGGAAGAGCCCAAACTTGAAAATTTTCGCAAGAAAATTTTTGAGGGTTGTAAGATATATACGCTTTTTTGTTTTTCGCATAGTGCTCTTTTGAGTATTATGCGATGAACGAAGAGTGGAAAAGTTACAAATTATTTTGCTAGCAGAATTAGCTGGAACGCTAAACCATAGTGGGCGATCGTCCCGTATGCGAAAGCAAAATAACTTTTTAGTATGTAATCTTGAGTACTTCGAGGAAAGACAACCTCGGAGGAATCATCCCGTACTATCGGGAAAGGCTAAATACATTTTGTGATCGATAGTGAACAAGTACCGTGAGGGAAAGGTGAAAAGCAGGCCGGCGAGGCCGATGAAATAGAACCTGAAACCATATGTCTACAAGGAACGGAAGCTCTAATTTTAACTTCGGTTAAAAGGAGCGACCGTGTGCCTATTGAAGAATGAGCCAACGAGTTTATGTGTATCGCTTGTCTAAGTGCCACGGCACGGAGGCAGAGCGAAAGCAAGTTTTAAAAGAGCGTTCCCGATTTTTCGGGAAGGCGGTACGCATAAGACCCGAAGCCAGATGAGCTTACCATGAGCAGGATGAACTCTCGAGAAATCGAGAAGGAGGTCCGAACCAGTTGGTTGTGCAAAACCTTTGGATGACTTGTGGTAAGGAGTGAAAAGCTAATCGAATCTGGTAATAGCTGGTTCTCTCCGAAATAGTTTTAGGACTAGCGTCTCGGAAAAACCTCAGAGGGGTAGAGCAACTGGTAGAGAAGTAAAGGGAGAAATCTCGCCTTCTCTGTCAAACTCCGAATACTCTGTTGTATGCCGAGGCAGTCAGACTACGGGGGCTAAGCTCCGTGGTCGCGAGGGGAAGAGCCCAGATCATCAATTAAGGTCCCAAAATCTATGCTCAGTGTGAAAGGTTGTGATTTGCCGGAGACAGGTAGGAGGTTGGCTTAGAGGTAGCCATCCTTTAAAGAGTGTGTAACAACCCACTACTAGATGGCAGATTGCGCCGAAAATTTACCGGGGCTTAAGCATAGTACCGAAATTATGAATTTCCTTGATTTATCAAGGAAGTGGTAGGAGAGCATTCCAAGTGCGCTGAAGCAGGATTCGTGAGAACCTGTGGAGCGCTTGGAAGAGAGAATGTTGGTATGAGTAACCGCAAAGTAGATGAGAATTCTACTCCCCGAAAATCCAAGGTTTCCTCCGCAATGGAAGTCAGCGGAGGGTGAGGCGGCCCTAAGGCAATGGCGAAAGCCGCAGCTGATGGACAGCAGGTTAATATTCCTGCCCGCCCGTATAATTCGATGGAGGGACGAGATGTAGTATGCAGAGTGTCTTAATGGTTTGGCATCTGTAACTTAGGATTTCTGACTGGCAAATCCGTCAGGATGTTTTTAATAACGAATCCAAGGAACGCAGTGATGTTTACGAAAGTAGATAAAGTTTGCAAAGCACGTCTCTAAAAAAATCTTCTAAGGTTAATTATATGGGCCCCGTACCGTAATCCGACACAGGTGGGTGAGGCGAGAAGCCTCAGGGGAACAAGTGAGTCATCCTCAAGGAACTCGGCAAAAAAGCGATCGTAACTTTGGGATAAGATCTTCCCGACGAAAGTCGGGACGCAGCGAAAGTATCTCTGGCGACTGTTTACTAAAAACACAGCTTCCTGCTAACTCGTAAGAGGACGTATAGGAGGTGAAGCCTGACCGATGCGAGAAGGTTAACGGTGCGGGTCGTTTCGTAAGAATCGGCTCAGTGCCCGAAGCCCTCGTCAATGTCAGCGGTAACTATAACCGTTCTAAGGTAGCGCAATTCCTTTCCGGGTAAGTTCCGGAGCGCACGAATGGCTTAACGACTGGAGAACTGTCTCGAGGATGAGCTTGGTGAAAATGCGATTCCCGTGAAGACGCGGGGTACCTGCAACGGGACGAAAAGACCCCAGGAGCTTTACTGTAGCTTGATATTGGTAATAGGTTTTATCTGCGTAGCATAGTGAGGAGACTTTGAAGTATTGATTTCGGTTGATATGGAGTCGTCAGTGAAATACTCATCTTTTGAAATTTATTATCTAACCCTATGGGCAAAAACCATAAGGGACAGTGTCTGGTGGGCAGTTTTAATGGGGCGTTATCCTCCTAAAAAGTAACGGAGGAGTTTATAAGGTCAACTTAGTCCGGATGGAAATCGGACTGAATGTGTAAAGGCATATGTTGGCTTAACGGCAAGACGTGCATGTCGCGCCGATGCGAAAGCAGAACTTAGTGACCCGACGGTAATGTATGTTACTTTTTCGAAAGTGACTTACTCTTTATAGAAAGGCCGGAGACAACGGATAAAAGCTACCCTGGGGATAACAGGCTAGTTACGTCCGAGCGTCCATAGCGACGACGTAGCTCGGCACCTCGATGTCGGCTCACCCTAGCGCGGGGCTGGAGAAGGTCCCAAGCGTTTGGCTGTTCGCCAATTAAAAGGGTACGCGAGCTGGGTTTAGACCGTTTAGATGCTGAAGTGATTCAGCGTCTGAATAGTCTAAATCCCACGAGGCAAGAGTTATTCCAATTTAATTTTATTCAATTTCAATCTTTTCGTTTCATAAATACTTTATGTTAGATTAAATAAATCCAACACATCACGGCGGTCACACAAAGTAATTTGTGTGCATCAAGATAGCTTATTTCGGAGAATTCCCATTCGCACACGCGAAGGAGGACCCCGAGGGAATCTCAATATTATATTGGGAGCCCGTAGAGACTACATGCTATCCACCCCACTCATTTTGACGGGTGATGATATAGTCCAATGCACATAGGAATATGTGGAAACATGCGTGAGACAGGTTGGTCTCTATCTGTTGCAGGCGTTGATGCTTGAGGGAGGTTGACCCTAGTACGAGAGGACCGGGTTGAACGAACCTCTGGTCTACCAGCTTTGCCACCAGGTGAACTGCTGGGTAGCTATGTTCGGACGGGATAAGCGCTGAAAGCATCTAAGCACGAAGCCCATCCCAAGATTAGGCATCTTAGGACCCTGGAAGACTACCAGGTTGATAGGATCTAAGTGTAAGCGTAGCAATACGTTGAGCTGAGGATTACTAATAGTCCATACAGCGTTCATTTTTTATCTGTACAATGCAAGTGATACCATCCGTCGCATCTTTTGATGCTATGGTGTGGCACAATACGTCGCTTTTCAGAGAGGTTTTGAACGATACTTTAATAAAGAAAATATAATGATGTGATAGAAATGTTTTTAAAGAAGCATTTCATTTGCTGGTGATCTAGTGTTGCGTGCCCCACCTCTTCCCATTCCGAACAGAGAAGTGAAAGCGTAATACTCCGATGATACTCGTTCGCGGGGAAAGTAGGATTTGCCAGCATATGAAATGCTTCTTTTTTATTCTATATATAATTTATGATAAACTATAGCTATTAAATATTTATGAGATTATTGAAACAAATTCTTTACGGAGGCATCTTTCTTATTATTATTGTGCTTGTAGTGTGGTGGTTGGTGGGTTTGATATATACACCAAGTCCAACCTGTTTTGATAATTCACAAAACCAAGGAGAAGAAGGAGTTGATTGTGGTGGGCCCTGTATATCGTGCGAAATAAAATCCCTCAAACCAATCACTATTCAAAATAAATTTATTATTCCCCTGGAAAATGAGGCGGGGGTAGTTATTGAATTAATTAATCCTAATACGGAATGGGCCGCAAAGTCTTTTGACTATACGCTTATTTTTAAAGATCAGTTTGGATCTGTGGTTCAATCTATAACAGGCAATTCATTTATATATGCGGGAGAGTTTAAGGACATAATACTTCCCCGTATTTCTGCAAGTAGCACCACGGTAGCGACGGTAGACATAACAATACAAAATCCTCAATGGGAACAAAAAGAGATTTTTAGAAAACCCGAGGTGGAAATTCAAGAATTTGGAACAAGCTACGAAAAAGGTATCGTTGTGTCAACAAAGATTAATAACAAAGACACTCAATCTCTTATAAACGTAGATGTCGCGGCGCTTGTTTTTAATCGTTCTGGTGTGCTTATTGGAGCCTCAAAAACACGCATAGATTCTCTTCCTGCATTTGAATCAAAACAAGTGCGCATTATATTCCCTAAAAATCTAGACCTCTATCAGCCAACTATTGCTCCTGCTATTAGTTTTTCTCGTGTACTTATACAAGGAGATACCGGTGAAGATGTGGGAGATTTACAAATGGTATTAAAAGAACAGGGATTATACGCGGGTGTTACTACAAAGTTTTTTGACGCTGATACACAAGCGGCGGTGCGAGAATTTCAGCAAAAAAATAAATTAGAAGTAACAGGGATGTTGGATGAAACCACGCGAATATTTATTAACAAACTTTTAACCGATAATACACCACAACAAAATACTCAGGTTAAAGATACAAGCGTGGATGCGAGCAGGACAAAAGTGTTTGTGGAGGTGAGCAGATAAGAATGGGGATAAGGGGTTAGTTGTTAGATATTAGTGAAAATAGTTATATCACGAGTCATATGAAAGTTTCAGTTCTTGTAATAGCGCATAATGAAGAGAAACACATACGAAAGTGTTTAGTCTCACTACAAAATCAAACAAAAATTCCGGATGAAATTGTGGTTATTGCGCATAACTGTACTGACAACACCATAGCAATAGCAAATGAATTTTCTCGAGTGCGGGTAGTAACTCATAATACGAGAGAAAAAGGTCCTCTCTACGCGCGCATTAAAGGATTCCAAGAAGTGCGGGAAGATATTGTTGCGTGTATAGATGGAGATTCATGCGCTTCTCCCCAGTGGGTAGAAAAAATTACAAAACCATTTGAGAATAATTTGGTTGTTGGTGTCGGAGGTATTATTTGGTTCAATGGCGTTATGGCGAATCTTGCGACCATTGGGTTCTTCTTCTTAGATCCTCTATTTCGTCCTACATATCATTTTTATTTTTGGGGTGCAAATTTTGCAGTGCGAAAATCTGCATATGGTGCGGTGGGGGGGCTGGAACCACTTATTACTCTAAAAGAAGAACTAAAACTACATCTCATGCCGGATGATGCTTATCTTTCGTGTGCGCTTATAAGAATGGGGAAGGTAGTATACGCGCGCAAAGCTAAGGTTTTTTCTGATGATAACTACTCGGGAACAAAAAATAAGGGGGATTTCCAAAATGAAGATAGGCTAACACTTTTTAGACATTTTGGGTTAATAAAGTAAAAAAATAGCGTTTAAGCTGCTGTTTTTGGTATATTGACAAATAATATAAACATGTGCTATAATATAAACAGAAATTTGATACGGATTAAAAAGTCAAAGAAGAAGACACAAACCAAAAAAATAAAAAAAGGGGGACGCCATGTTATTAGATCCTAAGAACGCCTTAGAATTCTGTATATTTTATATAGTATGGTTCTTCGGGACAGCTGCGGTATTGGGTTGCATTACAGCAACAATTATATGCCAGCTGCTCAATATAAGTAGGAAGAGGTGTTAGCGGCGGTAGAAAGGTTTTCTCCGGGGCTCATTCGTGAGCCCTTTCTGTTTTTATTCTTTATCTTTGTGATCTCTTGCGATCAAGTTCTGTTAAATACATTTTACGAATACGGATATTTTTTGGGGTAATTTCTACCAATTCATCGTCACCAATGTAATCAAGCGCGTCTTCCAAAGAAAGCGTACGGGGTACGTCTAACGTTTCTTGAATCCCTTGGTTCTTGGAACGCATGTTACTCAATTCTTTTGTTTTGCATACATTCACCGGGATATCACCTGCCTTTGCGTTTTGTCCTACTACCATACCTTCGTATACGGGCACTGCGGCGCCAATAAATAATTGTCCACGTCCTTGCGCAGTCATGAGCCCATAGCTATTAGAGTCCCCTGAGTTTGAGGCGATAATGGATCCATGGGTGTCGGGTGGGAGTTCTCCTTTGTAGGGTTCGTATCCCAAAAAGAGAGAGTTCATAATACCCTGTCCTCGAGTGGCGGTCATGAACGCGTTGCGTACGCCGATAAGTCCACGCGTAGGTACTACAAAATCAAAAAATGAAATATTGCGGTCTACACGCATATCTTTCATAACTCCAAGTCTTTTTCCCATCAACTCAATAACTGTTCCAGAATATTGCTCGGGCACTTCAAATGAAACCAATTCCATAGGTTCTGATTTTTCTCCTGCATCGTTTGCTTTGAAAATAACTTGTGGTTTTGAGACTTCAAGTTCATATCCTTCACGACGCATCTTTTCAATCAAAATAGATAAGTGAAGCTCTCCGCGTCCCGATACAATAAATTTTTCAGGAGAATCACTTTCTTCAACGCGTAACGCGACATCGGTATCTAATTCCTTAAAAAGTCGCTCGCGGATATTTCGAGATGTGGTGTATTCACCGTCTTGTCCCATAAATGGGGAAGTGTTTACACCAAAAATCATCTTAATAGTCGGTTTATCTATATGAATAAGGGGAAGCGCGAGAGGTTTCTCTGTGTCGGTAATAGTTTCTCCAATAGAAATATCAGGAATACCCGCAATAGCGACAATTTCTCCCGCGGTCGCTTCATCAACATCAATACGTTTTAGTCCATCAAACAACATAACACCATTGATGGTGGTTGTTTTCTGTTCTCCAGCACGATTGATGTGTAATACGCGAGATCCTTTGGTGAGTGTTCCGGCGTATAATCGTCCTACAGCGATTTTTCCTTTATAGTTGTCGTATACTAAATTCACCGTGAGCATTTGTAACGGAGTATCATCATGAATGGTTGGTCCAGGAATATACTTTAAGATGGTGTGAAACAAGGGCTCAATATCCTTCATTTCAGTAAGATCTGGTTCTAACCCCGCTTTTCCAAGAGAACCCGCGGCATAGATAATAGGGAAATTTGCCTGCTCTTCACTTGCGCCGAGCTCCACAAACAAATCAAATGTTTTATCCAGTGCCCACAATGGTCGCGCATCGGGTTTGTCTATTTTATTTACCACGACAATGATTTTGTGTCCCGCTTGAATTGCCTTACGAAGCACAAATTTAGTTTGAGGCATGGGGCCCTCCTTTGCATCCACAAGAAGCAGAATGCCGTCTACCATACGCATAATACGTTCAACCTCTCCACCAAAATCTGCGTGTCCCGGAGTGTCAACAATATTGATCTTCACTCCGTGGTAATGAATAGAAGCATTTTTAGAGAAGATGGTAATACCACGTTCGCGCTCCAATTCATTGGAGTCCATAATGAGCTCTTTCACGTCATCAGTTTTGAGTTTGAAATTTTCGGATTGCTTTAAGAGGGCATCAACAAGTGTTGTTTTGCCGTGGTCGACGTGGGCGATAATAGCGATATTTCTTAAGTCATTTCGTGTGGTCATGATGGGAGATAAATAAATAGTGATTTATCCCGACGAATTATTTCATAATTGTCGGGATGCTCAATCTTATCGTTTCGTTTCACTCAAATAAGATTGGCATAATAAAAACCCCAAGGGGGATATAGACGAAGATTAGGTTATTATAGGGCATTTGTCAAGGTTCTAAGGGGAAAAATGGGCATAAAAACTGAATATTTTGATAATTGACAATTATTTCACACTATGGTACAATAAACTCAGAAACTTAAAGTGGTGTTGTGATTGTGGGTTGGGTTCGCTGTGTGGGCGGCCTCAACCCACAATCACAATAAAAAGAGAAGGAACGAATCATGAAAAAATATGTATTTGTTATTGTTGGCGCAATCCTTTTTGTGGGGATTATGATCGTAATAACCCCGAGAGAAAAAAGTGAAAAGGGAGAGAAATTAACAGTTTCCCCTGGTATTAGCGGCAATTCGCGAATATTCAAAGGGACCGTTAAGGAAAAAGATGTTGAGGTTTATAACGGCAACGTTATTGTTAGGTGTAATTCTGTTGAAAACAATGACGATATTGCTGTGATGATTGATGTTTTTGTACCACTCTCTCGGGCACATCAGTTATCTGTTGGTGATACGGTAAAATATGTTGAAAAGTATGTTACCGCCATCACAAAACCTCACGGAGACCCCAGGTCTGTTCTAATCGGTTTCTGGGTTGATGAAAATCTAATAAAGAAATAGCTTCTCCTGAAAAAGTTTTTCGCCGGCTTCTTCTAAAAACTGGTTGAATCAGTAGCATCTTTGTATTACTGTGCGCCATTGCTTTTCTCCGTATGGCCGGAGATATGGCACATTTACCGCCATAGATTTCTACGAGGCGTAGAAAACTAGGCGGTTTTTTTATTGAATTTTTTCTTCTTCTATCCATTAGCTCATAATAGCCCACCCCTCCTTATTGGGTTATCCCCATCCGCACTTGTATTAAAAAATGGGTGGATGTATACTATAAATGTTCTTCAAAGGAATACAGCTTCAAAAGTCCCAAGGGACACGTGAAACAATAAACATCTTTTTCATCTTTTGATCTGTATATTTTCATTAAGGGCACATAGATCTTTTAAATATATAAGTGTTTCTAAACTACATACAAAAGTTTTTCTGGCTTTGTCCAGGCAATACGTAACAAACGGTTACACTGTAGTACAGATTCACAGTTTCACCGAAGGCCCTCCTTGCACGTTTGCTTTTTAGGAGAGGCCTTCTTTTTTTATTTTAATCTAAAACCCTTTGAAAAGAGTGAATTTTAGTGTACTATTTTTAGTAATGAACGAAGATTTTCTCAAACCATACAACCATTCACACGAAAAAGATATATATAACTCCTGGGAAAAGAGCGGTTTTTTTAACCCAGGAAATCTCACTCCTAATTCCTCGTCTCTCGCCCCTCGCCCCTTCTCTATTATCATGCCTCCTCCCAACTCCAATGGATCATTACATGTGGGGCATGCGCTCACCATAACTGTGGAGGATTTGATGGTTCGCTATTGGCGCATGCGTGGAGCGCCAACATTATGGTTACCGGGTGCAGATCATGCGGGATTTGAGACACAGGTGGTGTTTGAAAAAAGACTGGAAAAAGAAGGAACGAGTCGATTTGAGATACTGCAAAAACCCAATGGACGAGAAGAACTATATAAACGCATTTGGGATTTTACACAAGAGAATAAGGTGCATATGGAGCATCAAATTCGTCAGCTGGGAGCATCCTGTGATTGGAGTAAGGAAACCTTTACCCTTGATCCAAAAATTGTAGCAACGGTGTATGAAACCTTTAAAAAATTGTACGACGACGGACTAATTTATCGCGATACGCGCATTGTAAATTGGTGTCCAAAACATCAAACGACTCTCTCTGATTTGGAGGTAAAATATGAAGAACGAGTTGATCCGTTGTATTACGTAAAGTACGGTCCAATTACTTTGGCGACCGTACGGTTAGAAACGAAATTCGGTGATACGGCCATCGCAGTGCACCCGAGTGATGCGCGCTATAAGGATTTAATAGGAACAGAAATAGAAGTAGAAGCAATCGCGGGGAAAACAAAAATAAAAATTATTGCTGATGAACATGTGGATCCGACATTTGGTACCGGGGCGGTGAAGGTGACTCCTGCGCATGATGCGGATGATTATGCGATCTGGCAACGACACAAGGATGAAATTGATGGCCCCAGGCCAGTCATTGATCAGTGGGGTAAAATGTCTTTATTGGCATATTTTGCGGATAACGCCGACGTAATGAAATATGAAGGTCTTAGAATTGCGGAAGCGCGTAAACACATCGCGCACGACATGCAGGAGAAAGGATTAATTGAAAAAGTTGAAGAACAATATAAACATAACGTGGCGTTGTGTTATAAATGTGGAGCAGTTTTGGAACCACGAGTACTTCCGCAATGGTTTATCGATCTCACTAAAGAAGGCGTTAAAAAAATAGTGCAACCGGCAATTGACGCGGTAAAAAGTAAAAAGATACAAATAATCCCCGAGTTTCAGGAAAAGATATTTTTACACTGGATGGAAAATATTCGCGACTGGAATATTTCACGACAAATTGTGTGGGGGATTCCGATACCAGCGTGGTATAAAGAAAACTCAAAACTAGGAGAGAGGGAAGAAATTTATATTGGAAAGGAAAAACCCCAAGATGATGGGTGGGTGCAAGAAACCGACGTGTTTGATACATGGTTTTCGTCAGGGCAGTGGCCGTTTGCAACATTACGCGCGCATGGATTAGAAAAAGAGTTCTATCCTACGAGTGTTATGGAGACGGCATATGATATTTTGTTCTTCTGGGTGGCACGCATGATAATGCTCGGGCTCTATATTACGGGAGAAGTTCCTTTTAAGACGGTTTATTTGCATGGATTGGTGCGCGATAAAGACAAACAAAAAATGTCTAAGTCAAAAGGAAATGTGGTTGATCCGCTGGGCATTGTGGAACAATATGGCGCGGATGCGTTACGCATGGCATTGTTAGTTGGAAACTCTCCGGGGCAGGATGCAAGTTTTGATGAGGCAAAGGTAAAAGGATATAGAAATTTTTCTAATAAACTATGGAATATTGCGCGCTTTGTATTGTCACAAGGCGCAATTCCCAATAACTCTTCGGATATATCAAGCGAAGATAAGAAATATATAGAGCGTATGCAAGAGGTAAAAAAAGAAGTGGCAGAAAATATTGAGAAATACCGTTTCTCGCAAGCGGCAGAAATCGCATATCATTATGTGTGGCATGAGTTTGCAGATAAAATTATTGAAGAAAAGAAAAAAGATATTATTGAAGGGGATGAACAAAAAGGGAATTCAGCTCGTCACGTGTTGTATGTGCTACTTACGGAATCATTAAAAATATTACATCCGTTTATGCCATTTGTGACCGAGGCGATTTATACGCGACTACCTCATAAGAACGCGGAATTTCTCATGATTGAGGAATGGTAAAGCTAGTTTGATTTTTCAACATAGAAGTTTTATAGTACAAGTGGTTATTTTATTTTCTCACTAAATAAGTAGGAGTTAATATGGATAAGCTTGACGAGCTTTTTGAGGTTGTGTTCGGATACCAGGGTCACGATCTCAGCTGCGATGAAAAGTTTAATATGCTTCAGAAGAAAGCATATGAAATAGGCGACAGGGCCACGCTTACCGAACTTGAACGAATCAAGGATTCCGAGGAGATACAATTTTCTTCGGAAACACTGCTTGGTTTTGAAGACTCATTACATTTTTTAGCTCCTCACCCGATATTTTAAGGGTAAAAGAGGCCGGTTCGTCCGGCCCTTTTTGTTAAGCGTTTCAGCAATATAAGAAAAATTTTTGGACTTTTTTTCATTTTTAGTATATGGTACTATTCCACTAAGAATTATATTTATGAGAGAAGGATTGTTTAGAAAAATATATGAACAAACCCCACAGGAAAAAGGGAATCTTGAGATTACTCCAGGGGGAGAAATAATACGACGGGAAGAAAATGGTGAATTAGTTGACCAAGAGATAGATAATACGGTGGCGCAAGAAGAGATGGCACAGGAGGCCATGGATGATGTTGTAGAAGTATTAAATAAAGAGTTAAACCTTATCATCCCGCGCGCAATTGAAAAACCGGACGATTTTAAAAAACAATTTGAGGAGGATCTGGAACATGAATCAGTTGATAGAATTTTAAATGTAGTAGATAAAAACATAAAAGCATTGTCTCGCGCGTATGATAAACTAGATGATGCATACGACGAGGTTCTTAACCAGCGATTAGATTATAGAGATATTGCCGATGCGGGAGTGAATAGAGAAATGAAAAAGCGATTAGATGATCGAATTCATAAACTGCAGGCACACAAAAAAACAACGCATGAGTTGATTGAATATCTTGATGCAAAACGAGCGGAAAGTCTTCTTCGTGGAGAAAAAGAAGGGTTCTTCTCTGGTTATGGAGAAGATGAAAATACTGATGAATAATATGTGCCACGCTACTCTGTGTAGTGTGGCATTCTATAAATAAAATAGTATGGATAGATTTATTAATGAAATAAAGCAAAGAAAAACAGAAGTGAGAATGGACGATTTTTCGGAAGAGAAGCGGCAGTTAAAAGAGTCTCAGGTAACCCCAAAACCTCCAGTGGCTGTGTCGGGAAATCTTGTTTCTTCGTCGTGTAGTGTCACCAGGCCTGCGGTAATCATTCAGAAGTCAAGAAAAAATAAACGAACCGTGTATGTCAAAAAATATAACTGTGCGGCATAAGAAAGTTTTGTTGGTGGGATTAGGAAGATTAGGTGGGGGAGTCGCTGCGGCGCGATTTTTTGTTGAACAGGGGGCGCGGTTAACGGTTTCAGACGCATTAACAAAAGACATATTGCGTCCCTCTCTGAACAAATTAAAATATCTTCCCATTAAATATGAATTAGGTATAAAAACTCCGACTCATATATCTGGTTATGATATGGTGGTGTGTAACCAGGCGATTTCGATCAATAGTGAGGTGGTGCGATTAGTAAAAAAAGCGCGTATTCCTTATTTTAATGATTTCACGACACTATTGAATCTTTTAGAAAAAACCCCACATCGTCCATATATTGGGGTGACGGGTACACGAGGAAAGACTACGGTGACCACATGGATTGGGCATCTGATAAAGCCGTCCATTGTAGGAGGAAATATGCCTCGGAATGGATCATTTACTATATTTAATAAGATAAAAAATAAACCAAACCTCCCCGTGGCACTAGAACTTTCTTCATTTCAACTTGAATATGTGCAAAAAGGAATGGAGCCCCCTCGCGTTGCGGTTGTGACAAATCTATATCAGGATCACTTGAATAGGCATGGAACTATGGAGGAATATGCTCGTTGTAAAGCAAATTTATTTATAAACCAATCTTCTAAAGATGTACTTATTTTAAATGCTGATGATGCATATACGAAAAAATTTCTTTCTTTTAAACCGAAGGCGACGGTGTGGATGGTGTCCCGTAAAAAACTTTCTAAAGGAATGTGGGGCATGTATGAACAAAAGGGGATTTGTTATTTACAAGATGCATCTGGTGTAAGAGAAATTATTCATGTGCCAGAGGGTTTTAAAGACCATCAAATATATAATCTAATGGAGGCATTATGCGCAGCTCGGGCATATGGAAGAGAGTGGAGTTCTATTGTTAAACGGATAGCGACACTTCCCCAAATTCCATTTCGGCAACAAATTGTCTTACAAACCAAAAAATATGTCGTTATAAATGACTCGGCGGCGACAAGTCCGGAGGGGGCAGTGGCTGCCATTCGGGCGCATGTTCCTGAGGACGGGGCATATGCATACATTTGTGGTGGAACAGATAAACAACTAGACTTCTCTATTTTAGCACGAACTATTAAAGAAAAAGTTAATCCAAAAAAAATATTTTTATTGCAGGGAAGCGGGACGCAAAAACTCATAGAAGCATTGAAAAAAGAAAAATATAATTTTATTACAGATCATATTTTTGAAACGCTTGAAGAGTTAGTATTGTCGGTCCGTCGTAATACTCCACGAGGTATAATTATTTTTTCACCCGCTTGTGCAAGCTTTGAAAAATTCAAAAACGAGTTTCATAGAGGAAGACAGTTTACAAAATTAGTAAAGAGGTATTTTGCTAAGAATTAAAGCCATTTTTTGACTATGTGGGATAAAAATGGTATTATAAAAACATGAATTGGATACTAGCGTTGCTGTTGGGGTTTATTCCGGGGCTGGTATGGCTTATGTTCTTTCTTCGCGAAGATGAACATCCAGAGCCGTCAAAAATGATTATCGCCGCTTTTGCGTCCGGTGGTATCGCGGCGTTTGTCTCTCTTTTTCTTGAAGCGATATCTTCAGGAATGTTAGAAAAGTTGATTATTACACTTCCTCGTGTTTTTGAGAGTAATATTAGTGTATTTGTGGGATTTGCAATTATTGAAGAAGTGGTAAAGTTTTTACTTATATTTGCGCTTATACGAAGAAGTAAATATTTTGACGAACCAGTGGATGCAATGATCTATATGATGACGGGAGCCCTAGGGTTTGCGACAGTTGAGAATGTTGTTATTACGTACCAAAATGGACTCGCTGATGCAACAACGCTTATTTTAGTTCGATTTGTAGGGGCAACACTTTTACACGCGCTTGCCTCGGGTATTATTGGCCACTATTGGGCACGAGGAATTGTATTTAAAATGGAGGCAAAGTTTATTGTTGCGGGGGTAATTATGGCATCAGTATTTCACAGTATGTTTAATATGTTAGTCACGAAATTTAGCGATTATCTAGTCTATCCACTCGCAGTCCTTTTATTAATTGGATTTTTCGTATTGTATGATTTTGAAGAACTAAAGAAATTAGCGCAAAATAATGTTGCGCCGGTTTCTTCGCGGGAAGATACTATAAACCCTGTTTGATGTATCTTGGAGAGTGGGGTATACTAAAAGAATATTAGTGATAAATATTTAGTATTAAGGAATTTAATTTATGACCGATAACAAAGATTTTTTTGAACAATTGGCGGGTGTAAAAGCCGAAAACGAAGAAGCGGAAGCAGAATTGGTACGCGCAAGCAAAGTGTCTGCGGTCGCGCAGGGCGAAGAAGCAGTGGTGGCAACTAAAAGTGGATTTGCTGAGGTTGGGTTTGATGATGCTGAAGGACACTTATTGATTGATGTATATCATGATGCGGAAACCATCACGATTGAATCAGCTATTGCGGGTGTTGAATCTGATGATTTGGATATTTCCATTACTCCTGAATCAGTAGTTATCAAGGGGACACGCAATCGCAAAGATAAGGTACATAAAAATAGTTTCTTACATCAAGAATGTTTTTGGGGAAAGTTTTCTCGTTCCATTATTTTACCGCAAGAAATTGACCCCGACACCGCTCAAGCAGGACTGAAAGATGGGGTGTTAAAGATTGTATTACCGAAAATACACAGAGGACAAGGGAAGAAAATAAAGGTAAAGCTAGACTAGTGATTAGGGGCTAGGGGATAGTGTTTAGTAAATAGCGAATAAAAGAGTGGCCCTAGGGGCCACTCTTTATTTATTCCAAATGTATTTTTTGTTCAAATAACTTAAGATATTCCGCAAGATAAGGATATTTTTTTAGCTCAGGATCTTGTTTGAGTAAGGATTGGACTGATTCATACACATTTTTTACCATATGGGGGTTCTGCATCGCCTTCATAGCTAAATCAGGAATTCCAGTTTGCTCGGTTCCTAAAAATTGTCCTGGTCCACGGAATTTTAAATCCATTTCGGCGAGCTCAAAACCATTTTTTGCCTTGATAAGCGCCTTGAGTCGCTCCATGGTTATCTTTGATCTGCTTTCGGTGAACAAGAAACAGTAAGATTGGTGTTCTCCTCGCCCGACACGCCCGCGAAATTGATATAGTTGAGAGAGTCCAAAATATTCGGAACCTTCTATCATCATAATAGTTGCATTCGGCACATCTACGCCAACTTCAATAACTGAGGTGGATACTAATACGTCTATAGTTCCGTTCTTGAAACCACTCATCATCTTTTGTTTCTCATCAGACTTCATTTGTCCATGAAGCATGCCAACGCGAAGATCTTTGAAAACAGTCTTTGATAGTTTTTTATACTCTTCCTCAACATTTTTTACATCTAATTGAAGCAGTTGCCGTGGGGTTAATTTTTGTTCGGGATCTAGTGATGCAATGCGGGGGCATACCACATATACTTGTCTTCCCGTTTTTGCCTGCTGGTGAATAAATGCATATGCTTGTTGGCGATGTAGCGCGGGAACGATGCGTGTGTCAATTGGTTTTCTATTTTTGGGAAGCTCATTGATGATAGATAATTCTAGATCTCCCAGCAAAGTGAGCGAGAGGGTTCGAGGGATAGGTGTTGCCGACATACTGAGTAAGTGAGGATGATGTGTTTGTGTGCGGCTGAGCAGCGCGGCTCTTTGGTGAACACCAAAACGATGTTGTTCGTCTATTACCAGCAAACCAACATCATCAAAAGCAACATTTTTTTGTATAACTGAGTGAGTTCCGATAACAATTTTGATTTTTCCTGAGGCAATGTGTGTTAGTAATTCTTTTTTTGATATATCTCGCTCTAATTCTTTGCCAAAAAAAACGGTGGTATGATTTGAGGTGAGGAGCGCAACGCCATGGGAAAATTCTTCAAAAAATGAAGTGAACGTATGATAATGTTGTTGGGCTAATACCTCAGTGGGAGCCATAAATACTGCCTGTTTCTGATGTGAGGCGACTACTAATGCCGCCATGGCGGCAACTACGGTCTTCCCTGACCCCACGTCTCCTTGGAGTAATCTGTGCGTTGCATGTGACTTTGAGATGTCCTCTAATATGTCATATAAGGCTTTTTTTTGCCCCGGCGTACACTCAAAAGGAAGATATGAAAAATATTTTTTTATCTGTTCTGGGGTATACGGAAGTGCGTGCGCTGGTTTTTGGGCAAGGTGATATTTCTCTTTCGTCTTTATTAATTGCAGGAGAAATAAATCTTGAAACGCGAATCGCTTCTGTGCTTCTTCGGCCTCTGTAAGTGATGCAGGGCGGTGTATATGTTCTAATGCGTCTGAAAGAGTGGGAAATGAATTCTTGTTAAGAATTTCTTGCGGAAGAAATTCTGGTAATGATGATGCGAGAGGTAGCACCTTCTCCATAACAAATCGTATTCCCTTAGAAGTAATTCCTTTTGTCTCGGAATAAATAGGAACCAGTTTCCCTGTATGCCGAGGAACGTATGAATCACGAGAAATTATCTCAAACTCGGGACTTTGAAATTGCAGTTTTTTACCCTGCATTTTAACGATACCAGCAATGTTTATAGAGATACCCTCTTTTAATTGCGTGAGTAAATGTCTTTGATTAAACCACACTACCTCAATAGATCCTGATTCATCGGCAACACGCGCGGTAATAACTAATAATTTTTTATAAAATGTTTTTGATATTGAGATTTTTTCAATTACTCCATGCACCGTTGCCACTTCGTTGGAAGATAATCCTGCAATGGATTTTATATTTGAAAAATCTTGATAGCGAAAGGGAAAATAATAAAGTAAATCTTTTACTGTTTTCAAGCCGAGTCGTTCAAGTCGTTCTGCAAACACGGGGCCAATACCATGTACGGTTGAAAGAGGGGTGATAAGAGTGTTTTCCTTCATGTGCATAGTATAGCACATTGACTCGCGGGTGTTTTTTAGGTATTCTCGTAAAACATCTTATATCTATGAAGGAGGTAACATGGAAGGAGCGATAGATATTAATAGCACCTTTTTGATGGGAGGGGTCATCAATGAGAGCGTCTTTGATGCTCTTGAAGAGGACGTGTTAGAGAAAGAATCTTCGGAGTTTGAAAATTTCTTCTCAGAAATGGAGGATAAAAATTCCTTTAGCCTTCCCCCAATACAGTTTTTTTCACAAAAACATGGAAATGGTCCCTCGGGACGATTTTCCTGATAGTGATTTAGGTCAGATTTTTACTGACCGCCGCTCATTTAATGAGCGGTTTTGCTTAAATTATAAAGAGACATTCTTTCATAAAACAAAATACCTCTTACGAGGTATTTTGTTTTATGTGCACCCGAAGGGAATCGAACCCCTATTACAAGATCCGCAATCTTGCGTCCTATCCGTTGAACGACGGGTGCTTATATCCGAGAACCATATCAAAAATAGGAATAGTTAGCAAGATCTCTAAATTCCTAGTATTTTTGAAACAGATTCAAAGAGTGAAATTTCTATATCTTTTTGTGGTAACTTTTTCTCTCGGAGCATGGCAACAATTTTTTCTCGGTCTCCTTTATAAACACGCATGTGGATAGGTGCTCGATTTTTATTTTTAAATGCAAAGAATATTTCTATATCGTCACTGGAAAATTCTTGTACGTTGAAATGACTCAATTCGTCGTATGAATATGAATCTTGATAGTTTCCAAAAATGATGTGAGAAGGAGTGAGTGAAAATTCATGCGAGTCAGGATGTTGTAAGGAAAGGAACAATAATGTCCCCGATGCGAGTATAATAAAAATTCCAAACAAGAAATTTTTTTGCCAAATGGAAAAAAGCAACAATATAATCATTGCGGCGATAATCCATACAAAAAACCCAACCCCCCGCTCTTTGTGCTCATGACTGGGAATTTCCCAGGTGATGAGAGTTGTTTCGTCTTCGGACGTGATGGGTGTTTCTGGTTTGTTTTCCATATAACACAAGTATAGCTTAAAAAAGAAATGTTGGAAATCACGCGGCTACATTTTTTCTTGTACCGTTATACCGAGAATACCAAGTCCATAGCGAATCGTACGAGCGGCAGTAGTGAGAAGTTGTATGCGCGCACTTCTTGTTGCAACGTTGGAATCACTCAAAATATGTGACTTTTCGTAAAGAGTGTTTATATTATTAGCGAGAGTAAACAAATACTCCGCAAGATGATGCAGTGATTGTGAAGAGGCTGAGGCCTCAATGGCGGCTTCAAATCGCACAAGAGATCGCATGAGTTCATAATCAGTCTTTGTTAGTTGATTGTATGCCCGTGCAGTGTTTTGGCGTGGTGCCTTTGCGAGAATACTCATCACGCGTGCGTAGGTGTATTGTAGATAGGGGAAACTATTTCCTGAGAGAGAGAAGAGAGAATCAAAATCAAATGATATGTTTGAAGTACGGTTGCTACGGAGCATGCTGTATTTAATAACCCCCGAAGAAACCGTTTGGGCGGTCTGATCTAATTGCGTGTTGGATTGATTTGTTTGTTTTTCTTTCTGCGTGTCTTTCGCGTGAGCAAGTACTTCAGTAAACACTTCATCGGCTGTCACAATATCTCCTTTCCTAGTTGAGAACTTTTTTCCCAATGAATTTAATACCATACCAAACGAAACATGCTCAAAAGGAATAGTGGTGAGTTTTAATATAGAATTAATCGCTTGAAGTTGCTGAAAGTGAAGCGATTGTTCATTACCCACAATGTAGAGCATGCGCACGGGGTGTATCTTTCGCGCTCGGTACAATAGACTCACTAAGTCTCGGGTAAGATATAATGTCGCTCCGTCAGATTTTTGAATAAGTCCAGGTGGAAGGTGATATGAGTCAAGAGAGACAATAGTTGCTCCATCGCTGGTGGTTGCTTTTCCTGAGCGAAGTAGTTTCTGTATAAATGGAGTAAGTCGTGACTCGTAAAAACTTTCTCCAATAATATAATCAAATCGCACATCTAACGCCGCATACATTCTCTGAAATTCCTTGAGAGATTGATCTACGATGTATTTCCAGATGCGGCGGTTTGCCGAATGTCCTTTTTCAAGATCATTAAATTCTTTTCGCGCCTCATCTTCAAGCGAGGGGTCATCTTTTGCTTCCTCGTGAAATCGTACATAGAGTTTTTGTAATTCAGTAATAGGGTCTTTTTCTATTACCGTGTGATCTCCCCATTTTTTATATGCTACGAGCAGCTTCCCAAATTGAGTGCCCCAATCTCCCAAATGGTTCCAGGCGATGGTTTTATATCCCATGTGGTTATAGAGGTGCACTAGAGCATTCCCGAGTATGGTTGCGCGGAGATGCCCAATGCTCATAGGCTTTGCAATGTTAGGAGAAGAAAATTCTATAATGATTTTCTTTTTAAAAAATCGTTTGCGAGGAGCGGGAGAAGAAAGCTTTTGAGCAATGCGTGCCCATCCGGAAGGGGTGATAAAGAAATTTAAAAATCCTCCTCCGGCGACCTCAATGTGTATATATTCTTTAAATTCAGATGATAATGATTGTTGTATAGAGATGCTTATTTCTTGAGCAATTTCTAGTGGAGATTTTTTAAATAAAGGTGCATATAAAAAAGGAGCATTGGTAGAAAAATCTCCAAAAGTAGCTATTTCTTTAGTCTCCAGTTCAAAATGAGGGAATGGAGTAGGGTGCGATAGATGATGTGATTCTGCAAGTTTTTCAAAGGCGCCCTGAATTATAGTGTGAATATATTTTTCTGGATGCCGAGAAAAGAGCTCTAATTGACCTGATTTCATAGTATGCATTAATAATACTGAATTTTTCAAAATATGCTATAGTATATAGGTACATAGCCTCACCGTTTTACAGAGGAGGCTGAAACACATTAAAAGGTCGGGCACATATATCTATCTAATATGCAAAAATTAAATGCATTAGACTGGATTACTCTCATCCTCGTCATCATTGGTGGATTGAATTGGGGACTTGTCGGCCTGTTTAATTTTAACTTGGTAACCGCCATATTTGGTGAGAATATTGTTTCCAGTATCATTTTTGTTATTGTGGGTCTTTCGGCGTTGTATCTTGCGATTGGCGCCGGATCATTCTCAAAGAAGGGAAGCGTTGCGGGAGATCAGGTGTAGCAACATGTATTGGCCCAAGAGAAATATAAAATCCACTCAATATATTGAGTGGATTTTATAACAAGGTTTTCTTTTGCTATTTTCCCGTATCCTCTGTCTATTTTTTTGTATGCTTTTCGTTGTCCATTATTACTGACGATCGTCAGTAATAATGGACAACGAGATTTACCTACATTATATAACTACATAATTACCCAACTATAGAAATGGCTCTTTCTTGTGTATTTGTGCGTAGGTTTCAAGAAGCGTCACAAACAACGCAACTACCACAGGACCTAATATAAATCCTAAGGGTCCAAAGAATGCAACACCACCTAAGATGGCGAGCAAAGTGATGATGGGGTGGAGTTTTAGTCCTTTATCAATGAGTATAGGAGCAAGTGTATTATCTATGAGTCCAACTGCAATGGCTGACCAAATAATGAGTCCAAATGCGGAGGTGGGATTTCCAGTCGCAAAGAGATATATGATGGAAGGAATGGTTACTATTGATGTTCCAAATGTAGGAACTAAAGCCGCGAGCGCCGCGAGCGCTCCCCACACCATAGGATTCGGAACTCCAAATAGAGTAAATCCTACACTACAAATAATACCCTGCAAGATGGAAACGGTGAGATTCCCTCTGAGCACCGAATTTATACTCTCGCGAACTCTACGAATAACCATTTCATCATAGGGATCGGGGATAGGGCTGATTCGCTTTACTAAAGCAACTAATTTTGTTTTGTGTTTGAGAATAAAGAAAAGAGAGAAAAGCGCCACCAAAACATCAGCAAGCGCTACCACCAAACCAGAGAATACCGGCCCTATGTTTTGTACCACAAAAGAAAGCGCCTGTTGTATATACACATCAATAGATTCCGCGATGTGAGGATTCATACGCGTCACAAAGTTAGGAATAAGATTATTTATTCCTCTCACAATTTCAGAAGTTGGTTGGTTTGCGATGGAGGTATATAGGTTTTGGGCCCCCTCTACAATTTTCCATCCAAAGAATCCAACAGGAATGGCAACAATAAATATGACCAATATTACAGAAACCAGGGCCGCAAGCGTGGTCTTTTGTCTAAAGAGTTTTACTAAGTGGTTATATAATGGCTCTACCGCAATAGCGATAATAAGGGCAAGAAGGATTGAATATAGATAGGGGCCGAAAACAAAGAAAGATATAATTCCCACAATTGCAATGAGTGTGATGAAAAATATCTCCTGGGCATTTATAATTGGTTTGTTTTGCATATGACTAAGTATACGGCATAACAAAAATATGGTAAAGCAATATGCTATGATAGATAACAATATGACCACGAAGGCATTTCAAAGAAAAATCTGGAATTATTACAACAAACACAAACGCTCTATGCCGTGGCGAACGCGCGTGACCCCATATTATATATTGGTCTCTGAAATTATGTTACAGCAGACACAAGTCTCTCGTGTATTACAAATCTTTCCTGCATTTATTAAAGAATTTCCAACAATAACATCTCTCGCGCAAGCCACCCTAGCACAGGTACTAAAAGCATGGCAGGGACTAGGATATAACCGTCGCGCGCTCTATTTGCACAGAAGCGCCCGAATTATTAAGGAACGGTACAAGGGAATTATCCCCAAGGACAGGGAACTATTGCAAACACTGCCTGGTATTGGTCCAAATACTGCCGGATCTTTGTGCGCGTTTGCATTTAACCAACCAACTATTTTTATAGAAACAAATATTCGTAGTGTGTTTATCCACCATTTTTTTAAGAATGCAAAAAAAGTATCCGATAAAGAAATTCTTGCTATAGTAAGAAAAACACTAGATACACAAAGGCCTCGTGAATGGTATTGGGCACTCATGGACTATGGAACGGAATTAAAAAGAAAAGAAGGTAATCCTAATAAGAAAAGCGCGCATTACACACAACAAAGCACCTTCAAGGGATCTTCACGACAACTTCGAGGAATGATATTGAAAGTATTATTGACAACGGATGCAGGAATGACCGCGGGAGAAATTGGAAAGCGGGTGCGCAAAACACCAGATGAACTAAAAAAGTTGTTAGCTCAATTATGTGATGAGGGTTTTATTGTGTGTAATCGCGCTCGGTATTACATCGTTTCTCACTAAAACACTTTCAAAGTGCGAAGTATTTCGTCAAATAATTTCTTTTGATTATCAAAAGAGATAAACAGGGGTGTGGTTTTGTAACTGATTAGGGTGGTTTCGTCTATATATGTGCGAGTGATGAGGAGGGTTCTTGTTTCGGTAAGGGGGAGGGCATATTCGTATAAGCCTTCGCCCTCAGCCCCCATAGAAGAGATTGAACCAGTGATATCTCCAAGAGTAAATGGTTCAGGGGACTGTCCAGTGCTTGATGCTATTGCTTTCACAACTTCATCATAAGTAGCGGAGACATTATTAAGCTGAAGTTGCATGTTGGCGGTGGTGGGAGTACACGCGCCAGAGGGCGCACAATGTTTTGTGGGAATACGATATATGATAGTAGCTCCCGAGGAAGTGAGTCCTGAAAGAGTAGTGGTGTTTTTTGATTTTATAAATACACGCGGATAAGAAATAGAAAATGATTTCTGTGGATCGGTGTAAGTAGTCCAAGAAGAACTATCTTTTGTAGAAATCAAAAAATATGAGGGGTCGCAATATTTATTCTCAAGAGAACATCCTACCTGAATCCAATCATAAAAGGTTTGAGGATTTTGATTGATTGCAAATATAACATGTTGTATGGAAGAAAATTGAGTAAGGGTATTAGTTACTTGTGCAAGAAACGCGCTTGATCCGCATGAGGAAGAAAGTTGTGATTGAGTTTTTCTAATATCCTGCAGATCTATGTAAGCAGTTCCATCCTCTATAGCAATATCAATAAGGGGTGAAGTTGTGGTGGTGAGCGCGCTGGAATATCCTTTCTGGATTTCATCTGCGGTTGGTCCTGCAAACAACTGTGCAAGCGCGGCACGCGCTACGCCGGTGGTATAGGGGATGGTGCGTTTCACTGGTAGTACCGCCGAACAATCATTTTGAGAAACATTTTTTTGGGAAAAGAATACAGAAAAGGTTATTGTTTTTTCTTCGTCTTTTGCGGTAGGAGAGGTGACTAGAGAAAGATCTAATATATAAAAAAATAACCCCGCCACTATGATTGCGGTTATTCCTATAAACATGAGCCAGCGATATCTTTGAGGCATAAAAATAGTATGCGCGTTCTATCGGTGGAATTCAATAATGCTCCATGTTGTTTAGTGAAGTATGCTACACTGAAATATCGTATGAAAAATATTTGGCAGGAAAACAAATACATTGACCTTTGGTCACTCAATCACTTTTTGTCTGGAGCTAGTCTCGCGGGTGTCGCATGGTATTTTAAAATCAGTTTTATTCTCGCAATAATTATTTCGGTAGCAATATTTATAGCGTGGGAGTTTATTGAATACTATACAAAAGTGGGAGAATCTCAGATAAATCAGATATCAGATATTATTATTGCGATCATTGGCTTTTGTGTTTTTTATTTTATACAGACCCCACTTCTTTTATTGATGGTTATCACGGTGTTTTTAATTTTAGAAACATGGGGGTATTTGTATAAGTTTGTTGAAAAGCAAAGGGAATCTCCTAAGTACATGCCTATTATTTGTATTATTGCGGTGTTTATATATGTTGTTTGGTATGCATTTAGGATTATCTTTTAGAATTTCTTTTTAATCAAAATACCCCCATATGGGGGTATTTTGATTTATAGGTGATTGCGTTTTTGGCGTGGGTATTATAAATGCAAGAATCCTAAAAGTTGATATATAAGAAGCGCGGGCCATATAATCGCCTTTAAAACTCCGAGAACCCCCATCCAAAAAGTGTCTGCTTGTTGGATAAAATAAACCGCAGCTCCCACGAACGCCATGCCGTATACAGCGCACGGAGTAGAACCAGCGCGACATTTTTTACATTTGTGATGTGAACACATATCGTGTTCTTGTTTTTGTGTTTCGTTTTCCATATTTTTTAATTATTAATTATAGTGATTGCTAAGGGATTGCTTTGGGTAGAGGTCGCGGAGAGATCATATATATTTGAAACGCGCATGGTGTGATACCCCGCGGATATAGTTTGAGGAACCGTAAATACAAAAATGGTTCCATCGGGAGAAACATATGATGCTTTGGTGCTTCCATTAAATGAATCATCAAAATAGACAAATGAATTGTTGGTAAATCCAGATCCATATAGTACTGCGCCTGTTTTTGCGTCCGCAGTTAAAGTATTTTTTGGAAGAATAGATTGTATCACTAAGGGTTTTTGAGCGATGGTAAATACCTTACTCGTTTGATCAAGGGGTGATGGTCCGCCGACCTGATTCTGTACCCGAATACGATAATTTCCAGAAGCAATAGACGATGTATCTCCCGAAAGCATAGCTCCTACCCGCCACGTATATTGTTTTTCAGGGAATCCTCCGAGTGATATGTATCCTTTTCCAACACCATTCTCATCTTCAAGTAGTATAGAATACGCAATGATATTTGAGGGAGCGGTCCAGGCAATAGAAATATAATCTCCCACTACAACCGAGGTTCCTTGCGTGGGGGTGGTTACTACAATTGCGGAGGGATTTGTTGCGGAGGTAGTGGTTGTAACAGAGGGAGTAGAGGGGGAAGCTGGTAGCGTAGGAGTAATGGCAGGACAACTATTTTTTTGTATAGCGGCTCTGGTGAGTGGTCCGGTTACTCCCGTTGTTTGAATACCATATGCGGATTGAAATTTTTTAACCGCGGAGAGTGTTGCGGGACCAAAAACCCCGTTTGGTTGAGCGGTAAGATATCCGGTTGCAAAAAGATAGTTTTGTAATGAACGTATTTGTCCTCCCATAGTGAGGTCGGTTGATCCCTGATATAAATTAGTGGTAATGAGCGTACAAGAAAGTGTCGCGGCGTACGTGGAAGAGCAACTTTCAAATAATATGATTGTTATACAGATGTTAATAAAAAGCGCCGAATATTTTCTCAAGTTGATTTTCATATAGATATATCTTATCGCCTTTCTATTTTTCAAACAACCCAACTCAAGATTTTTCATAATTTCTTGCGATTGAAATATGTTAAAAAACAAAAAAATCCCGCCGAGGAAAAGGGGCGGGACATATCTAACTTAAACAAAAAGGTTTGCACCGGCGGAGGGAGTCGAACCCCCAACTTGCGGTTTTGGAGACCGTTGCTCTAGCCAATTGAGCTACGCCGGCAGAAACCTTATTTATAAACTAATTACTCAAAGTGCTAATGAAGTCGTCTATATCCTTTTTAGTAACATGTGGCATGATCGTAAATCGATATACTAGGATAGTACGTTTTATGATCATAGTCTTTTCATCGCGCTCTGTCAAGTCTTTAGGAAAATGATCCTGTACAATACAAAATTGTTCTCGTATTTCTGAAAACCGCTTTTTTAAATTCCGCGAAAGTCTAACGGTTAAGATGTTTGTGCGGCCCTTGTAGATTTGTATTCCGGGAATAGTTTTCAGGGCGTCCTCTAAGTATTGGCGATGCTTCATGCATCTCTGTATTATTTCATTGAATCCTTCATACCCGTGCTGTTGAAGTGTTGCCCAACATGCTGCAGCGATTGCTCCAGACCGAGATCCAGGAATAGTATAGTCGGTGTGTCCATAGATATATCGCGCGGTTGTTTTAGTAAATTCAAGGAATCCTTTGCGGCATAAGAATATACCAGCAGAATAAGGAACCCACCCTGTCTTATGGGCATCAATAGATACAGATCCTACTAAGGGATGCTGGAATGCAAATTTACAATCCGGTTCTATAAATGGAATTACAAATCCGCCAAAAGCGGCATCTACATGAACATATGCGGCCATGTATAATTCAGATCTTAGACGCTCTAGGGTCTTACAGATTTCATACACGGGATCAATACTGCCCATATTAGTTGTTCCGGCTGTAAGAAAAACAGCAAATCGCCGGTAACCTTTTTTGTGGTGTGCGCGGATTTCTTCTTCTACAACGCGCGGTTCTAATTCGCCGTTATTATCCGTGGGGAGTTCCAGGAGCATGTTGCTGTGTTTGCAGCTTTCATTAGGGTTCTTTCCCAAAAGACGATGAAAGGCCTTCTCAATGCTGTAGTGAAATAGAAATGATCGAAGGACTACAATTCCTTGGTTTTCACCTTCGGTAACGGTTATATCTTTCCACAGCTTATTTCGAGCGAGCCACAATCCGTGGTCATTTCCATCGGTTCCACCGGTACATAAATATCCATCTATTTTTTTAGAAGGATTTTTAACGCCGATCATTTGCGCTACGCCATATATGAATTCTCTCTCAAGTTTTTGGGTACCCGCAAAACCCATCTCAGATGGTTTTTCATCTGCTGATTTGGTATGGTAGCCGATATTATTTGGTTGTCTCTTAGAGAACATGTTGTGAACTTGTAGCGCGAGTTTATTTGGTGTTGTCCCGGGGAATCCAAGAATTGGTTGGGATTCATAATTAATACATTGAGCAAGGGAGTCGATGAGTGTTTTGTTTATTTCTTGTATGTTGTTTCCTTTGTGAGGAAACCAGTCGGGGTCCTCTGTTTTCTTCTTCATATCATCCTCCGTTGAAGAATTTATTTTTAATGCCTATTTTATCGCGTATTTCCGCGATGGTTTCATTAAATATCGGTGTTACATAAGCTTTTCCTGCCTCAAGAACGTCTCTTATAAGGCTGGGTTTTTCCAATAGCTGTATGCGTTGCTCTCTAAATTCTTCCAGAAGATTGTTTACATTAACCGAAAGTAATTTTTTGCAATCAATACAACCAATCGCAGCTTTTTCGCAACCGTTCTTGCTCCAATTAGTTTCGTCTGGAGCACTAATTAATTTGTGAAGTTGGAAAATAGAACAATGTTCCGGGTTTCCCTGGTCCGTCTTTCTTATGCGGTTCGGATCCGTGGGGGCGATTTTAATTTTACGCCATGTTTCTTCTGGATTTTCTAAGAGGACAATGGTGTTTCCGTCGCTCTTTCCCATTTTTGGAAATCCGTTTTCGTTCATGGCCGACAACCCGGGGACAGTTATCATTTCGTTTAGAAGGGCGTCCGGAATAGGAAAATTCGTTTTGTAAAGATGATTAAGTCTCCTTGTAAGCGAAATAGTTAACTCAAGATGCGCCTGCTGGTCTTTTCCAACAGGGACGAGGTTCGCCTGGGGACCGATAATATCTGCTGCCATAAGTACTGGATAATTAAATAGTCCAGCATTTACATCTTCGGGATGTTTAGCAACCTTATCCTTATAGGTGGGGAGCCCCTCTAAATCTTTTACCGGAGTTATACAGGATAGATACCAGGCAAGTTCAGTAACCTGTGGTACGTCAGATTGAAGATAGATAAAAGAATTTTCCAAACTAATCCCGGACGCAAGATAATCAATAACAATGTTAGGCATGTGTTGCTCAATCATCTGCGCCTCTTTCAGTGTGGTAAGGGTGTGTAAATCTGCCACAAAGAATAAACATTTGTAGCTACTATTTTTTGACATTTCTGCAAAACGGGTGAGTACGCCGAGATAATTTCCAAGATGTAACTTTCCTGTTGCTCTAATGCCTGACAAAACAACCTTTTTTTGCATACTACATCTCCTTTTAGCATTTGCTAAAGTTAGTTTTTTTGAATGACTTTATTATCAAATTTCTGATTTTATAATAAAACATTATATAAAAAGAGTCAATTTCATACTATAACAAAGTATTTGACAAAAACACACCGAAGTGTTTACAATAAAAGTATATATGTCTCACGCAGCTATTATAAGAAATGCAAGTTGGGCATGGTGGGTAATAAAACCTTTGTTCACATAGGTCTGCATTTTTCGCTTTTACAGTTTTTAACTAATAGACCTCTGTGATAAAGGTCTATTGTTTTATTGTGGGCTGGTAATTAAATATATTTGTGTTTAGTTATCAGCACATAATTAAGGTGTCTGAATAGTGCACTTTTAAAATTTTTTTAAACATATCCATGAGGAGACAGTATGAAAATAACGATAGGCATAGAACGAGAGTGGTTTATCTTAAAAGATAATAAGATAGCCCCTTTTATTGGAAAACTTCTTCCCGAGCTTGAAATAGAATGCACTCGAAGAAATCTTCCAAAAGAATTATTCTCATTTGAGCTGTTTGCGGGACAGGTTGAAGATAGAACACGAGTTGCCTCCAGTGTTCAAGAGGCCCTTTGTTTTCTTCATAGTAACGAAGAAATACTTATGGCGGTTGGGAGAAGGCTTGGATTACAGTTCCTGTGTACCGAGTATGTCTCTGAGGAGGATCTGGGAGAGCTTGTGGTAAATCCTTTTAATCCTCGCCATAAAGAAATTTGGCAAGGATTACAAAAGATTGAGAAAGTCTCCGCTTCTCAAGTTGCGGCTATCCATATTCATATTAGCGCCACCCTGGAAGAGGCGATGTGTGTCTTAAACTTTTGTCGAAAACCGATTATAGATGATCTATGTAAACTAGGGGATTTTTCTTCCGGAAAACGCATGGAGTCATATAGAACTATGGCAAAAGTTTATGGAGATCCGCCTGAATTTGAAAACTCAAACGACCTACTCTCTTATATTAAAAACAAGGGGGGGGAAAAAAATGTTTGGGATCTCGTGAGATATAAACCATCGACCGGAACCGTTGAATTCAGAATGTTTGGCGCTACAAATAACGATAGTTTTATTGCGCTATTCATCTTAGCTTGCGAAGAGGTATTCGCAAGAGCCTGTGTGTAACACGCAGGCTTTTTTTATTTATTATATAGAGAATACGTTTTTATTTCTTGTCTGTTGTTCTATACTACTAATATTATGTATCGCGACAAACCACTTATAAAAGAATATGGGAAAGGTAGTCCTCGGGTCGTTGTTGTTGGATCCCTTCATGGGGATGAACCAGTGGGCGCTCGTATCATTAAAGCGATAGAAAAACATCCTCTGTATAAAGGGACATTGATTACTATTGTAGGGAATCCTGTTGCGCTACAGAAGGGAGTTAGGTATATTGCTCAAGATTTGAACAGGTGTTTTCCTGGGAAAAAGACGGGTTCTCACGAAGAGAAATTAGCACATCAGATTGAGAAAATAATTCGTCATGCTGATTATTGTATTGATATTCATTCAACCTCTACCAACACTCGTCGGGCGGCTATTATAAAGAAAAAGAATGTTTTTGTTAAGAAATTACTTTCACTGTGTGTGCCTGAGCATATAGTAATTATGCCTAAAGGAGTTGGAGATGGATCTTTGATTAATTTCTGTAAAGCTGGTGTCAGCTTAGAATATGGTAAACACCAGAGCCGGCAGACGTATACGGAATCATTAAGAGACACACTCTTGGTATTGGAAAATTTAGGGATGATACAAAAGACTCGCCTCACAAAGAAACCATGGAAAATCAGCAAATATTATTCGGTATATGGGACTGAACCAAAACCGGAAAGTTTTATTATGAGAAAATCCATCTTAAACTTTGAGCTAATCAAAAAGGGGGACGTTCTGGGAAAAGTGAGTGAAAAAGAGATATTTGCAAAAGAATCTTTCTATCCAGTCCTTTTTGGAGGAAGATCTTACAAAGAAATAATGGGTTTTAAAGCAAAACGATTGGAAAGTTTATAATTTTATTCAAGAAAAACCCCCGCCACATTTATTATTTATATTGTGACGGGGGGTGTTCAGAGAACAAGTCTTCTAACAGCTTGTAATGTTGAGAGTTGGTCCTGGGGGAGTACGTTCCCAATTACGTTATTCAGGATTGTTATAATTCCAACGGGCTGGTGTCTTAATGGATCTATCACAAAAAGAGCCCCTTTTGGAAATTGATATTTTTTTATCGAAAATAGCGTAGGCGGGAAAGCTTCCCTTAACATCGTTATAAAACCAGATTGAGTATACCAGTGTGACAGAAAGAAGCCCTGTTGTTTTTCTAATCTACCGATAACTTGCAAACACGCAACATCTGTTTCGTTTCTATCGGATATGGAGCGATGGAAGCTTCTTAAGAATTTCTTAATATTGTGTTTGTTTTTCTGTTGATCTGATGATCTGACAAGCGAGCGAATGCCACATGAGGTGAATATTCCACCGGGGCTGTACCGCATCCAGTCCATTAGGAGTTCATTTCCAAGAATCTCATGATTCTTCAAATATTCATCAAATCCACAAGAGGGATATTTGGATGAGGGCTGTGCTCTGAAGAAACTCCTAGATTCATATATACCAATTAATAGACGTCGTGGTATATCATTGCTTATTTCTTTACATACTAACCCAATGTTTCCAGGTAGGTATTTAATATCAGCACCAGCATCGGCATAGTTTTTAATGTTTTTTCTCGTGCCCATGCCACTTGTTGGCTTGAAAGATCATTGAATAATACACGAGGGAGCGGTTTTTTATTTCTGGAGATAATATCATCCAGAATAATTTTTGGATCTCTGCATCCAACGGCACCGCCGAGAGTTATAAGCTCTTTAAAGGAAATTTCTCTACATCTTTTAAGGACACACATGAGTTCTCCTTGATTATCAACGGTCATATCTGCCTTTTCATACAGAGAAGCCTGTCTATCCCAGAATGTTTTTTGTCCTTGAATATCTAATTTTGGCTTTCGCCAATATTTTTCCATAAAATCCTCCGGTCTTAGTTATGGGGTTGTTCTGTTATCTGCACAACAAATGCTTTAGTGAGCGTGATGACATCTTTTGGTTTCAGTGAGAATGTCTTGCTATTATCACCGGCGCCACAATACAAAATGTCTTGTTTGAGAAATGAATCATCAATATAAGTTGGAATTTCAGCCCCGAATGGGGGAATTGCTCCAATAGTAAAGCCAGCCTCCTCCACAGATTCTTTTGAGGCAAGTTGTATATCTTTCCGCGTAACCGAGAGAACTTCTGCTAATTTCTTTAGATTAAGATGGGCCATACCAGGAATCACTACTCTACACAATCCTTTTCCTGAAATAACCATGAGTAGGGTTTTTGCCATTTCATTTTCTGGGATGTCTAACTCACGTACGACATCCTCCATAGTAAAAACTGGTGCGTGATCCATTATTTCAAAAGCAATAGCATTATCTATCAATATAGCGCGAAGTTGTTCAAATGAGATTTTTGTCATAAGTACTCCTTTCTAGTTATTAAAGAACAATTCTTTGTATTTATATAATGCTTTATTTTTAGCTTTTGTGCAAACCCTTATTATTGTTGTGAAAACTTCATAGAGAGCACCATCTGCTCAACATTTGCGGTCATGCGCAAAATGTCGTTTTCTAATTTATCGGGAGCTTGGTAGAGCGCGTTGTTTGAGAATGGAATTTGAACGCGGTGGATCTTAAATTGAAACGCATAACAAGTCCCATTATATGAAGTGTAGTAGTAAATGTAATCAGAGCGTTGATTGTTTATTCCAAAATCGCTTCTCTTTATTCTTTTAAATAGTTGATAAAGTCCCTGTAAGGTATCTATGTTTCCATATACATAACCACGTGCAATGTTTACTTCGGCGGTGGTGGGGCAGGCATCGGCGTTTCCGGGTTTCTCAGATAGGATTATTTCAGAGGCATCTACCGTTTCAATATCATTGGCGTGAATGTAGTAATTCAGCTTAGGCGCCAATTTTAAAACGGTGGTCCCAGGATACTGTGGTCCAAACGAAGCAAAAGAAAAATCATCGGGGTAGGTGAGAGAAAAATTATGTTGGATATCTTTGTAGGTTTGCCAAACCGATTGTGGGTGCTGCGAAGAGTCAGGTGAAGCAATGTTAAATTCATCACTTAAGTCTTCGGCGATTGTTCCCTTTGGTGTGGTGCTATGAACACGAAGACGATATGAGCCATTAGATATCGTTACATCAGAAAACCACACATATGTTCCAGTGTCGGCGGTATTAGTGACAATATTTTTTACAATCGCGCCACTCTGATCTTGTAAATCAAGAGTTATATTTTTAAGACCTGCTAATTTTGATTTCCACAAAATGATAGCAACTGGGGTGTGATAGCGCGGATCATTGATGAGCGTTTTGTTACGCGTGGGATAGAGTATAGAAATAGCCGATGGTGATTGGGGGATAGTAACCGTAGGAGCATCTGGTAAAGAATTTTGTGTTGAGGGTGATGATGGTACCGTTGAAAGAGTCGTTCCTTGTCCTTGTTGATAGGTGTTATTTTCTGGATTTTTTAGCTGATAAGGTATTCCCACAGTTGTAGTAGTGGGGGATTGGGTGTCGTCTGTGGAAGTTGGTGTTGTTTTGCTCCCGTATGAAGAGATTCCAATACCAATTCCGATAATGACCACAAAAATAACAACAAATACGGCGAGGGGTATATGTTTTTTTGGTAAACTAATCATAGTAATTATGATATATCAAAACGTGAGGAATTAAAATCATCGGTTGATTTTTGAGCTTAAAAAAAGTATGCTGTTTTATGTTATAAGTTATATATTGTTAGTTTTCTGTTGTTTTGGAGAGGTGTCAGAGTCCTGCCTGCCGGTAGGCAGGGGTCTATTGTGCAGAGTTACTTATAATTATGTACTTTGTGTATATCTTAAAAAGTGAAAAAGATGGTGGAATATATGTTGGTAAAACAAACGACATTCATCGAAGACTCTTAGAGCACAACGCTGGACACACACAGTCGTTAAAAAACAGGACACCCCTAACACTTTTAGAATGCATAGAGTGTGGAACAGAAGAAGATGCTCGTCATCTTGAAAAAGAATACAAGAAAGGATATAAGCGTGAGGAGATAAAAAGAAAGTACAATTTACAATAAAATATGGAGAGGTGTCAGAGTCCTGCCTGCCGGTAGGCAGGGGTCTATTGTATAATCCTCGACATATTCTATATTTACATAAAGCATGAGTATGGAGAGGTGTCAGAGTGGTCTATTGTGCAGCTTTGCTAAAGCTGTGGGGCTTAACCGCCCCCGGGAGTTCGAATCTCCCCCTCTCCGCAGTAAGAACTTTTTATCGGATGACCTGAATGCCCGCATATTTCCTTACTTTTTGAAAATCAAAATTTATTAAAAAGCAGGCAGGAGGAAGGGATTCGAAATATAATTATGAAAAACCCAGAAAAAAGCTTTCAATGGATAGTGAATATTTTACAAAAACATAACGTTCCTTTTGTGGTGACGGGGGGACTTGCCGCAAAAAGTTATGGATCTCCACGACCGCTTAACGATATTGATATAGATATTCATGATAATGACTTTGCAAAAATAATAGATGACATAAGACCATATCTTACCTTTGGTCCTGCGGTGCTTGTTGATGAGCGATGGGACACTATGCTTGCAACGTTAAATTATGAGGGGCAAGATATAGATTTGAGTGGGGGAGATACACTTAAAATATGCGATGCGCGAACAGGAGAATGGAAACTCAACAAGACCGACTTCTCAAATGTTGAACATAAAGATATTTTTGGAATCACGGTCCCCGTTGCTATCCGTGAAGATCTTATAGCGTATAAATCAATGTTAGAAGGAGACCATCAATTAGTTGATATTCAAGCGATGAAAGATTCTATAAAATAATTTTTTATAGTGATGAGTTTATATTTTTAAGTATTCAGAATGATTTTACATATGATTTCTTGTGACGTACGAGAGGTTGAATTTAAAGGAGAAAAAATTGATGTGGGAATATATAAAAATAAGAATAAGAACAAAAAAGATGTTCTGTTTCTCCATGGACTGGGATCAAATACTTTAGATTCTTATAGTAAGACTTTAGACAAACTTCCCCAAGAGAGAATATGCGCGATTGATTGGTTGGGGCATGGAGCAACAACAAAATTACTTCGCGATAAAGATTCTTATGGGGCAGAGTATATGGCGGACTATCTAAAAACGGTTATAGATTTCTTGATAGATAATGATATTTTAGATACGCACTTTTTCATTGTGGCTATGTCTATGTCGGCAATTCCTATTGCCTATCTGTACCCACAGTATGAGAAAAATATTAAAAAAATAGTTTTCTTGCACCCTGCGGGAATGGATAAAAAGATGGGATATGTATTCGCGTTTTTTAGTAAGTACATCACACAAAATATTTTTTTCTCGTGGTTCTTTTCTTATTGGATACTGAATAAAAAAGCAAGAAGAGTTCTTCAAAAGAACTTAAAAGTGAAAAATTGGGGTGTTATTGTTTCAAAATATGCCAGTGAAGGATATGATCTTTTTGGTCATATGAAAGAGACTCATTATATTCCGGAAAAATTTAATAAAATAAAGAAACCCGTTTTGCTCGTATGCGGAGAGAGGGACATGATCTTTACACGGAGGAAATATTTACATTTTGCAGTTGAGCATAATTGGAAAGTACACATTCTAGGAAAAGAGGAGCATGCGTTGGGGAGAGGTAACTCAGATAGTGTTGCTGAGGAGATAAAAAATTTCTTTGAGTTAGTATAAAGCGCTTTGTGCGTGTATGGGCATTTTGTAGTAAAACTTGCTCTTTTCGCGTTTTCTGATATTATATAATCCATGTCAAAAACTACCGCACAAAATCAGGCTTCTGAGCAAATAACCCGTCCTCCCGTTGTGGTGGTTATGGGCCATGTTGATCATGGCAAAACAACTCTTTTGGATTACATCCGCAAAACTCGCGTAGCAGAACGTGAAGCGGGTGGTATCACACAAGCAACTGGAGCGTATGAAATTGTATGGAAAGATAAAAAAATAACGTTTATTGATACTCCTGGACACCAAGCGTTTACCTGTATGCGTCAGCGAGGAGCAGATATTGCTGATTTGGCGGTGTTGGTAGTTGCGGCGGATGATGGCGTAAAACCGCAAACCAAAGAAGCGATTGATATTTTGAAAAAATGTGGCACGCCGTTTGTGGTGGCAATTAATAAAATTGATAAGAACAATGCCGACCCAGAACGAACCCGACAATCACTCATGGGAAACAGCGTGCTTCTTGAAAAATATGGAGGAGATATTGCGTGGGTAGAAATCTCGGCAAAATTAGGAACCGGAGTTGATGAATTATTGGATCATTTGTTGTTGATGTGGGAAATGGAGCCGGGTACGTGTAATCTTTCTGCTCCGGGAAAGGGGTTTGTATTAGAATCGCATCGTAATGGACAACAAGGAATCGTAGTGTCAGTAATTATAAAAGATGGAACGGTTCGTACTGGAGAACAGATTTGTACGAAAAGTGCGTATGGAAAAATTCGCGCGTTGGAAACATTCTCAGGTGCGCGAACACAGCTTCTGCAACCTTCAAGCCCTGCGCGCATTATTGGTTTTGAATCATTGCCAGAAACCGGAGAAGAATTTTTTATTGGCGCAGAATTGGATGCGTTTGTAAATGCTGCGCCTATGGAGCAGGAAAAGAAAAATACACAAGTGATTTCTCCCGAAGAAGATGCGGTGAAAATTATTTTGAAGGCAGATGTGTCGGGATCTTTAGAGGCGCTCTCTCAGGTGTTGTTAGCATTGTCACTGAAGAATCTTAAATTGCACATTGTTTCTCAAGAAGTGGGAGAGGTGAGTGATGGAGATGTTAAATTGGCAAGCACTACGGGGGCGACTATTATTGCGTTCAACGTGAAGGTGACTAAACCAGCAGAAAATTTGGCTATGGGGCAACACGTGAAGATTGTGTCATCTGATATTATCTACCGACTCATTGAAAGATTAGAAGAAATGGACGAACACGCGAACGAGAAACCGGTGGCGGGAATTCTGGAAATTCTAGCGGTATTTAGCAATAAAAATAAGAAATGGCTCATCGGAGGAAAAGTGGTTGAGGGGAGATTATTATTACAAGATAAATTTACGGTATCTCGCGCTGACGCGCCGTTAGGACGGGGGCGTATTACGAATTTGCAACGCAATAAAATGGATGCAAAACGCGTTGAAGAGGGGGAGTGTGGTTTGATGGTAGAAACACCCGTTGAATTAAAGGTGGGAGACCATCTCATTGTGGAATTTGAAGACTAGACTATGACACTATATAGAACACAGAGGATGGAGAGTGTGATGGAACAGATTCTCGCGGAAGAAATTGTGAAAACGATTGAAGACGCGGATACCTTGATTACGCTTACGAATATACACATTGATCTAGAAAACGACCAAGCGATTATTTCGGTTGCGGTGTTCCCCGACGAAAAACGCGAGGCGGTATTGGGAGGGCTGAATAGACGAGCGGGGAATCTTGCGTTCACAGTTTTGAAAAAAATGAAAGTAAAGAAAATTCCGTTTTTAGTTTTTGTATAAAGAAACTGAAAACAAAAAACTCAAAATATAATTTTGAAAAAGGACACTGGTTTGTGTTACAGTAATAGTCTTGATTGGCCATGTGGTGAAGTAGCTAACACAGCGGTCTGCAAAACCGCGATTCGTGGGTGCAAATCCCACCATGGCCTCAAAACATGCAAAAGAACATTCTCACATTCTCAAGAGTGTGAGAATGTCTGAAGTAAAAAGATTTGGAAGTTGAAAATATAATTAAATAGTGCTTGAATACAAGGCGTAAGCTCGGATGGCGGAATGGTATACGCGCAACACTTAAAATGTTGTGATCGCAAGGTCATGTGGGTTCGAGTCCCACTCCGAGCACATAAAGTAAAATAAATATTATATATGAAAAAATTATATCGTTCACAAGATAATAAGGTCATTGCGGGAATACTGGGAGGAATAGGGGAGTATTTTGATGTTGATCCGGTGGTGATTCGCGTATTGTTTGTGTTTGCGGCGTTTGCAACGGGAGTGCTTCCGTTTGTAGTTGCATACATAGTTGCGTTGTTTATTGTTCCGAAGCGCCCACAGACACAAAGTGAATCAAAGTAGCTTGATTGTTACAACTTTTTTTGCTTAAATAATGGCGTGGAGCAATCCACGCCATTCAATTGTGTGGATGGAGACGGAAGTTATAATTTAATTGGTATTGTTTAGTTGCTAATGAGATCAGCAATGATCTTTTTAGCGTCTATAATCATTTCGTAGTAGAAATTAATAAAACATACTTTCAGTCCTCTTACCGCTCGCCCCTAAACACTAACGACTTATTCATAGGGCCCTATCGTCTAGCCTGGTCAGGACACAGGATTTTCATTCCTGTAACCCGGGTTCAAATCCCGGTGGGGTCACACCTTTTTAAAATCACTCCTATAGGAGTGATTTTAAAATAGCTATACCACCGGGATTTGATGAGTATTCAAAAAAATGCAACCTGCTTTGCGTTTTTCTGAAACCCGGGCTTTGAAGGAGGAGCGAAGCATGTGCATAAGCACGGCGAAGCGACGGGTGAAAAGAAATCCGCTTGCCTCGCTTCGCAAGTCGAAGCGGGGTGTGGTTACCCCGTAAAAAACAAATCATCACACCTTCCAATTTTAATTTCACCCATTCTGCGATATACTTATAGGAAATATAACACAATATATTTATGCAATTATTTACTATAAAAGAAGCGCTCTCATATGGATGGGAAACGCTTAAGAAAAATTTTTGGTTTTTGGTGGGGGTGTTCGCATTCATTATTGTGGTAAGCGGAATAGTTTCATCTATTTCTGAATATGCCACCAAACATAATATGGATGCGATATCTGCGGTTGTGCAGTTACTTGGATTCTTAATACAACTAATGCTTGGTATTGGTTCCACACGCATTGCGCTTGATATATATAATGGAGCACCCACTTCTTTCAAAAAGTTATTTGTTTTTGATAAAACATTTTGGCCTTATTTAGGCGCAACACTTTTATACATAATTATAGTGACGGTAGGTTTTGTCTTACTTGTCATCCCAGGATTTATATGGATGATAAAGTATCAACTCTATCCATGGTTAGTTATTGATAAGGGCATGAGCAGTAAAGAGGCAATAAAAGCAAGTGGAGTTATTACAAAGGGGAGCAGGAACAGACTTCTTCTATTTTGGATAACCAGCATAGGGATATCTTTTGTAGGGATTCTAATAGTGGGAGTGGGACTTTTCCCTGCGGTTGCACTATTATTCATGGCAAATGCGTATATATATAAGAAGCTATCCACAAAACTTGATCAGATGGTTCCGTTAGTGGCTTCGGCAGAGGGAACGGCGCAATAAATACCATAAAAACAAATGCTCTCCACACAAGAGCATTTGCGTATCTAAAAATTTTTATGTGTGCTATTATGTAAACTCATAAATATAAGTAATCTATTTTTTATGGATCAAAAACAACACGATATCATAAAAGCGGAGCATTCATTTGAGAAAGTTCAGAGCAAAAATACGCTTATTATTAGCGCGTCAATTATTTTAGGGGCAGTTATTGTAGGGGTGTGTGTACTCTATGCAGGAAGCATATTTAAATCCATTGGAGACACCGGAAGTCAAGTTGTAAACAATCCGACCAATAATGCCGCACCGCAGGCGGGAGGTACCGCGACCCCAGAAGAAACGAAACAGATCCTTTCTGTAAAATCAGACGATTATGTATGGGGAAATCCACAAGCACCGGTAAAATTAGTTTTATTTACTGATCTTGAATGTCCATTCTGTAAGAGATTTGACGAAACACTGAACTCCGTTATGAAAACATATGGAAAAGATGGAAAACTTGCAGTGGTGTATAGACATTTCCCGCTTACTAACATTCACAAAAAAGCCCTTCCTGAGGCTCAAGCGTTAGAGTGCGCGGGTAAATTGGGTGGCAACGAAGCTTTTTGGAAATTTGTATCTCGCGTTTTCTCGGTGACTCCATCAAACGATGGACTTGATCCAAAAGAATTGCCAAATATCGCTTCATTTATTGGTTTGGATGTAAAAGCATTTACCGCATGTCAGAACAATAATAATTTTTCCGATAAAATTCAGAGAGAACAACAAGAAGGAGTTAAAATTGGTGTTCAGGGAACTCCGCACAGCGTGGTGGTGGCTCAAAATGGGAAAACCTTTGTTATCAACGGGGCTCAAGATGAAACAAGCGTAAAATCTATTATTGATACCGCGTTGCAGGAAAAATAATTTACAAAAGATATTAGTGTAATTATGAATAACACCGTATCCGTGCTTAAGCGACCGGCATATCTTCTCTGTACTATTGGGGGTATGCTAGTAGGATATAGTGTTATTTCTTTTTCTATCCACGCTTCTCTAATTATTTCTCTCCTCGCCTCAGCTCATTCTTTTAAGGTTATTCCAGTGGTTCTTCATATTCTTATGTGGGGAACTTATGCGGTAGGTGGGTGGATTACGGTTACTACGAGTGTGATTACATCTTTTTTATGGGGAGTGGTTATTGCTCTGGGTATATATTATATGCGTCACGCAAAAACCATTCACGTTATTATGTCGTCAGGAATTAGGGGTGTTATTGCTTTAGTGGGAGGAGTGTTGAGCGCGGGGTGTTGGGCGTGTGGAGGGGTATTATTAGCCCCTCTTGTTGGCATGATTGCTGGTGGCGTTTCGGTGACATTACTATATATTGGGGGAACCGTTATGACCTCCATCAGTTTTGGGCTCTTGGCATATTCTATTTATAAATTAGATAGAGCAATTGGACGATTGGGCTAAAAATAGGAAAGGGTTGACCCACGGGGCAATTTTGCCATATGATAGTGGGTACCATTGTTATGATTGATAAAAGTACTGGATATTATCGTTGGATGGAAATAGTCCCCGCGTTGTTAGTGTGGGGAACTTTTGTGTTAATGATTTTATTGTCATTTCTAGTTCCTGCAGCGGTTGCTATCTTTATTATTCTATTTGATGTGTATTGGTTCCTAAAAACGGTATATTTTGCGGTGTATTTACGTAGTAGCTATAAGAAACTACGCGCAAACTTAGCGGTTAATTGGTTAGAAAAACTAAAAACAGACGAACGCACAAGCTCTCGCTGGAATGATGTACATCACGTAATTCTTCTTCCTATGTATAAAGAGGAATATTCTGTGGTTAGAGAAACATTTGTCAGATTGTCTCAGTCAAATTATCCAAAAGAGAAATTTTTTGTTGGACTTGGATTTGAAGAACGCGCGGGAATAGAAGTACAAGAGATAGGAAAGAAGATACAAGAAGAATTTGGTAATACTTTTGGAGCTCTCGTTATTACCGTGCACCCATCAAATCTTCCTGGAGAAAAACCAGGAAAGAGCTCTCATGAGTCATGGATGGCACAAGAGATGAAAAAACAAGTATTGGATCCTCGTCAGATTGTATACACCAACATTATCGCCTCTGTATTTGATGTTGATACGCAAATATTTCCTAATTATTTTGGTATTCTTACACATACATTTCTTACCACCGAAAAACCGCTTCGCTCTAGCTATCAACCAGTACCATTTTTCTCCAACAATGTTTTTGAGGTTCCCGCGCTTTCACGTATTATTGGGTTTTCGGGAACGTTCTGGCATCTTATGCAACAATCAACTCCAGAGAAGTTGGTTACTTTTTCTTCTCACTCTATGCCATATCAGGCACTTATAGATATTGGATTTTGGCACAAAGATATTGTTTCCGAAGATTCTCGCATATTTTTTCAATGCTTAACACATTATGATGGAGATTGGCGTACCGTTCCGTTGTTTTACCCCGTCTCCATGGATGCGATCATCGCAAAATCATTCTGGGGAACCATGCTTAATTTATATAAACAACAACGTCGCTGGGCATGGGGATCTGAAAATATTGCGTATCTTTTCTCTGCTTTTAAAGAAAATAAAAAAATATCACTTCGTCAGAAATTATTCTGGAAGTTTAATATTTTAGAAGGGTTTCATTCTTGGGCAACAAATTCAATTATGATTTTTGCTTTAGGGTGGCTTCCTATTATTATGGGAGGGCAAGGATTTCGCATTACCTTATTAGCATACAATCTTCCAAATATTACACAGTGGATTTTAACAGGGGCGTCATTTGGTATTGTAACCACGGCGGCATTGAGTCTCTTTTTGTTACCTCCGCGTCCCGAAGGATTCCGCTGGTATCATTATTTTTATTATTTCATTTCATGGTTATTGATGCCTATAACGTTAACGGTATTTGGCGCATTCCCCGCGATTGATGCGCAAACTCGTTTGGCAATATCGGGGAAATTCAGATTGGATTTTTGGGTAACACCGAAGCATCGCAAGGGAGCATAATGATCAATTTTTAACTTCTAATTTTGGATAACACTCCCATCCTAACATATTGGGATGAGAGTGTTTTATTATATTGCTTTTTTGTGAAAATGTGGTAGCGTATAAAAATGCGGACGGTACACAAAATATATATAACCCCCGCATAAATGAACATTTATAACTAGTTAAGGAGGACTTGCCATGGGCAACCCTACAACAGCAAGACAGCTCGATAAACTTTTTGATTCGGCGCGTCCACTGTTTGATAACAGTGAAGCCATGCAAAAATTTTTAGGATCTGGTCTTTTCTCTGATCTGGTAAAAAGTTTCGAAAATGGAAATGGAGAAAATATCTCGAGAAACGAGTTCAGGAAGGTATCAAAACTTCCGTTCTATCAAACCGTGGAAGTTGCAAAAGAGATTTTAGGAGAGCGCCGTGTTCTGTATAAAAGGCCATTCTCTCCAGAAAATCCAAAGGGTTTCAATTTTGACCTTATCCCATATTTTAAAGAGACACTCTTATGGGCAAAGGATCAGAATGAAAAAGAAGATAGAAATATCTGCTTGGTTGAAATCCCCGGCTCAACCGGAAGCACCTTCTCAGAAATACAAGCTGATCTCATCAGGGACAACAAAGATTTTGATTTTCTGAATAACGATAAAACCAAAAAAGAATGTTCTAATCCCGAGCTCTTTAGTATTTTTAGAGAAGCACATAGGGTTTGGGAAGGATATTATCTTGTTGATTTCGGAGAGAAAAAACTTGTACTTTTTTCTGAAGAGAGAAAAAGAAGAGATTATTTATCGGTTCCTTCGGCGTGTTTATTCCTTTATTTCCTTGGAAAATTCTTCAAAATTACAGGAAGATATTGGATGTCTCGTTCCGGCGATAGCCTTTCTAAAAGATCTCTTATTTGCATTAGGATGGTAGACTCTACATTGAAACTGGAGATTTCAGTAGAGGAAAATCATAGTAACGCCGTTTTTATTGGAGACTCCATAGATGGAGAAGATATTCACCTCATCAAACGCGATGAGTACTAAGTGGATTATTGTGCTGCGGCCTATGGCCGCAGTTTTTATATTCTCAAGAGAGGAAATATGATACAATAGAAAAAATTTTATGAAACCATTTATTAAATTAATTCGTGAACTAACGATACATGATATTCCGGAGGTCGGTGGTAAAAACGCATCATTGGGAGAAATGTTTAAGCATTTGGAACCAAAGGGTGTTCGTATTCCTGATGGATTTGTAGTTACAGCAACTGCCTATAAACATTTTATTGCTGAAGGAAAAGTAAAAGACACTACTTTAAAAGATTTTATAGAGCAAACGTTGAAAGGATTGAATACAAAGGACCTGAAACAGCTTCAGCACGTAGGGAAATTGATTCGTGAGGCGATAACTTCAGCTCATATGCCCGAGGATTTAGAAAAAGACATTCGTTTTGCATATAAACAAATGGAGCGGCAATATAAGAAAAATGTAGATGTCGCGGTGCGTTCTTCGGCAACCGCAGAAGATTTGCCAGGAGCTTCGTTTGCGGGACAGCAAGAGACATTTCTCAATATTTGTGGGGCTGATATGTTAATGCGCGCGGTCCAAAAATGTATTGCCTCATTATTTACTGATAGAGCGATTTCTTACCGACACGATAAGGGATTTGACCATACAGACATTGCGCTTTCGGTGGGAGTACAAAAAATGGTCCGTTCTGATTTGGGGGCGTCGGGAATTATGTTTACCGTAGATACTGAATCAGGTTTTAAAGATGTGGTGAATATAAACGCAACCTGGGGATTGGGAGAAATGATTGTGCAAGGAGAAGTTATCCCTGATGAGTACTTGGTTTTTAAACCGTTTGTTGGAAATAAAAAACTAGTGCCGATTTTGAGCAAGAAGTTGGGAAAGAAAGAGGAAAAAATGGTTTATGCAACAGGTGAGAAGCCAACAAAAATTGTTTCGGTTGATGAAAAAGACAGAAACACATTTGTGTTGAGTGATAAGGAAATTCTTACCTTGGCGCAATGGGGAGTTTATATTGAAGAGCACTATACTGCAGTGCATAAGAAATGGACTCCTATGGATATGGAATGGGCAAAAGATGGAGAAACGGGGAAATTATATATGGTACAAGCGCGCCCCGAGACGGTGCAGGCGCAGAAAGATTTCACTCGCTATGTTGAATATAAACGGGTGGAAGATGGCGCTTCTATGGTGACGGGGGCATCAGTGGGAAGTTCCATTGTTTCAGGAATGGCTCGAGTAATTTTAGATGTGAAAGACATCTACGAATTTCGAAAGGGAGAAATTTTGGTAACCGATATGACTGATCCCGATTGGGAGCCGATTATGAAAATTGCTTCGGGAATTGTGACGGATAAAGGAGGGCGCACTTCACACGCGGCAATTATTTCTCGTGAACTTGGAATTCCCTGTGTAGTAGGCAGTGTGGAGGCAACGAAGAAAATAAAAACGGGAGATGTAATTACCATTGATACTACAGGGAGCGAGGGAGTTATTCTGAAAGGAAATTTGAAATATACACGCAAGGAACACAATATTGGAAAACTGAAACAACCAAAGGTAAAAATCATGATGAATATTGCTACGCCCGATACCGCATTTGAAAAATCATTTATCCCAAATAGCGGAGTGGGGCTTGCGCGGGAAGAATTTATTATTGCCTCTGCTATTGGCATTCACCCGAACCTTTTGGTTGATTTTGATAAACTAAAAAAACAGGGTCATGATGAAAAAACGATACAGTTACTCAAAGAGGTAGAGAAGCGAACGCCTGGATATACTGACAAAGCGCAATACTATGTAGATATGCTTGCATATGGAATTGCAAAAATAGGCGCGGCGTTTTATCCCAAGCCAGTTATTGTACGCTTCTCTGATTTTAAAACAAATGAATACAGACAATTAGTTGGTGGAGATTTATATGAGCCACATGAAGAGAATCCTATGATTGGATGGCGCGGCGCTTCCCGATATTATCACCCCTTATTTACAGACGCGTTTTGGTTGGAATTAATGGCATTAAAAAAAGTTCGTCAAGAAATGGGACTTACGAATGTACAGGCGATGGTTCCGTTTTGCCGTACACCCGAAGAAGGGAAAAAAGTAAAGTCGCTTATCAAAAAAGCGGGATTGTTAAAAGATGGTATGAAAGTTCATGTAATGTGTGAAATCCCCGCAAACATTATTCGCGCGAAAGAATTTTTAGAGATCTTTGATGGGATGAGTATCGGATCCAATGATTTGACACAGCTGTTGTTAGGAATTGATCGTGATGGTAATGAACGGATTAGAAGTATTAGTAATGAAACTGATGACGCGGTAACTCAGACAATTTCTGAAATTATAAAAATATGTCGCAAAGACGGAAAATATATTGGTATTTGCGGACAAGCCCCTTCAGACATTCCGGAGTTTGCGCGATTTATTGCAAAAGCGGGAATTGAAAGTATTTCATTAAGCCCCGACTCAGTTATAAAAACATTAGTTGATTTTGATAGAATGGGGTTGTAGAAGAAGTAACTAGTTATGAGGGGGTAGGACTTAGCTCACCTCGCTGAGTCGAAGCGGGCTCGCCTCGCTAAAGCTATAGCGAAGCGGGTGAATGGTGGTTAGACAGTAATAATTAGATTTTCTGAAAATAATGAAACCCCGGAGGAATCCGGGGCTTTTAAACAGATGAGCAATGATAATAAAGCGGAAAAATTATGGAATAACTTTTATTTTTCTAGTCATTAACACCCCTAACAAGGATATTATCATCCCCGCAATCAAGCTTGGGTATGTAACGTTATCGCTCCAGTCAGTAGGAATTTTGAAGAAGATATTGGCTACCACAATACTTGAGGCTATTATAGCTGTCATTCCCATCCCAACCGACAAAATAAAAGATATTGATAGAATCGACGAGTTTTTTTCTAGAAGCATGTCAGTGATAAATGCTAGGTATAAAAGAATGTTTAGGATTGAGAAGATAGCTAATGAGATAATGTAAGGCTCATCCTTACTTTTGTTTATGGAAAAATAAACGATGCTGAATATAGAAGGAAATAACAGAAAGAATACGAAAATTCCCATCAGTTTGATTTTCTCCAAGAACGATTTTTTTACTTCCAATTTCATGTTTCCCCCATCATCTTTTTTGTTTTTAAGTTAATGTGCTATTTACCTATTTTGAGACCACAAAATTTATGAGCTCAAAAAGGGTGTTCATCCTCATCTTTTGTTTTAGAAAAGTGAAGATGAACGGAAATGGGGGAGTTAGAAGTTGAATGGCAGCCCTATTAGATTAGGGTGCCTTTTTTCTATAAAAATTTGTATGTCTGTGTGGTCTTCTTTGCGGACCGGAGAAATTTTCACCGCTTTCACATTATTTTCTGTGAGGTATTCCTTTGAAGCCTTGAATCCAGGAACGACTACAAAAGAATCTCTCCCTTCCTTGACCCCAATTAGAAAATACAATAGGCGTCCTTTATAAGGAACCGCTTTCCGCACGAGAATCGGAATATCGTCGTGAAAACTTAATTTCATTAATAATCTTGGGCGCTCAACGAGCAAGAACTCCCTTAATAATTCTTTTCTTTTGGACATATGTCCCCCATTTATTATTTAGAAAAACTTTAATGTGCTAATTAACTGTGGGGTGATTGTATAATTAAAACATATAAATGTCAACTATGCCCAGATAGTAGAAATTCGCATACTTTGTACTAAAAAGGCGCATAGCGCCCAGCGAATTTAAAACTTGGTTAGAAATTGAAGGTGGTTATTTACCCGTATAATAGTTGTTTTAGTAAACTTTCCCCACTCATATAGGGAGGTTTTGATAATCCAAGGAGCTCTAACACCGTAGGAGCTATATCAGTAAGAAGACCAATGGTCATGTGTTCACGTTGTTTTATAGTCATGGCATCTACGGGGCGGTAAAATCTTTTTCCTATTAAATAGACGGGTACGGGATTTGCATCATGTTTCGTTTCGGGTTCTCCGGTGGTGGGATTGAAAAGTCTCTCAGCATTACCATGATCAGAGGTGATGATAAGTGTGGTGTTGTCTTTTTTTAATACTGTGGCTACTACTTTTGCAAGCTCTTCGTCTATTACATGAATTGCTTTTTCGGTAGCGGCATAATTTCCCGTGTGCGCAATCATGTCGGGATTTGCGTAATTCACCAGAATAAAATCAAATGTCTCTTCTTCAATGGCTTGCAGGAGGCGAGTAGTAATGGCGGGCGCCTGCATGGTGGGGTCATCATCTTGGCGGGGGAGCATGCGAGAGGGAATAAGAACGCGATATTCATTAGGAAACGGTTTGTCATTTAATCCATTAAAGAAAAAAGTGACATGGGCATATTTTTGGGTTTCAGCGATACGAAGTTGTGTTCTGCTTTGCTCGGCGAGTACCTTTCCTAAACAACCCTGAATTTTTTCCGGAGGGAACGCAATGGGAATGGTGAAATCTTCACGGAGGAGTGTCATAGAAGCAAAGTACACATTATTGAATTTCTTTACCGGAAATTGCGTAAAATAAGGATTTACAAAACTCTCTGCAATCTGTCTCATGCGGTCTTCACGGAAATTGAAAAAGAACACCGCATCATTATCGTGGATTGCATTTTCACTAGAACCAATTCCTACGGGTAAAACGAACTCATCATTCAATTTCTTTGCGTAGGTTTGTTCTATGTGTTTTTGAATATCTCCTGATGCAATATATGGTCCCGTCCCCGTCAATGCCTCATAGGTGCGTTGTGTAAGATCCCAGTGTTTATCGCGATCCATGGCATAATATCGCCCCGAAACACTTCCCATATGATCAAGAGGAAACTGAGAAAGCGTTTTAAATCCGGCATAGGGATCGCTATCGCGTCCATCGGTGAAGAGATGTAAAACATAGGAAACCTGTTTTTGCTGCGCCATGGCAATAAGTTCCTTTAGATGTTCCGATGACGCGTGAATATTTGCTTGTCCTACTAGCCCTATTAAATGTATACGAGATTTATTTTGGAGCGCATGGTTAAATGCATTGCAAATCGCGTCGTTTTTTTGAAAGGTTCCATCTTGGATTGCGAGACTGATACGAGGATAATGCTGATACATAATACTTCCGATTCCCATGGTAAGATGTCCTACTTCGCTATTACCCTCTTCTTTCCAGGGGAGTCCAACTGACATACCCGCTGACTGCAATGCGCCTGATGGAAAATTCTGCTTTACGTATTCAAATGTTTTTGGTTTTACTTTATAGATGGGATTTGATTGATCATCTTGTCCAATACCCCAACCATCAAGAACCACAAGAACAACCGTATGTTTCATATATAGTGAATGTCTGTGCATGCTAAGTATAGCATACCTTGCGGGCAGATTGACTCATATGAGAGGGGAGAGTATCATAGAAACATACCAGCATTACAAACTAACACATCTTCAGATGAATTCTTGTGTTATTCGGAACCAAATCTTTGAATATATAATGATCACAAGCGGAACCACACAACAGAGGAAGAATCTGGAGTTTTTTGGATATGATTACTACTATTATCAGCTCAATCGCTGCCCTCATAGTGGGTGCGGCGTTCGGATACTTAGTGCGACATCTCGTCGTATCTAAGCAGGCTCAGTCAATTGAGGAGACCATAAAGAAACAATTAGAAGAAAGCCGCATTAATGCAAACAATGTGGTGCTTGAGGCACAAGAAAAGGCATCGGGTATTTTGGAGGAAATAAAGAGAGAGGAGCGGGAGCGTAAAGCGCAAGCTGATAAAATTGAGGAGCGCTTGTTAAAACGAGAGGAGTCTTTAGAACAGCACGCGGTTGATTTAAGAGAGAAAGAAAAACAGATTCAAAATGATTTGCAAAAATTAACCGAAGCAAAAGAATTTGTAACACAAGCAAAGGAACGCATTGGGCAAGAATTACAACGAGTTGCGAACCTCTCTATTGAGGATGCGAAAGCGGCATTGTTTAAAGATGTTGAACAAAAGTATCAGCAAGATTTGGTTGAGTATGTGGCAAAATTGATGCAACAACGACGAGAAGAAGTTGAGAAAAAAATCATCGGAATTCTGACAACAGTTATGCAACGATATAGTCGTTCGTCAGCGGCAGAATTTACTACCACCAGTGTGAATCTTCCCGATGAAGATTTTAAGGGAAAGATTATTGGAAAAGAGGGAAGAAATATTCGTGCGTTAGAACGATTAACGGGTGTTGAGCTTATTGTTGATGAAACTCCTGATACTATCGTGATTTCATCGTTCGATCCGGTACGCCGAGAGGTAGCAAAAACATCTTTAGAAAAATTGATAAAAGATGGGCGTATTCAACCCGCAAAGATTGAGGAGAAAGTGGAGGAAGCAAAGCAGGAGGTAACGAAAAAAATGCAAGAAGCGGCAGAGGCGGCGGCGTATGAAATTGGTATTTTTGATTTACCAAAAGAAATTATACAAATCTTGGGACGGCTTCATTTTCGTACCAGCTATGGACAAAATGTATTGCGTCACTCGGTAGAGGTTGCGCTTTTTGCGGGGATGATTGCGGAAGAATTAGGTTTGAATGTGGATGTGGCAAAACGAGGAGCCCTATTGCATGATATTGGAAAAGCGATTGATCATGAGGTGCAGGGGAGCCACGTGGAGATCGGAAGAAAAATTCTTAAAAAATATAATGTGGATGAGCGCATTATCCAGGCCATGGAGGCTCACCACGATGAATATCCCTATGCAACCTCTGAGGCATATGTAGTTGCGGCGGCTGATGCTCTTTCTGCGGCACGCCCTGGAGCCCGTCGTGATACTTTAGAAAATTATCTCAAGCGATTACAAGAGTTGGAAAATATTGCGGGGCAGTTTGGGGGAGTAAAACAGGCATATGCAATTTCTGCAGGACGAGAATTGCGTATCTTTGTGACACCTGAAAAAATTGATGATTTTGGGGCGCTAGAGTTGGCGCGCGAGGTAGCTCGTCGCATTGAATCAGAATTAAAATATCCAGGAGAGATTAAGGTTATTGTGGTGCGAGAAACACGAGCGGTGGAGTATGCCAAGTAATGAGGGGTAAGTTGATAGGGATTAGGGGATAGTTATGAAAATCCAAAACCCGCTATATGGCGGGTTTTGGATTGTAGCTTATTAATACTTAATATCCCGACGTAAAGCTCCGACGTTTCAGTCGGAGAGCCGACTCATTACGTCCTGGCTTCGGGACCCCGACCTCTTTGTAAAAAGAGCGTCGGGGCTTTATACTATTTCTATGATTTATTCGGTTCTCGCATTTATTGCTAATATTATTATAGTAATCATTAGTAAAACGGGATATCTCGGTATCGGAATATTAATGGCAATTGATAGTTGTAATATTCCTATTCCATCCGAAGTCACCATGCCATTTGCTGGATTCTTGGCACAAAATGGAACTCTTTCTCTATGGGTGATTATTCTTGCGGGAACTATAGGAAGCGTTATTGGCTCTATTGTTTCTTATTACATTGCGAATTGGATAATTTCTCACCGAACAAAAAACAAAGTCCTACATAAAATTTTTTCAGATCATTCTGTCGCTACTGCAGAGCGATGGTTCCAAAAATATGGAAACGCTTCGGTATTTTTCGGGCGCATGGTCCCCGTGGTGCGTACCTTTATTTCACTTCCGGCAGGGGTCGCGCGAATGAAGCTTTCTTCATTTGTATGGTTTACGGCCGCGGGGTCATTAGTGTGGTCTTTCATTCTTGCATACGGAGGATATGTACTAGGGGAACAATGGCAACATATTGAAAACTACACACGTCAATTTGAATATATAATATTAGCCGCAGTGATTGTTATAGGGGCAATTTTTCTTATAAAAAGGAGTAGAATAAAAACAAAAAATTCTGCATAGTTTTTTGATGTGATATACTTTTAGTATGAAAAATCCATGTATTGTGTGTAATTGGAAAATGAATCCCGCTTCTCAAAAAGAGGCCGCTGCGCTTGCTCGAGAAATAACGCGTGCGGCAAAATCAAAAAAAGGCGAGGTTATTATTGCTCCACCAGCAATCTACCTATCGACCGTTAAGAATGAACACACCCATGTTGCATTACAAGATGTGTCGGAATACGCCAAAGGGGCTCACACCGGATCAATTTCTGCATCTATGGCAAAGAATATGGGGGCCTCGTATGTTATTGTGGGTCATTCCGAGAGACGGAGAGAACAACACGAAACAAATGAACAGATAGCACAAAAGATTGAACGCGCGTATGAAGCAAAATTAACTCCCATTATATGTGTGGGAGAATTAAAAAAAGAAACCCCTGAGCGTGCGTGGGGGAAAATAAAAAAGCAATTAGATGAAATTATCCCATCCCTTAAAAAGGGAAAAGGGGTTATTGCGTATGAACCTGTGTGGGCGATTGGAGGTGATAAAAAAACTGATAGCGCCTACGCGCAGGCAATGATGTATCGCATTAAATTATATATACGGATGCAGGCGCAACTTATAACGCCAATTCTTTATGGAGGAAGTGTCAATTGTAAAAACATAGAAGATTTCTTAGAATATAAAGACAGCATAGACGGATTTCTTGTCGGATCCGCTAGTGCGCAAAAAAAAGAAATAACAACATTAATAAAAAAAATTTATGGATCTTATTAAAGAAAAGAAAGCTCTCTTAGGAGCATTAACTGGATTGGCAGGAGTCGCCATTGTGGTATTGTTGTACATAATGTTCTGGGGAGTGTTAGAACCGCAAGAACAGTTTCCGGCGCGTAATATCTCGGTATCAGCGACGGGTAAAGCGGTTGCTAAACCAGATATTGCTGTGACTTCGTTTTCGGTAGTTTCAGAGGGGACGGACATAAAAGCAATTTCTGATCAGAATAACGAGACGATTGGTAAGGCGGTATCTTTTTTGAAAGAAAAAGGAATTGATGAAAAAGATATACAAACCGTAGAGTACAATTTATCTCCCGTGTATTCTCAAAAGACATACGCGCCATCAGCAATCTTATCTACTCCGTCGGTAAATATGCGTACGCAACCAGTTAGTGCTCCTGTTATAGAAACGACTACTGCTCCGACCATTGTAAAATATTCTCTGACGCAGACGGTCCGTGTAAAAATTCGTGATTTTACTAAAACATCAGAAATTATTGGTGCCCTTGCTCCTATGGGAATCAATAAAGTAAGTCAAATTTCGTTTGGTATTGATGATCCTGAGGTATATAGGGCACAAGCGCGCGCGGAGGCTATAGAAAAAGCAAAAGCGAAAGCTCAGGTAATGGCACAGCAACTTGGCGTATCTCTTGGTCATTTGGTAAGTATTTCAGAATATGCGCAGGATAGTGGTTATCAACCAATGATGTCTGCGGTAAAAAGCATGGGGGGATATAGCGAAATAGCGGCTCCGGTGGCCCCCTCTATTGAAGCAGGAAGTCAAGAGGTTGTGGTAAACGCAAATATCACTTACGAAATTAAATAGTTTTGTCATTATATGAATCTGTCACGCAAAAAGAGACGATGGGTTTCTATTGGAGTCGGTGTTATTGGATTAGTTACTATTGTGGGATTATCTGATTTGCTCTTTCTTATTCCAAGAGAAGAAACGATCCCAACGCCAACGATTGAGTCTGAGGTGGTTACCACCACCCCTAATGAGATAAACGTTCCTCTTACTATTCCGACAACCACTACCTCAACCCAAAAAACGGAGAATGAGTTTAAGTTATAGATATAAGGTGACCCCGATAGTAGAAGCGAGCGCATTTCATGTATAACCGCTTCGCGGCAAGCTTGCTTCACTACGGGGTTCAAGTGCGTATGTCTAAAACATACGCACTTGACTTTTGAAAAAATAGGAGTATAATGCAAATATTGAGTGAGTTGATTTTGCCCATATTATTATAGGGGACAAAATTACCTCTTTTTCTCCGCCACCCAGCAATGGGTGGCGGAGTTTTTATTTGCATGTTGATTAATTTTATGGTATAAAAATTGTAGAACATTTTTGGAGTCAAACATGAAAACGACTATAAAATATAACGAACCAAGATGGGTCAGATTTTTAGGGAACCATCCGCTCTCTCTTCTGATTCCGATTACGGTAATTCCCACTGTTATTTATGTTGTTATAGGGTTTTCGGCGGCCCTATAGCACAGACCCCCTCCTCCCTTGATCCGCGTGTTTCTTGCGGAAGCGGGGAGGCTTTTTATTATAGTTGCTATTTATGGTGGGGGATTTATACTCATAACATCTGTATGCCAAAGAAAAAAAATATTGAAATATCCAAAGGAGCAGTTTTATACGGATATGATGAAATTGTTCAATCTTTAAAAAAACTCGCAGATGATAGGCGGCTTTCTCATACCTATATTTTTTTTGGAGAACCGCAGGTTGGCAAATTTTTGTGCGCAAAAACACTCGCTAACTATCTTGAAAAAGGAGTGTGGGTGGAACCAGTGCATACACTACAAGAAACGCTTATAGTTGACATGACGCAACAAGAGGATGATTCTGAAGAGTCGGCGGAGAGTATTGGTATCGCAACCGCTCGTCGCGTAGCTTATTTTTTACATCAACAACCGGCCCTTTCTCCTTATAGAGTGGTTATTATTCGTGATGGGGAATGGCTTACTGATCAAGCCCAGAACGCATTATTAAAAACACTTGAAGAGCCTCCGGAGCATAGTGTGATTATTCTTATTGCTACTGATAGCAGCGCATTTTTGCCCGCAGTTGCCTCTCGGGCGCAAAAAATCTACTTCAAAACGCTCTCAAATGAACAGATGCTTGACTTTTGCGATAGGAGTGGTATAATAAAAGACACAAACTTAGTACAAAAGTCTTTTGGAAGAATAGGTCGTTTACAGTCTCTTTTGGAGCCACAAAAAAACAGCGAAGTTATTGATCGCTTGGTGCGAGACATATGCACTCCCCAAACATCGGATATGGCGCGAGAAAAATTGGTTGATGCGATTATCGCATTTGATCAAAAAAATCCTCATAACCTACCGGCGTTACAAGAGGCGCTTATGATGGAATTCTATACTCAGAAAAAATATTATTATGCTCTCAAAGAGATACTACAACTTATTACCAACACACAGACTTTGACGCTAAGTAAGCGAATTCATCTAAAAAAACTACTATGTCTGATAAATTAATTTTTACTTTAATGTTGGGTATCTCCGTTATAGGCGCATACATAGGTATATCGGGAGTATCAAGCGCGTTGGGTGCTTCATTTGATGTGGGTGATTTAGCCCCCTCACTTTCTTCAGGGGCTTCTATTGGAGCGGGGAGTGGATTTCTTGCTTCTGCGGCGTCAGTTATTGGTGGAGCTTCTTCACATGAAGCAAGCCACTTTCTTATTTCATTTGATTCATTGAAAAATGTACACCAAGCAACCATCAGCGCTCAAGAAGGAGGATTAAGAATATATGATGTTGATGTTGCTACACACACAGCTCCTGAAACTATAATTATTTCCACCAACAAGGGATTATATTACAGCAATAACACTGGTCTTACCTGGCACATAGTTACTTCTGCAAAAGGAGAAATAAATGAAAATAGTGTTATCTTGCGAGTTATTCCTGCGGAAAATAATGCGTATATAGTGTCGGTGTTTCAAAATGGGATCGGATCGGTGTATTACACGCAAGACATGTTTAAAACGATGAAACGTTTGGTTTATTTCACTGACGAGGGAGTATATGACATGGCCTTGTATGGAAATACTCTTTATTTAGGTATGTCAAATGGACAATTGATTCAATATGACAGAACAAAAGAAACGTTTACGGTGGTACGCACGTTTCCTTCTCCCGTAGTACGATTTTATGATAACGGAGACGGATTCTTTTATGCATTTTTGAAATCAGGAACTCTTATGCAGGCAGTTGGTCCCATGGGAGACTTTGGTAAAATTAAAGTAGGTGGAGGATGGTTTTCTTCGGGAACTATTAGAAATGTTGGATTTGCTTCATCGGGCGATATGTACGTGTTAGGAAAAGATGGGGTGTATAAAAGTGAAAATTATGGAGTAACGTTTGATTTGATAGATAATATTCCATTACTTAAAAAACAAATTGACGCGCTCGCGGTTTTGGGAAACACCGTATATGTCATATCCGACGGACGCATGTATGTAAGCTCAGACAGTGGTAAGAGTTGGAAACTGCAAGACAACATTCCGCTTGATTTTATAGTAAATCAATTCTACTTCTTAGGAGGAGGACGAGTGATATTGAGTGAATAGGGCCTAGTGTTTAGTGACTAGTAGGGTGTAAGGACTTTGTTGTCAAAAATAGTTTACACTAGTATAATATAACTAATTTTAATTAATAAAAATTATTATGAATAATTTCGAAAAGTTAGGGAAAACCACGGATACGATAGAAAGAAATCAAGAAGCCAAACTCAGAGAGTTTAAGGAAAAAGAACTTCCACAATTAAGAGAGAGAGCTCGGGAAATTGCCCAAAAGTTAGGAAGAGATGTTATAAAAAAAGCTTATGGGTTTCCCGAATCATACAGTGATGAGCGAATAGATGGAATGATCAATAAAGAAATTACAAATTGGGCCCTAACATCTTTAGCGTTCGCAGAAAAGATGAAAGATGTTGAGATTACCGATGAAATGTGTAATAGAGAGAATTTTAATAGTGAACTTTACGAAGGAATATTTGATGGGGTTGACGAAGAAGAGCGTTATGACAAATATCTTGGTCTTTTAAATCCTGATTCTATACAAAAACTGACAGAAAAAATACTTCCAGAATTAATTAAAAGTCATACTTACGGGTATAGTAATAAAGAGGGTAAGATAAAGAAGGGGGATGACAATACTTTTTGTAATATGAGGATATTTGAATTAAAATTCGGAAAGAATGGAACTATGTTTTTTGAGGGAGAATATTATGATACTGATGGAGCTACTTATGATGAAAGTCATGGGGAAAGTTGTCATATTGAGATAGAAAAAGTTGATTAGTTAAATTGTGAATAAAATATTAAAATCCGCCCAAGGGCGGATTTTTAGTAATTGGAAATTGGGGTTTTTTTTGCTACACTAATCAAATGGATATACAAAAAGAATTTAGTCAAAAATTGGCTGATATACTGAAATTTTTTAAAGATGAGGCATCTGCTATACGCGGATCTCGTCCTACTCCAGCACTTATAGAGGATATTCAGGTGGAATATTACGGGCAGAACGTTCCTATCAAACAATTGGGTTCCATTTCTATTATACCTCCGCGAGAAATACAGGTGATAGTATGGGATATGTCAGTAGTTGGAGCGCTCGCAAAAACAGTCGCGGAAAAATTGAATGTAAATCCCGCTAACGACGGAACCACCATTCATATTAATCTTCCTTCCTTAACTGACGAACGCCGCGCAGATCTCATACGAATTATCAAAGGAAAAGCAGAGGAGGCGCGAATAAAATCACGAGCTGCTCGTGATGACGCCAAGAAAGTTATTACCACGCAAGAAAAAGAGGGGACCATCACCGAAGATGATAGATTTGGTATTCAAGAAGAAATTCAGAAATCATTAGACATATTTAACAAAGAAGTAGATGCTCTGGTTGAGAAAAAAATGACGGAAATTAATGAATAATTCATTCTAGGTTATAAGGCTGCCAAAAGCGCAGAGATATACACTTTATAACTTTATACTTTCAACTTTATAACTATTATATGTTGCTTACAATTGTTGTTTTTATAATAATGCTAGCCGTTTTAGTGGTGGCACATGAGTTTGGGCATTTTTTTACTGCCAAAAAATTTGGAATGTATGTAGAGGAATTTGCAGTCGGATTTCCCCCTCGCGTTTTTTCGTGGATACGAAAAGGAACACGAATAAGCATAAACGCCATTCCCTTGGGGGGATATGTTAAAATTCCCGGAGAAAATGGAGAAGAAGATCTTACCGAAGAAGAGAAGAGTGTTATTTCTCAAGAGCAGTTATTTTCTCGTAAAAGCGCGTGGAAACGAATTGTAGTTCTTTGTGCCGGAGTGGGAATGAATATTATGGTGGGATGGTTGCTTCTCGTGCCGGTTTTTATGCACGGTATCAATCCAGAAGTAGTAGTCATCTCGGTATCAAAAAATTCCCCCGCGTTTAATTCAGGGATAGAAATAGGAGATGTTATAAAAGGATTTTCTACGGTAGAAACGTTTGTGCAAACGATGCGGGATAGTGCAGGAAAAGAAACGAATATTACTATTGAGCACAATGGTGTTGTAAAAACAATCTCTACCATTCCACGAACCAATCCTCCCGCGGGAGAAGGAGCGCTAGGGGTTGCTCTTTCTGAGTCGGGGGTTCCCGCATTTTCATTTTTTGATGCGTTACAGCAATCAGCTTTATTTGCCATTAAAATATTTAGCGCAATCTTTGTATTATTGTTTAAATTATTAGGAGCTCTGTTTGGATTTATTCCGGGCGATTTATTACAATCACTCACCGGACCTGTGGGGGTATTTCAGGCAACCGCGCAAGCATCGGCGATGGGGTGGGTGCATATATTTTATTTGGCAGCCATGATATCGCTGAATTTGGCGGCAGTAAACATTTTCCCGTTTCCTGCGCTTGATGGAGGGAGAGTTTTGATGGTTATTATAGAAAAAATAAAACGATCCCCGGTGTCTTCAAAGGCGCAATCAATAACGAATACCGTTGGATTTTTACTTCTTATCTGTTTATTATTATTTATAAGTGTACGCGATGTAATACGGATATGGTAAGTGAAATTAATCATTCAATAGAAATTAGTAATTAGAAATTAGACATTATTCAAATTCATGCTTCAATCTCAGTATCCATATTTTGCCCGCAAGGAGGCGCCGAAAGACGAAGAATCATATAATGCTCAAATTTTGATTCGCGCAGGATTTATTGAAAAAATTATGGCGGGAGTGTATGCGTTTTTGCCGCTGGGGTTACGAGTTTTGCGGAATATAGAACGCATTGTTCGCGAAGAAATGGACGCGGCGGGCGCGCACGAGGTATTACTTCCGGTCCTTAGTCCAAAAGAAAATTGGCAAAAAACAGGGCGATGGGAATCACTTGATGTATTGTTTAAATTAATTTCTCGGGAGAAAAAAGAATATGCGCTGGGACCCACGCATGAAGAAATTATTGTTCCTGTGGGTCAAAAGGCAATTTTTTCATATCGCGATTTGCCGTTTGGGTTGTATCAGATTCAGACGAAATTCCGTGATGAGCCTCGCGCAAAATCAGGATTGCTCCGTGGTCGCGAATTTTTAATGAAAGATTTATATTCATTTCACACCAGCGTGGAAGATTTGGAGGTATACTATAAAAATATGCTTGCGGTTTATAAGAAGATATTCTCTCGTTTAGGATTAGAAGCGTTACAAGTGGAAGCATCGGGAGGCACATTTTCAAAATATTCCCATGAATTTCAAGTGTTAACTCCAAATGGAGAAGATACTATTATCCATTGTTCTGCGTGTGGATTTGCTCAAAATAGAGAGATAAATACGCAACAAGAGGGCGATGCATGCCCTACCTGTGGTACACCAGTGCATATTTCTGCGGGGAGTGAGGTGGGAAACATATTTCAACTAAAAACAAAATATTCTACTCCATTCGGATTATCTTACACTGATGCGCAGGGTGTAACGCAAGAAGTGCAGATGGGATGTTATGGTATTGGTATCTCACGACTCATGGGGATATTAGCAGAAGTGTACCATGATGATAAAGGATTGTTGTGGCCCAAATCCGTGGCTCCATTTCACGCGCACCTTTTAGCGTTATTAGGTCAAGACGAAGAACAGAATAACGCGATACGTAGCCAATCAATGCGTGTATATGAATTCTTAAAATCAAAAGGAATTGAGATTATTTTTGATGATCGTGCGAATGTTTCGGCGGGACAGAAATTTGCGGAAAGCGATCTTGTGGGAATTCCAGTCCGTCTTGTGGTAAGTCAGAAAACGGGCGATAAAGTTGAGATAAAACGTCGCGGCGACGAGAAAAGTGTCTTAGTTGACCTTTCAGATATTATGCCGTATGTTTCATAACAAGCTATTTTTACCATGAAATTATTTGATAAATTTAAAACAGATATCGGAATTGACCTTGGAACCGCAAATACACTTGTATATATCAAGGGGGAGGGCATTGTTATCAATGAACCAACTATTGCCTCAGTAAATGAAAAAACAGGACAAACACTTGCGGTAGGAGAAGAAGCAAAACGAATGATGGGCCGCACGCCGAATCATATTAATGTGGTTAGACCGCTCATAAATGGAGTTATCTCTGACTTTGTGATGACACAGGAAATTTTGAAGCAGTATATGAAGCGTGTGAAAAACGATTCATTATTTAAATATATTCGCGCGGTGGTGGCCATCCCCACCAACCTCACTGAAGTTGAGCGTAAATCCGTGGAAGATGCGGTAATTTCTGCCGGAGCTTCTAGCGTGTATCTTCTAGAAGAACCAATCGCTGCAGTGTTAGGAGCTCGCCTCCCTATTAATGAGCCAACCGCAAGTATGGTGGTTGATATCGGAGGAGGAACTACTGAAATTGCAATTATTTCTATGGGGGGCGTCGTGGTTTCTAAAAGCTTAAAGATAGCGGGAGATCGTTTTAATGAAGAGATTATTAGGTTTGTACGAGATGAGTTTAAAATGTTAATAGGGGAACCAACTGCAGAGCGAATTAAAATAGAGATAGGATCGGCACTCCCGGGAACAGAGAAATTAGAAACACTTATCTCGGGGCGTGATTTGTCATCAGGACTTCCGCGAGAAGTTACTATCCGCGATATTCAGGTTCGAGCAATTCTCTTGCCGCTGTTAAAGCAAATGATAGAAGCTATCCGTGATATTATAGAAAAGACTCCCCCAGAGCTTTCAGGAGACATATTACGTCACGGTATTTATTTTTCGGGTGGAGGGAGTCTATTGCGTGGGCTTATTGAGTTGGTAGAAAAAGAATTAGCGGTGAAAACGATACTAGTAGATGATCCGCTTACCTGTGTGGTTCGAGGAACGGGGATCGCCGCGGAAAATATTGATGCGCACAAAAATGTATTTTCGCTTCTCGTTAAACCAATCGTGTTGGAATAGTGAGGTGTAGGTATAGTAAGTAGTTAGTTTTTTACGAAATCCATGAAATATATTCAATTTATTCTTATTCTCATGTGTTTGCTAATTGGTACTAGTGTATTTGCGACCTCAGTATTTATAAAAAAACCGAGTTTTCTTATGGGCCAGATTCAGGGATTATTTTCAAACGTGTCGCTTGATGATCAAAAGCGGTTGATTCAAGAGAATGAAGATTTAAGGAATAAATTATATGCGCGAGAACATACTATAACCATTGCTTCATCAGGGACCATGCAAGCCAAAGTGTTCTCACTATATCCATTTAATACCAAAAACCGTCTTTTTATTGATAAGGGGCTACAAGATGGTCTACAGGTAGGAAGTATTGCTCTTTTTTCTGAAAGAGTTTTTGCGGGTCAGGTACAGAATGTAACAAAAACTACGGGTGAGGTGGCAACGGTGTTTGACGGGGGACTCAGTGTTCCAGTGCGTATCGGGAGTCAGGAAGTAAATGGATTACTACAAGGAGGAGTCAACCCACAAATTACTCTTATTGATAAAGCAAAGAAGGTACAAGTAGGAGATGTGATTATAACTGCAGCAAAGGATATGCCTTATGGATTAACCGTAGGAGCGATACGAGAGGTGCACGAAGATTCTTTAGGGGCATTTTTGGAGGCAACCATTGAACTTCCGTATACCATTAATGATTTGCGTACCATTTTATTAACGCAATAAAGATTTATAGTATGACTCCTTCTGTACGAAATGAACTCTTGCACGGATGTATAATTCTGGTTGTTCTAATGTTACTCTCTCTTATCGTGAGCGCTCCATTATCCATAAAACCAAATATATATTTAGTAGCTATTATATTTCTCGCGTTTACTTTTGATGAAATACTGATATTTTTTCTATTTTTATTGAGTGTGTTGGCATGGTTAAAATATATTCCCTCTGCAACCTCAGAACTTATAACATTGGGTAGTATGGGAATTGTGTTGTTTAGTGTACGTAAGGCACTCATTCGTGAATCGCATATGGGACTCATGGTGGGCACCTTGTTTGTGTTTCAGGCGGTATTCTGGGCATTCTTTTTTGAGAAACAAATCTTTCGTATGCCCTTTTTCCTAGAATTTTTTTATAATGTATTAATATTGCTTATTTTTTACTCAGTGAATAGATTTTTTGCGAGAAGCAAGCTATCATGACGAGACTAGACTAATAGAATGGTCACGGTATAGATATGGGTAAAAAAGATTTCTTTTTAGAAGATATTGCGCTGGATGATTTTTCCGATGAATTGGGCGTGGTTGAGCGTCCGCTTTCCGAGAAATTATTTCGTATTTTTGGAATAGTTATGGCATTAGTAGTGGGCGCGGCAGGTATCCGCATCCTTTATTTTGGCGGTATCCGTGGGGGGGAATATCAAAGTCGTTCAGTGGCAAACGCGGGGCAAGAAATAATTTTGAACGCCCCACGAGGAATTATATATGATCGATATGGAACTCCGCTGGTGACCAACAAACCAAGCTTTTCTGTTTCAATAAACTTATCAGAAATATTAAAAAACTCGGATACTATTCAGTCGGTGCTTGATCAAGTAAATGAAATTATTCCATTTGATGTTGCACAAACCAAAGAAAGAATTATACAGGCAGATCTAGAGCGACAAGCATATCTACCATTATTTAGAAACATTTCCCTTGAGTCGGTTATTGAGCTTAAAAAACTGCAAAATAGAGCCCTTACTATAGAAGATGGGTTCTCAAGAGAATATATTAATAGTCCTGCATTTTCACATTTAATTGGCTTTACGGGTTTGGTAAGTGATGAGGACCTAGGACGCGATCCCTCATTGAGATTAAACGATGAAATTGGAAAAATGGGTTTGGAATTGCAGTATGATCATTTATTGCGAGGGATTAATGGCGCAAAGATACAATTTAAAGATGCAAAAGGAAATGCCATTGGTCCTGAGAGCACTAATGCATCAGTGGGAGGGGCAAACATATATACTACTATTGATGCGCAGTTAGAAGAAAAATTTTATGAGGTAATGAAAAAACGGCTGGAGGATTTAGGAAGAACCTCGGGAGTGGGGATCGCGCTAAATCCACAGACCGGGGAAGTTCTGGCGCTCCTTAATTTTCCCGATTTTGATAATAATGCCTTGTCCACAAAATTATTTGCAGATCCTGCTCACCCGACATTTAACAGAGCAATCTCGGGAGTATATAGTCCTGGTTCAACCATAAAACCATTAGTGGGATTTGGAGCTTTGGAGGAGGGGGTTATTGATCCTTTAAAATCAATATTTTCTCCGGGATATATTGAACTCCCGAACCCCTATAATCCGAGCAAACCATCTCGTTTTCCTGATTGGAAACCACAAGGGTGGGTAAATTTATATTCGGCGCTAGCTCGGTCTAGTAATGTGTATTTCTACGAAATAGGAGGAGGATTTCAAGAGCAAAAAGGACTGGGCATTGATCTCCTGAATAAATATTGGAAGTTGTTTCAATTAGATAAAAAAACAGGAATTGATATGCCGGGAGAATCTCAGGGGGTTCTTCCCAACCCTGATGAAAAGGAGGCCCGCACGGGGCAGATTTGGCGTATTGGAGATACCTACAATGTATCCATTGGACAGGGGGATCTTCGTATCACCCCCATTGAGCTCATGCGATATATTAGTGGCATTGCAACAAAGGGAAAATTACCAGTCCCGTTTGTGGTGCAAAGCGCAAAAACAAGCGCGGGAAGTGTGTTATATCAAGTAACCCCGTCATTCGCTACTATTGAAGCAAAAGATCCGCATAATTTTGATGAAATAGAGCTTGGTATGCTGGCGACAGTAAAACAAGATTATGGAACCGCGTATCTGCTGCATACTATTCCTATGGTTATTGCGGGGAAAACAGGAAGCGCTCAAATTCAGAACAATACCAAGGAAAACGCGTTCGTAGTAGCGTACGCCCCCGTCCCCAATCCAAGCATTGCTCTTATGGTACTTATAGAAGATGCGCAACAGGGGAGTTTAAACGCAGTACCAGTTGCTCGAGATGTTTTACAGTGGTATTACGATAATAGAGTTGCCGCATCCACGAAACAATGAGCATTTGCTTTGTTTTTTTGAGGCGTTATGCTATACTATTTTCATAAAAGAAAGGTCGTTAATCAATCGCACGATATATGAAAAAACAAGATTTTGTTGAAGTAGTAATGAACGCAGGTGGTATTGAAGTAAAAAAGACCGCCGTTGCTGTCATTGATGCTATCTTTGATACTATTGTCAAAACCATGAGCAAGGGAGAAGAGGTTGCTATTGCTGGTTTCGGCACCTTCAAAGTTTCAAAGCGCGCAGCACGCGAGGGTATTAACCCACGCACCGGAGAGAAAATTCATATTGCGGCTTCCATTAAGCCAAAATTCCGCGCCGCCAAAGCTTTGAAAGAGGCAGTGCAATAAATTTTCGATTGATATCTCTCGAGAGGTATAATAAAAATTCCGCCTTCTGGCGGAATTTTTATTATACAAAGCGCAAGGATGTTATTTTAAATATGCTTTTACATTTGAACTCATTTTCATGAAAATATCGTACGCGGATTTAATATGAGTAATTGAATCGGTGATAATTTTCTGTAGGTAGGTTTCTATAATAGCTGAATCTGGACGGCTAATGTCATTCGTTGTTTGTGTGGATGAGGCAAGTGTTTTTTCTTCAAACTTCAGTTTTTTGTAAAGAGTATTGATATATTCGGTTGAACTTCCATTTTCTGAGGTTGTGTATGCATTCAATATAATCTCTTTTGATACTGTATTAAGATCGTGGGCATCATTTAACGTTGTTGATGCTTTTTCAAAAAGTTGTTTAAGTGTTTGAGAGCGAGTTAGTTTCTGAGTATAAATCTGATCAACATCAAGTTTTATTTTTATGAGTCGCTCGTCTGCTATTTTAAGCATGTCAGATACATTAAATGCCGCAACAATTGCATGAGATTTTTTAATAAGTGGATCTATTTCAGAAACTTTTTTCTGTTCCATATCACGTGCGATGTTTTTAAGTAACGCGGAAGTGAGAGTTGAGTCGGTGTCAATGCGATCTTCTATATCACGATAATATGCTAATGATGTTTCAAAAGAAGATAGTATAGAATCGTGAATTTGTTTCCAATCGTCTGAGTTGGGGAGCTGTACCTTCTTAAACTCATCGCGAGCAGCAGAGGTTTGTTTTAATGCCGTCTCCACGATCAACGTTAATGTCGTGCGACGAAGCTTGAATTCTTGGGTGTCTTTATCTTGCTGTGGAATAGTGGTGCTGTCCTGTAATTCAAATAATTGACGAATTTTATCTTTTATCTCTGAGATTTGAGAAGCTGATTCGTTAGTATTAGACGTTTGGGCGAATGCGGGCAAAACCGCGATACCCCCAAGAACACCGCATACTATAAAAAAGATGGCAGCTAGTCGTGTGAAAATAATGTGGTGATTTTTCATGGGGTTAGTTGCTTAGTTGATTAATGAGATTGTTGATTTGAGAAGTTTCGTCAGGAGAAGATTGTGTTGATTTCTGTATGGTTGTTACCTCAGATCCAATAATAGTGTCATTTAAATGATTAAGCTGCTTTTGAGATAATTGTTTTAATGCGGCGCTGCTTTCTTGTGAGGCGGTGTCAAAGTATCCCAATCGAGACAACTCAATATTCATACTTGAAGTAAGCATTTCTGCTTCTGCGGTAATGCTTTGAGGGCTTAATCCGGGGAATAAAACTGGTGACAATTCACGTGTCGCGTACAGGGAGATAATAAGGATAGAAAGGCCAACACTTACAAATGATCCAATACGTAATACCGAAGACATACCATACTGTAAACGAGTTACCCACGAGATGGGAGTTGCCAATTCGGGTGATAAGCGAGGAGATGAAAGAATCAAAGATTTTGATTGCTCAGAAAATTCCGCGCGCGGTTGAATGCGTCGGAATTGTTCTAACTGTTCTATGATTTCTTTATGATTCAATTTCATATTCTTTTTGCAATTTTTTTTGTAAATTGCGGAGCGCTCTATGTTGTAATACGCGTACCGTCCCTTCGTGTTTATGAAGCGCGGCGGCAACCTCGGCATTTGAGAGCCCTTCTACAAATCGCATAATAATAATATCTTGCTGATCTGGATGAAGAGACCGCAAAGCGGTTTTTACATGGCCTAGTTTTATCTTTTGATCAAGAGAGTCTGGGGTGTCATCTATGGAAGGATGAATTTCTTCTTGTGTGTCATCCAGTGATAGGGAAACGTGTTTCGTTCGATAATAGTCAATAACTCGGTTTCGAGCTATTTGATATAACCAACTTGAAACGGGGAGACCCTGCTCTTTAAAAGATCCAATATTTTGCCATGCACTGAGAAATACCTGGTGCGTGAGATCCTCAGCCTCCTCACGATGGCTCACTCGCAGATATATAAACCTATATAATAACGGTTGATAGATATCGTAAAGGGAACCGAAAGCTGAGGATTCTCCCGCAATGGCTCTTTTCAGAATTTCATGTTCGTCTGTAAAACGATCATCTACCATATAAAACGAATAAGTAAGTAAAATGTTACGACTATATATAACCCGCAAAACCCCATGGGGGGCTTATATAATAAGTATGACATATTAAGTGAAATGAGGGAAGGAAATACATAGAATACTATGTTAGATGTCGCGCTCTTGATTAAGACTGGTGGTAGTTTTGTAGTCCAGAATTTCTGACGATCGTCAGAAATTCTGGACTATGCAGAAAACGATATTTGTAGTGATTTATAAAAATTTTTTAGTTTATGATTCTTCTGCTATGATAATCAAAATGCATCACCGTTATTTTTCTTATACCAAAGTTTTTATTACTACCTTAGCGCTTACGGTCGCGACACTTGCGGTATACACCTACGAGCGGGGGATTTCTTCGTATGTTTTCATTCCAGAATTTTCCGAGGAAGTTATCGCAACCTCTTCTCAGTCCATAGCTCAATCCGCCCTCCCACCCGCGGTATTACAGGCATCGGTGTGTGATGCTAAAACAATTTTTTCAGATGAATCAGATCGCCGATGGTGTAGTGCACTGCCATTAGCAGATCAGATGCGCTTGTTTCAGATCGATTTAACTCATGAGAAAATATTATTTTTCCAGCATGGTATTTTACAAAAGATATTTCCGCTCGCGTATCAAGCGCCATACGGAAAATGGTTTCAAACGCCCACAGGATTTTTTGAGGTGGGGGTAAAGCGGGAAAAATTTATGTCATCTATTTTCCCAGTCTGGATGGAACACGCAGTACAGATATATGAGGACTTCTTTATACACGGCATCCCGTATCATACCGATGGCACCAAAGTGACAAGTCAGTTTTCGGGAGGGTGTATTCGATTAGAAGATCCAGTCGCCGCTGACTTTTATGACACTGCTCAAAAGGGAGATATGATCGTATCATATTTGTCTTTGGCGGATGCTCAAATAAAAAATAATATGATTTCACCAGTAGATACTAATTCTTTCTGGATACGACAAAGATTTAATTCTCCACTTAAAACCGACTGGTCCTGGCATGAAGATAAACAATATAACTATATTCAGCACACAGGGGTTGATTTTGCTCCTTATGAGAATGCAAAGGATATTTCGGTTCGCGCGATAGCTTCAGGAACGGTAGAATTGGTGGTATATAATGGGATTGATGATGGGGGATTAGGGAACGCCATTATTATTTCTCATAATATAGAAGGGAAAAAACTGTATGCACTGTATGGACATATGGCGTCTATGGAATTATTAAAGAAGGGAGACACGGTAGACGCAGGTGAGAAGATGGGTGTGGTGGGAAACACAGGGTATGGTTGCAACTATTGGCATGTGGGAACTGATGGTTGTGATGCGATGGGGGATCCTGATATACACCTTCATTTCGAAATAAAAGATAAACCGATACTGGCTTCTCCCATTCCCGATACGTGTATTCTTCCCTCAGGAAAGAAAACACAATGCATTGGATACACCAGTCACAACCCAACAGATTTTGGATACCGAGATCCGCTCTTAATACTATTTTCTTCAGGAGTGCTTCCTGCATCCGCACAAACATCGATAGAATAAAAATATGAAAGTACGTACACAACGGATAAAAAATTCAATCTTATTTTTGGTTATTTTTGGTATTGTCTTAATCCTGTTTATTTTGTGGTATAGAATATTCTCTCCCACAAAACATATTGCTGATGATATTACCATTACCGCAACGCCCGTAGTGCGCGTGGGAGTTGGGCACTCCTTTTTAGCGAATCTAGTGAAAGAAATCGGTGGAATGTATGTGTCGGTGGCAAATATTAAAGAACCAAGCGGAATTGTTGAAAGTGCTTCCGATGTGTGCGGGGATTCAGTGGTGTTATTTGGATTGAATGCTACACATGATGGATGGCTGCAAGAGTTGTGTGGATCAAATGGAGAAAAAACCGCGGTTGTTTTTCTGGATACCTATATAGGAACCACAGATCAAGAAAGCACCACCACACAGAAGTTATTTTCCGGAACAGATAAGGGATATTATTGGATGACTACACAGGGAGGAAAAGATATGGCTCGGATTGTTGCAAAAATATTGAGTGAGTTTGATCCAGTGCATAAAGTATCGTATCTGGACGCGGCATATAATATTGCGTATCAATTGGATACCGTATATGGATCAGTAAAAGATAAGATGTACAACCTTCGTGTGTCTCCGGTGATTGTGTGGGGGTATGGTTGGCAGGGAGTAGTGGGGGAATATGAGGGTAAAATTATAAAAACCATTGATACGGTTCAGAATAATCAGGAGCGTGAAGCTGCCCTAAAACAGATAGCGGAAGATTTGAAAAAAAACAAAAGAATGGTTGTGCTCGGAGACCTCTCCCTTCCCTTTGAGGATTTAAAGAAATTGTATAGAGACGGTACACGGCGAGTGGTGATTCTTGATCCCTGGGGAGATTTCTCAGATGTGTGGCCGTACAAGGTTTTTGTTGAGCAAAATTTATTGCGAATGACGCAGGCGTTATAAGAGGTGGCAAAGAGAGGTGAGTAATTAAGGATCAGCTAAGAAAGAGAGAGGCTAAGAACTAGGAATAAACAGGAGGGGGAATAGCCCCCCTTCTCTTTTTAATTGAAAAGCCACCTCGTATCTGCTATACTGACTATGCGCTAAAAAAGCGCATAAATACAGACTTTATGATTGATACAACCGACACTCCGAGTATTCCAAAACACAAGAAGCAGACATTATATATTTGGTTAGTTATAGTGCTGGTGATTATTGCAATAAGCATTTTTGTCACTAAGCCGTTTTCTCGTGAACAAAATCAGGTTCAGCAACTGCGAAATATGGGAGTTGAAGAACAGAAAACTGATAAGGCCGCCTCTGATGTAACACAATATATTCAAGATGAACAGGCCCTAAAGGATATAGATCAATCATTAAAGGATTTTCAAAATGGCGCATCGTTAGGAACAACAACTACGGCGACACCATAGGAGATAAATATTTTTTAATACAGACGAATATGATTTCATCGTTTCAAAAAAATATCAACAGCATCATTCTGTGCGTTGCAATTCTTGCGGGAGGGGGGGTCGCGTATGCGCAACAAGAAACACCAGAGTTGATTGCACAAAAGAATTTTCTTACCTCTGCGGTAAACGCATTTTTACAACGCGCAAATCAAATGCAGAGTGTTATTCAAAAACGAACTGACATTTTCCCAAAAGAAATTCAAGGTGATCTTCTTGCGGGAGTAAGTCAGGACATTACTGCTTTTTTGGGATATTTGAATGATATTGGTAGAGCGCAGTCGTCGGATGAATTACGGACACTCGCGGGTACTATCTATGAATATCGTATGACGGAGGACGCGCTCGTGAGACAAAATATACTCTCCGCATACATATCCTATTTTGAGAAGGTCGCTCAACAGCGTATCGTGTCTCGATATGAGAATATTCAGGAAAAAATTATAAGCGCAAAAAACCAAGGGAAAGACACAACCATAACCGAAAAAACATTTGCTTACGCGACAATCACATTAAAAAAACTACAAGAGACAATCGTTATTCTTCATATGACATTACAACAGAAGTCTGTTATCAAAGGAGACATAACAACTTCCTTGTCTGCGATGGAGAAAGGTTTGGGTGAAATAGAAAAGCAAGTGAATGATATTTACGCAATCTTTCGTAGGATAGCGATACAAGGAAACATGATGCCCGAACTGGATACTGAAGAACGAGGAATACAAAATATGTTTCCTACCGAGAGTTTAAAATAATTAAGTTTTTGTAAATAAAAAACACCCTATAAAGGGGGTGTTTTTTATTGGAGCGGGTAAGCGGAATCGGACCGCCGTCTCGTCCTTGGCAAGGACGCATAATAGCCACTATACGATACCCGCACACATATTCTGTTCTGAATATATGCTGTGCGCCCACAAGGACTTGAACCTTGGACCATCTCCTTAAGAGGGAGCTGCTCTACCAGCTGAGCTATGGGCGCATATATAATAATCTCAAGAAAGATTGTCTCATATTTTTTTTATTTTTTCAACAATTCGCACTAGATTTAGAGCTATTTTATTCATTTTTATATATATTGACTTATTTATATTATTATGCTATAATACACCCATAGAACATTGAGAAAGCATATGATAGTTAGTTGAGCTCATTGTGTGGATGATCTCAACTAACTATCATATTAATGAAAAAGTTAGCATTAGTATTATTTGTGTTGTTTACAATTGGTATCTCAGCTCAGGACGTAAAACTTCCAAATATTAATGCAATCCACGCATTCGCAGGATTGAATATTCCCACTCAAGAAGCTGGGAAAGATCAATTTAAGTTCGATTATATGCGGTTGCACATGGATTTATCAAGTGACAATATTAAAGTTCAGTTTCGCCACGATTTTGCGAGTAATAAAATTCAACTCGCAAATGTTTCTAAGTCATTCGGAAATTTTACAATAACCGCCGGAAGATTTTTAGACCCAATATGGTGGCTATTTCCAGCACCACATACTATGTCACAGACTGCATATGCATCATCAATAAATTCGTTTACGGTTTTAAACGATGGTGTCTCGGTACAGTATGATGATGTGTTTAATGATAAGAGGGTAACTGGACGGATATCAATATTTGATTGTGATGGAAATAGAAATATTTCTGGATCGGTTGATGTTACCTTAAGCGAGAGTACCCACCTAGGATATTTCTTTCAAACCAGAGGGAACAAGACTGGATTTGGTTTAATGGCACGGAGTTCCTTTCATTTGCTATTGAATCTGGAGGGTGGAATGGTTTCTCGGCCAACAACATCTTCTGCACCTGTAGAATTCTACGCGCAGAACCAGGCTAAGATTACTGATAAGTTGAGCATATGGTTGCAGGGGGATTTTCAGGCTGACTCTGAAACTATAAGTACTATTCGCACTATGATTGGCACGGCATATCAATACTCAGCAAACAGTCATCTGAAGTTGTTTTATAACTTCACTGACAAGTTAGCCGTCGCGAAAATAACTTTTTATCTTTGATTTTCCAAATTGTACCTTGAATTGAGCCGCCTTACCGCGGCTCTTTTCTTATATAAGAAATAAAAATACTCACCACGGTAGATATTTTTATTTGTACTGTGTGTTACGAAGCTTTATGCGAAGTAGTACACCCGGAGGCCTGCCTGTTGGCCCGCTTCGCCATGGCTTTAGCGAGGCGAGTAGGCAGGGACTTCGTCTACAAATAATTTTTTCTTCCGAAAAAATTTTCGCAAACCGCCCCTTGCGATGCTCCTCGCCACCTCGCTCGTCGCATAACGCCGCGGTCTTCGAGTCCCTCACGAACGCAAAGCAGTTTGCGTTCTCGGGTATGTAATTTTTAAAATCGTCATAAAGACGATTTTTAAACTTGTACACCCGGAGGGACTCGAACCCCCAACCTTCTGGTTCGAAGCCAGACACTCTATCCAGTTGAGCTACGGGTGCATGGAAAATTTATAATGATTCAGTGTATACTATACGCAGTATGCAAATCAACCCGTCTATTCCGATGGAAGTTCGTCATGTCATACAAACCCTGAAAAACAAGGGATTTTTAGCGTATGTGGTGGGAGGATGTGTGAGAGATATTCTTTTAGGAGCGGAACCAAAAGATTGGGATATCACTACGAATGCCACCCCAGATCAGATTCAAGAATTATTCCCCGAGAGCGTGTATGAAAATAATTTTGGTACGGTAGGAATTAAAACCAATTCGGAAGATGAAAAATTAAAAATAGTAGAAGTTACCACGTTTAGAACCGAGTCGGGATATTCTGACTCTCGTCATCCTGAAAATGTTTCATTTGTAAACACGGTAGAAGAAGATTTAGCACGAAGAGATTTTACCGTTAACGCAGTTGCGATGGATGTTTTGAAAGATGGTGTTGCGTTAATTGATCCGTATGGTGGTCAAAAGGATTTGGAGAAAAAAGTTATACGCGCCGTGGGAAATGCTCAAGAACGATTTAACGAAGATGCGCTTCGTATATTGCGCGCAGTTCGTTTTGTGTGCCAGTTGGGAGAACAATGGAGTATTGAAGGAAAAACACAAGATGCGATACAAGAACGAGCGACACATCTGAAAAATATTTCCCAAGAACGTATTCGTGATGAATTTGCGAAAATCATCATGACCTCACGGGGAGCGTGGGGTGTTGAGCTATTGCGTAGATATGGATTACTTGCATATATTATTCCTGAATTATTAGAAGGTGTTGATTGTGGGCAGAACAAACATCATATCTATACCGTATGGGAACATAATTTGCGCGCGCTTGCATATGCGATTGATAAAAACTATTCCCTTGAAGTGCGGCTTGGTTCACTGCTGCACGACGTGGGAAAACCACGTACGAAAGCGGGGAGTGGGGCCAATAGTACGTTTTATAAGCATGAATACGTGGGAGCGCGCATGACACGCGATATCTTAGAACGACTCAGATTTTCCAAACATATTGTTTTGTATGTAACACACTTAGTTAAGAATCATCTATTTTATTATAACGTGGACGAAGTAAGCGAGGCGGGAGTACGAAGATTTATTAGTAGGGTGGGAATGGAAAATATTGAAGATCTCATAAAGATCCGTGAAGCAGACAGGATTGGATCAGGGGTTCCCAAAGCAGTGCCGTATAAGTTGCGTCACCTGCTATTTATGATTGATAAGGTGAGAAGAGATCCCGTGTCTCCCAAAATGATTGCACTCGATGGCTCTCAACTTATGGAAGAGTTGGCGCTTCGCCCTGGTCCTCGGGTGGGATGGATTTTAGGGATTTTACTTGAAGATGTATTGGATGATCCTACAAAAAACACATTAGAAAAACTTACTGCGCGGGCGCGAGAACTTAATGAATTATCCGACAATGATCTAGAGAATCTATTTGTGAAGTCAAAAAATCGTAAACAAGAGTATGAAGAAGGTGTTGAGAGCGAGATGAAGAAAAAACATAAAGTATAATGTTAAAGATCCTATATTAAATATTTATGCATTGGCTTCCTAAACAACGAGGCGGTTTTACTTTGATAGAGCTACTTGTAGTCACCCGCCTTCGTAAACTACGTTCACTACGGCGAGGTAAATCGGCACCCTCCTTCACCCTCATAGAACTCCTTGTAGTCATCGGTATTCTCGCTATCCTCACGGCAGCTGTCGTTCTTGTGTTAAATCCCTCAGAACTCCTTAAACAAGGGAGAGATAGCAAACGAAGTACTGATATCGCATCAATACATAAAGCGATACAATTATTAATTACACAATCTCCCTCAGTATCTCTCGGAGCTGCTTCTACGGTGTCTATCTCTATTCCCGATACCTCATCTACTTGTGCTAACCTTAGTCTCCCGACACTACCTACGGGTTATACCTATCGATGTGTACCACAAGCCTCATCTACTCTTATTAATGGTTCTGGTTGGTTACCTATAGATTTTACGCAAACGACAATACAAAATTTTTCTTCACTACCACTTGACCCTGCTAATACCAGTACTACAGAGCTGTATTATGCCTATATGCCTACTACCGCAGGTACCTATGAACTCACCACACTTATGGAGTCAGAGAAAGGGTCAAGGTCTGCTATCGTTGATGGGGGTATATTTCCCGGAGTTTTGGAAGTAGGATCAGCGCTCGCACAAACCCCGCCACTACGAGATAGAGGGCTGGTTGGCTATTGGCCCTTGGACGAAGGAACGGGAACGACTGCCTATGATCGCTCGGGAAACAACAATAATGGCACATTGGTAAATAACCCAACTTGGCAAACATCAACAAATTGTAAACGAGGAAGTTGCCTGAGTTTTGATGGAAGTACAAACTATATAAATATTGGGAATCAAGGTATTTATAATTTAACGAATGGAGTATCAATTGTCGCGCTCGTAAAAACAGCGGGTGTTGGCCCCGTTACCGTTATTAGAAGAGCAAATCAATACATGATACGCATAACCGTTAGTAAGGGGTGGGGGTGGTCCGGTAGCGGAACTAATGTAGCTGGAACGTCCACGGTATCAAATTCCCAATGGCATCAGATGGTTTTTACAGCATCAAAAGCTGATGGAACTCAAAAATTATATGTGGATGGAGTTCTTGAGGGGCAGAATACAGATGTTGGACTTGCTTCATTTCCGTCTGATAGTTTATACATCGGATCTACCACGGGCAATATGGAATATTTTGGCGGACTTTTGGACGATATTAGAATTTATAACCGAGCCCTATCTCAAACGGAGATTATATATATGTATAATGCTATAAAATAAACTATTTTGAGTTTATTACTCAACCATTCTGAGATTTATTTCCCTTACCCCATCTACCTTGCGGAGCTTGAGGAATAATTGTTCAGCTTTTTTTCTTTCGGATATATCAACCAAAATTTTTATCATAGGAAATCGTTCGTTTTCAAAGGTGTTTATTGAAATAAGAGGTATACGATTTCTTGAGAGGACTGAAAGAATGTCCTTTACCATACCAATACGCGCTTCACAAATAATCTTATATTCTGTTTTTTGGGGCAGCGCCGTCTTTTTTCTGATAGCATTTTTTACCTTTCGGGTGGCATATTTTGTTTTAACAAAATGAATCCATGATTCGGAAGGTTTTTTATTTTTTTGAGTTAAAATCTCAACTATGTCTCCTGATTGCAGCCTGTAATCAAGGTGTACAATTTTTCCATTTACCTTCGCTCCGATACAGGAGTCTCCAATTTCAGTATGAATGCGATACGCAAAATCAACAGGGGTGGCATCGATGGGTAAATCAATAACTTCTCCTCTGGGGGTAAGAGTAAAAATGCGGTCAGAAAATAGATCAAGTTTTAGCGCGTCAGTAAATTCTTGTGATCCGGGGAATTGATTTTGCCATTCTTGAAGTTGTTTGACTATAGATGAGTCTTTCTCTCCCGCCTTCTGAGAAATATTTTTTGCGTATGATTTGGTATTTTTGGTAATCTCATAAAACCAATGCGCTGCGGCACCATGTTCGGATTGCTCATGCATTTCTTGTGTGCGAATCTGGAATTCGGTTGGTTTATTATCGACGCAAAAGACGGTGGTATGTAAACTTTGATAGCCGTTTATTTTTGGAAGCGCGATATAATCCTTTATTTTTCCAGGAAGTGGTTTCCACAGTGAATGAATCGCCCCAAGGACCAAATAACACTCTTCAACGGTATGTACAATGATACGGAGAGCAACTAAATCATAAATTCGTTCAATATCCATATCATTTGCGACCAGTTTTTTGTATAGACTAGAGACTCTCTTCGCGCGACTATCAATGGTAATGGGGTGGATATTTGTTTCTTTTAATTTTTGTTCAACAATAGCACGCACCTGAAGAACGTATTGATTTCTTTTTTCATAGGATTCCTTGAGATTCTTTTTAATCCATAGGTATTGATCTGGATGAGTATAGGGGAATGCAAGATCTTCTAATTCTCCTGAAACATTTTGCATACCAAGCCGCGAGGCGATAGGGGCATAAATTTCTGATGTCTCCAGCGCAATACGGCGTTGTTTTGCCACGGGAAGGTGTGAGAGGGTTTTCATGTTATGCAGACGATCGGAAAGTTTTATAAATATAACGCGTAAGTCATGGGTAACCGCAAGCATCATTTTTCTTAATGATTCGGCGCCCCGCTCTTTCCCTTTGTACTGTAACTTTCCAAGTTTTGTGACTCCTTCTATAAGAAATAGAATCTCTTCTCCAAATTTTTCTTTTATGATTTGAGGAGTGATGGCGCAATCTTCAATGGTGTCATGCAAAAGGCCCGCGATAATAGAAGTTGCATCTAATCTCCATTGCGCAAGTTGTAATGCCGTTTGCGCAACATGGGTAAAGTATTCTTCGCCACTCGCGCGTTTTTGTCCGTGATGCGCTTGTTGAGCAAACATATAAGCCTCACGAATATGCTCACAATCAGCTAGAGATTGAGCATGGTGTGCTGTATAGGTGTCACAGAGAGTTTTTAGAGATACCGCGCTCATAATTAAATTATTTTTTTGATTTCTTTATTTTTGAAGATGGCTTTTTATCTTTCAGGTGTGGATTATGATTTGGACAGGATTTGTTACTACAACGTTCGGGTATAGTTTTGGTTCCCTCCATCATAAGAGAGCCACATTCGGGGCAGATATTCCCGGTTGGTTTTGACTTTATAATGTATTTACAATCTGGGTATGAGGAACAACTATAAAAAACTCCAAATCGTCCGCGACGCTCTACTAAAGTTCCTTTCTTACATATTGGACATACCACCCCTGTGTTATTTTTTTCCGGGATGGTCTCGTCTTTCTTTATAAATTTACATTTTGGATATCGGTTACATGAAATAAACATACCAAATTTTCCTTCTCGTTCTACTAATTTTCCCTCTTTGCATTGAGGGCATGCTTCACCGATTTCTTTTGGTGCTTCCAATACCTTTCCTTCAAGAGTAAGGGCCCCTACGCAATTGGGAAATTTTCCACAACTATAAAACTTACCCGAACGGCTTAATTTTATAATCATAGAACTACCACATATTGGGCATGCGATGTGTTCCGGAGCTGGTCCGAGATTTGTTATTTTGGGTATGTCGTTTTTTTCAGCCACATCCTTATTAAAGGGGGTATAAAACGATTCTAGTGTTTTTTTGTATTCGCGAGTTCCATTTGCTATTTCATCTAATTCGTTTTCCATTTCTGCAGTGAATGAGTCGCTGATATATGAAGAAAAATATTTTTGTAAGAAGTCGCTTACCACCTCTCCCATATCAGTTGGTCGTAAAGATCTATTCTCACGCAATACATATCCACGATCTACAATTGTTTTTATGATGGTTGCGTAGGTGCTTGGGCGACCGATTCCGCGTTTTTCCAGCTCTTTAATAAGTCCTGCTTCTGAATATCTGCGTGGAGGCTCTGTTTCTTTACGTTCTGCTTCTATGTCTAAAAATAGAATAGGATCCTTTTCGTGTATAAGTGGTAGTTTTATATCTTCTTCTTTTGACGCGATATCTGCAACAAGCCACCCATCAAAAAGTATGCGGGATCCTTGGGTAACAAATGTGGGCACCTGTTTGTTGGTGCATGCAGCGGTTATCTTTGTTCTTTCTATTTGCGCATCGCTCATCTGACTCGTGAGAGCTCGTGTACGAATCAATTCATATAATTTCTTTTCTTGTGGACTTCCTCCCGCAGTACGAAGCGCTATGGAGGTTGGTCTGATTGCCTCATGAGCCTCTTGGGCATTTTTTACTTTCGTGGTGTAGGTACGAGCGGTCGCGTAGGTGTCTCCGTGAGTTTTTGTTATATATGAAAGAATCTCGTGTTGAGCCTGAGCACTTATGGTGGTGCTGTCGGTGCGCATATAAGTTATAAGCCCCGCTTCATATAATTTCTGCGCAAGGCGCATGGTAATGCTGGGAGCGTATCCTAAACGAGAAGAGGCGCTTTGCTGAAGAGTTGAGGTGGTAAACGGTGCACGCGGACTTCTGTGGGTCTGTGTGGTATCAACTGTTTTTATGTGCCAGGTGTCGGTGCGTGCTGCGTGCACAATTGCATCGGCGTCTTCTTGTGTTTTGGGCTCTATACTACATATAAAAGGAATTTTTTCTTTCTTGGTGGTAGTACCAAGCGCGGTGATTACCCAGAAGGGCTCTGGAATAAACGCGCGGATTTCTTTTTCTCTCTCAACAAGAATACGAAGTGCGGGGGATTGTACGCGCCCAGCCGAAAGTCCATAGCGCAATTTTTTCCAGATAAGACCACTAAGATCATATCCAAACAATCTATCAAGAACTCTGCGCGCTTCTTGGGCCTTTACTAAATTCATATCAATATCTCGCGGGTGTTGTATGGCGTCATGTATTGCTGATTGAGTTATTTCATGAAAAGCAACTCTTTTATATTTTTTCTGATCTTCTTTTTTTGATTTTTTTCCTTCGGGATTAATAACTTGTGTAAGATGCCATGCAATTGCTTCTCCCTCGCGGTCAGGGTCGGTTGCAAGAATAATTTCGGTCGCTTTTTTTGAGAGATCTTGTAATTCGTGTATAACTGATTTTTTATCTTTAGATATTTCATATGAAGGAATAAATCCCCCCAGAATATCAATTGCGTTTTTGTTTGATTTGGGAAGGTCACGTACGTGTCCAACACTTGCGCGCACTTCAAATTGATCTCCAAGATATTTGGTGATAGTTTTTGCTTTGGTGGGTGACTCAACAATGAGTAATTTCATAATATAAGGGTATATAGGTATATATATAGTATTTGTGCATTACTCGCAACTAGGGGGAGAGATTATAGAGTTGTGGGCCGACTTCAATTATTTTTTGTTCCAGAATAAGTTTTGAGATATTTTTTTGAACATAGGGATAAGAAAGACCTGTTTTTTCAAGGATAGTTTCAAGGGAGATGGGGGTGCTGTTTTCTTTTATACAAAGGAAAACATCATGTGATTGCAGGGAGTCCTGTGTTTTGTGAATGCTTTGAGAAACAAAGGATAACGTGGGATGGGTGGTAATATCTTCGCATATATCATGAACCGATCGAACAAGTCGCGCGCCGTGCCGCAGCAATTCATGAGATCCAGTAAAAAGAGGAGACGACGCGGGTCCCGGAAACACAAACACCGGAATTCCTTGTTGTGCTGCCGCGTGGGCGGTTGCAAGTGATCCTGAGGCGCGGGGTGCTTCAATAACGATAACTGCTGCACTGAGTCCGCTAATAATTCGGTTTCGCGCAAGGAATTGGTGGGGGTAGGGCGGTGTTCCTGATGGATATTCTGAAATAAGACAACCACCAAGGTCTAATATTTTTTGCGCGAGAGGGATGTGTTGTTTTGGTTGAACGGAATCCAACCCATGAGCGAGTACTGCCCAAGTAGCTCCGTTTGCATCACAGGCTCCCTGGTGCGCGGCAGCGTCAATACCAAACGCAAGTCCGCTTACAATAATCCACTGTTGAGATGCGAGCTCGTATGCAACATGATGAGCTAATTTTTTTCCTTCAGGAGATGCTTTCCGCGTTCCCACTATCGCAATACGAGGGGCGGAGGAAAGAGATCCTCTATAATATAGGGTGTGTGGGGCATGGGGAATAAAGCGAAGGGCGGCGGGAAACAAAGAATCGTCTTTAATACATTGTTGTATGGGGAAATTGTTTTTTTGTTCCATACTATATATACTATGTAGTATATACCATCAGATTTGGAGTACCTAGGGATATCTTGGTGTACTCTCTTCTTACATTGCTCTACTATGACAGAATTTAAAAAAAATATATTACGCGTAGGAGGTACGGTGGGGGTTGTTATTATTTTATTTGCCACATTTATTCTGCTATTTCGCGCGAATATTTCTCATCAAACAGAAGTGATTAAAGATTTAGCAGGGCGACGCAACTTATACTCTCAATCATCACAGGGACTTGCAGAGCTTATGAAAGATTGGAGTATTGCACAGCAGTACAAAGATCGTGTGCAACTTTTAGTTCCCAAAAAGGATGATATTGTACTACTCTCAAAAGAATTACAAGCACGAGCTCAGAAGGACAAAGTTTCCATTGTATTTTCTTTTAATGCCGAGAGTGAAACGAAAGTATCACAGGGGGATATTAGTTCCATCGGATTTACCGCAACGGTTGAAGGGGCAGTGAGTGATATTCTGTCCTTCCTTAATGAAATAGAAGAATCATACTATGCGTTACAGATTCAGACGTTTGATCTCAATACGGGGGTTGCTAATAATGCTTCTCTGTCCCGCTTCTTTATTACCGGAAAAATATTCTTTCATTAAACACACGATATGAAAATTTCAATTCCAAAATTAGACGCCGAGTTTTTCAAGCATAAGAAAAATGACATTATTTTTGTGGTAAGTGGTATTGTTTTGCTACTTTGTTTGTTGTGGATATTTGTATCATCAGTGGGGTTCTTGTCAGTGAGTGTAGATACTGCTATTGATAATCAAACTACAACAGATACAAATACTAAATTTAACATAGATTCACTTCAGAAAATTGGAATTATGGGGGCCGCTCCTCAGGGGACTTCTTCAACAACCGCGACACCCTCTCGGTAGAAACTTGATAATGATATAATTTTTATATACAATAGTTTTCACTTGTTTTGCGCAAGTAGTTCAGCCCCGACGAGCGGAGCTGTCGGGGTCCCGACTGAAACGTCGGGATGGTATTATGAAGAAAGGATTTGTTTACATAATCCAAGATACTTATACTCATCATCTGTATATAGGAAGTACAGATGATGTGAATCGACGCCTACAACAACATAAGTATGGGCATACATATACTACAAGACGTATGCACGAAATAATTCTAATTTTTGTGCAAGAGTTTAAAACCATCACACAAGCAAGAAGAATAGAAATGTGGTTAAAGAAGCTAAAGCGCCGTGATTATATTGAAAAAATAATTAGTGATGGTAGTATAAGGAAAAAGTTTTAGTTTTAAATGCGCAAGTAGTTCAGTGGTAGAACGCTGTCCTGATAAGACAGAGGTCGAAGGTCCGATTCCTTCCTTGCGCACACAGTTAATGATCGGGCGTTTAGCTCAGTGGTAGAGCGTTTCATTGACATTGAAAAGGTCGCAGGTTCAATCCCTGCAACGCCCACCGCCCAAATGTAAGTGATGAATTAAGGAGATGGTTTTGATGTTAATCGGAGCATCAACCGTAGGAAACGAAACATGAAAATATTATTTCAATCTCCAGATCTTATTGCGATTAATAAACCCGCGGGTATTTTGGTACACGGTGCGCCGCACATGAAGACAGATGAACCTACGGTGGTGAGGTGGGTTCTTGAAAACTTTCCATCTGTAAAAATAGTAGGAGATGATCCCGTACATAGACCAGGAATCGTGCACCGTCTTGATAAAGAAACTTCGGGGGTATTATTAATAGCCCTCACGCAGACTTATTTTGAATATCTAAAGAATTTATTTCAGAAGCATGAGATAAAGAAAACGTATTATGCTATCTGCGCGGGTATTCCAAAGAATAAGAAAGGAATAATTGATATAGCAATCGGTATTAAATCAGGAACAACGAAACGAACGGTATTTTCTGGAAAAATGGCGAAATCAGCAATTACTGAATATGAAGTTGAGAAAGAATGGAACGAGGGAGGGGAAAAGCGTTGTTTGATGCGAGTTATACCCCATACAGGAAGAACACATCAAATTAGAGTACACCTTAATTATATAGGGTGTCCGGTAATAGGGGATGAGTTGTACGGCGGTACAAAAAATAAGAAACGCGCTCCACGCCATATGCTGCACTGCTTTTCTATGGAATTTTGTGATATGAATAAAAAAACATTACATATCACAGCGCCACTACCTGATGATCTTAAAACATACCTACCACAATAATATCTTTGACAAATCATTGAATATCGGCTATAGTTTTTTCATTATGATAGCGAAAGAAACATTAGATCAAATAAAGTCTGGGGCGCTCATCACCGTATCTGAACGCATTAAAGAGAAAGATAAGGAACGCGCAAGTAACTTTAAGGGTGTAGTTTTGGCTCGTAAACATGGTAACCAAAACGGCGCTACGTTTACCGTACGCGCGATGGTTGATGGAGTTGGTGTTGAGAAGGTGTATCCGATTAACTCTCCAAACGTCATTTCGGTAAAAATAACCTCATCACCGAAGAAAGTGAAACGATCAAAATTGTATTTCGTACGTGATGTCTCCAAGAAAAAATCTCGCAAGAAAATTGGATTAGCAGTATAACATAAAAAAGAGAAGCAATCGCTTCTCTTTTTTATGTTGTTATATGGTAGACGCTATCACCTTGAGCAGGATCTAGACACCTGATATAATTTATATATGAGGCCCATGAGTAAAATTAATATAAAATGGTCATCAGGGTTCGCGTATGCGATAGGGCTTATTGCGACTGATGGTAATTTATCACCGGATGGAAGGCACATCTCGTTTACTTCAAAAGATAAAGAGCTTGTTGACTTGTTTTTGCGTTCACTGCATATTTCATCCTCTATTGGGAAAAAAGCTCGCGGAGGGGAGATTGAAAAGAAATATTTTGTGGTACAAATAGGAGACGTGTTATTTTACAAATTCCTTGTATCTATAGGTATAACACCAAAAAAATCAAAAACTATTAGCGAGGTTAAAGTTCCAAAAAAATATTTCTATGATTTTTTGAGAGGACACTTTGACGGGGATGGAACGTTTTATTCCTACTGGGATAAACGATGGAAATCAAGTTTTATGTTTTATATGGAATTCATATCTGCGAGTGAAAATCATATACAGTGGTTGCAGAAAGCAATTCAAAAAGAAGTTAATATTCATGGTCACATAACAAGGAACAAAAGGAATTCTGTTATACAACTAAAGTATGCGAAGGCAGAATCCTTGAAATTAATACGGAAAATGTATTATGATAACCGAGTTCCTTGCCTATCTCGCAAACGAGATAAAATAATGAATATATTAGCGCGGGTGGTGAAACTGGTAGACACGCCATCTTGAGGTGGTGGTGCCGAAAGGCTTGGAGGTTCGAGTCCTCTCCCGCGCACAGGAAAACAAAACCCTTTTGCGGGGGTTTTGTTTTTTTGATACACTAGATTCATATGGACAAGAGAGAATATATTATGGCGACTGATCCCACAGCGGAGCAGTTGCAAAAAGAATTAGAAACAAAAACAGATATAAAAAGCGAGCGACTCAAGCGTTTGTTGACGCTTCCTGATTTATCTCGCACCGAAAAATCTCCCATTAAATTTATTGTGGACGCAGTATTAACTCTGCCATTATTTGAGAAATTTGACGTACTGCAATTTCCCGAGATAGTGAGCACTAAAGATAATTTTGATCTTCTAAATTCACCCGCGGACCATCCGAGTCGTAAAGAAACTGATACCTACTACGTGTCTCCAGAATATGTGTTGCGTACACACACCACAACAATGTGGTCATTCTACTTAAAAACCGAGGAAGCAAAAAAGAAGCTAGAAGAATCGGGAGAAGTGGGGCTTTTGGCTCATGGAAAAGTATATCGCAAAGATGAAATAGATAGGAATCATTTTCCGGTGTTTCATCAAGTTGATGGGTTATATATTTGTAAAAAAGACAAAAAAGCAATCGGTATCCCTGAGTTGCAAGAAGTTTTAACTGCCATCACTAAAACAATCTATGGAGAATCTATTACGTATCGTTTTTTGGAAGACACCTTTCCATTCACAGATCCGAGTACACAGATTGAAATTCAGCAGGGCGATCAATGGCTTGAGGTGGTTGGCGCAGGAGTAGTGCATACGCAAGTGTTGCGAAATCTTGGCATAGACCCAGAGGTGTATAATGGGTGGGCATTTGGTTTCGGTTTGGAGCGCTTGGCGATGGCAAAGATGCATATTAATGATATTCGGGTATTCTGGTCTACTGATCCACGCATTACAAAACAGTTCACAGATTTAAACAGTCAGTATCAGGAGGTAAGTAAATATCCTATGACATATCGTGATATTTCATTCGTGGTGGGGAAAGATGTTTCATTAAACAGCTATTACGAAATTGTGCGTGACTGCGTAAAAGAAAATATTATTGAGGAAGTAAAAATAACCGACACATATGAGAATGCGGAAAAATTCGGTTCTGGTAATGTGAGTTATACATTTCGTATTGTGTATCGTTCTCCCGAGCGAACGCTTACTAATGAAGAAGTAAATAAAATCCAAGATGAAATTATAGAACGAACAAAAGAGGATCTTCGTGCAGAAATTAGATAGTATTCAAATTTTTAATTTCTCCGCCTACGTCGAAGCTTCGACGGACAAGTAATTTTTTATTAAATTTTCGGTAAAATAATTTTTAAACATATGAAAATAGCCATAAATGGATTTGGAAGAATTGGTCGCTTGCTACTTCGCCAAGTTATTAATAATCCAAGTATTGAAGTTGTCGCCATCAACGACCTTGGATCATTAAAAAATCTCGCATATCTATTTAAATACGACAGTGTATATAAGACACATCAAGGAGAGGTTGTATCCGACGAGAAAAAACAAACTATTTCTGTTAATGGAAAAGAAATAAAATTCTTTAGTCAAAAAGATCCGCTGCAATTACCGTGGAAAGATTTAGGAATTGATGTGGTGGTGGAATCAACGGGTGTGTTTGAATCATTTGAAAAGGCTCGTGTACATATTCAGGCGGGAGCAAAACGAGTGCTTATCACAGCGCCTGCGAAAGATGCTGATGGAGCTACGGGAAAGACGGTATTAATAGGAATAAATGACGAACATATAAAAACATGTGATATTACTTCAAATGCATCATGTACTACTAACGGCGCTTCTCCGGTTATGGCGGTATTGCAAGAAACTATTGGCATTGAGAAGGCGATCCTCTCAACAGTTCACGCATATACGGCGACACAAAGTATAGTAGACAGCCCGGTAAAAGGAGATGATTTTCGCAGAGGGAGGGCGGGGGCTCAAAATATCGTTCCTTCGTCTACCGGCGCAGCAAAAGCGGTAACACGAGCACTTCCGGATTTAGAAGGGAAGTTTGATGGCATTGCTATTCGTGTTCCCGTGGTGAGTGGTTCATTGGTTGATATTACGTTCATTGCAAAACGAGCAACTACCGTTGAGGAGGTAAACATGATTTTACAAAAAGCAGCTCAAGAAACACGATGGCAGGGATTACTAGGGTATACTGACGAACAAATCGTCTCAGGGGATATTATAGGAATGTCATACGCTTCATTGGTGGATGGGCAATGCACGAGGGTGATAGATGGAACCTTGGTAAAAGTATGTGCGTGGTATGACAATGAATGGGGATACACTACGACATTAGTGAAACATTTGGAAAAGATAAAAAGTGTTTTAGTATAATATAACATTAGAATGTAATAAACCCGCTTTTGGCGGGTTTAAAATTATATTGAATCCAATAAGCCAAAGTTTTTGACGATCGTCAAAAACTTTGGCCTTCTAAAAACCCTCATGTATCTTCTATGTTATGTTTTGTTTCTATCACTTTATACTCATTCATAAATACGATATACTGATTACATATGGAAAAACCACGAGCATTAACGGGGGATAGACCCACGGGACGACTTCATTTAGGACATTTTGTAGGATCCTTACAAAACCGGGTCTTACTTCAGGACACTCACGATCAATATGTGATGATCGCTGATATTCAGGGGCTCTCTGCAAACGCAGAAGATCCGCAAAAAATCAGAGATAATGTGCTTGAAGTTGCTTTAGATTATTTAGCAGTTGGGTTGGATCCGAAGAAAACAACTATGTTTATTCAGTCTCTCGTCCCCGAGATTTCAGAGTTGACGATGTATTTTCTTAATTTGGTTACTATTGCGCGCTTAGGACAAAATCCAACGGTAAAAACCGAAATGAAAGAGAAGGGTTTTGAAACCTCAGTTCCCGCAGGATTTTATATACATCCCGTGAATCAAGCGGCTGATATTTTAATATTTAAACCGAAAGTGGTTCCGGTGGGAGAAGATCAGCTTCCTATGATTGAACAAACCAATGAGATTGTGGAGAAGTTTAATAGAATCTACGGAGAAACGTTTGAAAAAGTTGAGGGACTTATTTCAAACACACCACGACTTCCTGGTATTGATGGAAAAGCGAAGATGAGCAAATCGTTGGGGAATGCTATTTATCTTTCAGATTCAAAACATGATATAGAAAAGAAGGTAATGGAAATGTATACCGACCCTGAACACATTAAGGCAACAGACCCTGGGCATATTGAGGGGAATGTGGTGTTTTCTTACTTGGATATCTTTGATGCTGATCACGAAGAAGTGTCTCGCTTAAAACATCAGTATACACAGGGTGGGTTGGGAGATGTTACTTTAAAGAAAAGATTAATTGACATTCTTGATGCCTTATTAGCTCCTATGCGCGAGCGTCGTGCCGAGTTTGAAAAAAATCCTCAGGACGTACTCGCGATGCTTGCTGAGGGGACACAAAAAGCGCGAGGTACTGCGCAAACAACACTGGCACAGGTACGCGCCGCTATTGGTATTGATTATTTCAAGAAATAAAACGTAAGGGAGTGTACACTATTATGGACAACGGAGCATTAGATAAAACGATTATTCGTCTCGCAAAACAGCAACTTGGTAGAGCTGAGATTATTCGTATGCTCATTGCGGAAGGATATGAATCTTCCCAGATAGAGGAAGTGATTAATGAACTCTATTATTCCGGAAAACTATCCTTTGATGTGAACGACTCTATAGAACAAGCGGGGATACACACCATCGATCGTTCTGTGGAGAATCCAGATTTAAAAATAGAAAAAATTTCACGATGGACTCGTATAACTATATGGATACGTGTGCATCCCGGCCAAGCGTTTGGTGTAATGGGTGGGGTTCTAGTTCTTATAGCGGGAATTATAGGCGGGTTGGGTGGTTACACTTCTGCTCCCACTACGGTTCTAAATACCGCCCTTACCCATCTTGCCCAGCTGAAGGTTATTTCTTATGAAATATCTGGTTCTCTAAAGACAAATACTTCGCAAACATTTAAGTTTGCTTCACAAGGAACGATCGCGACAACACCATCAACACAAGCGGTTGCCTCTATTACGTTCCAAGAAAATGATCAACCGCAATGGAGTATGGACGTAGTGCATACAAATCAGGATGCCATTTTTATAAAATTGATACGTGGGCCGCTCCCATATTCATTTCTCTACAATCAGTGGATTTTGGTGGGAACTTCTCAAGAGGATGTTGAGGCGTTGCAGTACCTGGGATTGCAAACCGTAGTGTCGCACGCAGGAATTCTTAGACCATTTCCCAAAGACGCCGTTTCTATTATACAGAATTCATTAGTTACTCCGGGCGCATACACCGCAATAACTCCACGCACCGATCTTAAAACAACGTGTCCTTCACTATATACGGTCGCGTTTGATTCTTCTCGTGTTATACAGGGAGCGTCTGTGCTTTTAGGAAATGATCCGCAAGTGCTTTCATTTATTACTGAGTCTCCCTGGGATGTTTGTGTTGACGCGGGAGGATCAATAGCGACCGTTTCTATAGCAAGCGCTGATGCGCGCGGGTTGGTAAAAGTATCAATGCTACCCACAAAGGTACTCCCATCATTTTCAATTGATGTTTTAGCAACTCCATTAACTACCATCGCGCAATGGGTACGAGAGGGGAAACAAAAATAATATAGTATGAATCAACTTATTTCAGGAATTTTTATATATATAGTTATTGTGCTTTCAGCAACGTTTCACGAATACGCGCATGGATTTATGGCGTTTCAGTTAGGGGACGATACCGCAAAGCGTGCGGGAAGACTGACACTCAATCCATTAGCGCATCTTGATATGTTTGGAACGGTTATTGTTCCTGTCTTATTTATTTTAACCGCAGGGTCATTTGTGGGGTGGGCAAAACCAGTTCCCTATAACCCACTAAATTTATCTGATAAAAAGTTTGGATCTTTAAAAGTTGCTATTGCAGGACCGCTGGCGAATATAGCTATTGCGCTTATTTTTGGTCTTCTTATAAGATTCGCAGGAGGGTTTTTTGTTGGTAGTATCGCATTGGAGCTTGTCTCTTTTATTGTGTTTGTAAATATATTTCTTACATTATTTAACCTTATTCCCATTCCACCGCTAGATGGATCAAAAATTTTATTTGATTTGATTCCTGCGAGCACTCGTGTGTTAGAGGGGGTTGGATTTATAGGAATTTTTATTGCGCTTGCATTTTCATTCTACGTTTTAAGTCCTATCGCGTATTCCGTGTTTAAGTTGATTACGGGAGTTGTATTGTTTTAGTCACCCTGGACATATTTTTATTTTTGGTTTAGCATATCCTACGGCACCATTAGTTAACTATGTTCAACCAATATTGTGGAGGTTTTATGCATTTATTATCTTTCACCATCTATCTTGCTAGGTCAGGAGGATGAATATATGAACATAGGAGAATAATTCCTAAAAATTCTAAAAGCAAGTAAAGAGCACGCCCAGCGTTGCAACATAATAGTTGCCCCTGGGTTTTTTGTATATCAAGCTTAGTATGGTAAACATTAACATACGCAGGCATTGTATTGACTTTACCCCAATTTATTTGATATAGTATCGCTACCGTCCAATTAATGGATGTTTTATTTTATTGATATATTGCTATGCCAACGATTAGCCAACTCGTAAAAAGAGGAAGAAAAACAACTATAAAGAAATCAAAATCACCCGCGATGGGGTTATATTTCAATACGGTGTTAAATAAGCCGGTAAATTCAGGATCTCCTTTTAAAAGAGGAGTCTGTTTGAAGGTGTTTACCACCACTCCGAAAAAACCAAACTCCGCATTGCGTAAAGTTGCGCGTGTTCGTTTAACAAATGGCATGGAAGTTACTGCATACATTCCAGGAGAGGGACACAATTTGCAGGAACACTCAGTAGTTATGATTCGCGGGGGACGCGTGAAAGATCTTCCGGGGGTTCGTTATCATATTGTGCGCGGCCGCTTTGACTCAGTGGGCGTTACGAACCGCAAACAGGAACGCAGTAAATATGGAGTTAAGAAGTCAACAGCTAAAGCTAAATAATGTATGAGAAAAAAAAGAAATTATAAGCGGGAAATTCTTCCCGACATACGGTACGAAAATCTCGCAATTGCGCGCTTCATTAACTATCTTATGCAAGATGGTAAAAAATCAGTCGCGCAGAAAGTAGTATATGATGCGCTTGATGAAGTTGCTCAAACAACCGGAAAGGATGCCTTGGAGGTATTTGAAAAAGCGCTTGAAAATGCAAGTCCTATTTTTGAAGTTGTTTCAAAACGCGTAGGAGGGGCAAACTATCAGGTTCCTCGCGAAGTGCGCGCTGACCGAAAATTCTTCTTGGGATGCAAATGGATGATTGAAGCAGCCCGCTCAGTAAAAGGAAAACCAATGAGCAAGCGATTAGCGGCAGAATTTATTGCAGCATTCAATAACGATGGCGCAGCAATCAAGAAGAAACAAAACGTACACAAGATGGCAGAAGCAAACCGCGCATTCGCTCATTTTGCCCGGTAACATCATTTATTATTCTTAACTACTAACTCAACCACTTTTATGGCTCGTGCGTATCCTCTTAATAAATATAGAAACATCGGTATTATTGCTCATATAGATGCAGGAAAAACAACCGTTTCAGAACGTATTTTGTTCTACACAGGTATTTCACATAAAATTGGAGAGGTACATGAGGGTGCAGCGACCATGGACTGGATGGAACAGGAACGTGAACGTGGTATTACTATTACCTCTGCGGCAACGACTTGTTTTTGGACGCCGGCTCGTTATACACGACTTGCAAAAACCGATGAGGAGCGCTCAAAGTTAAAAGCAGAACATGAACATCGTATCAACATTATTGATACTCCCGGACACGTTGATTTTACCGCTGAGGTAGAACGATCTTTGCGTGTGCTTGATGGGGGAGTAACGGTATTTGATGGAGTCGCGGGTGTAGAACCACAATCAGAAACCGTGTGGCACCAAGCGGATAAGTATTCTGTTCCGCGTATTTGTTTTATCAACAAGATGGATCGCATGGGAGCCAGCTTTGAAAAATCATTTGATTCTATTATTGAACGTTTAACGCCGAACGCTATTCCGGTACAGATTCCTATTGGAGCGGAAGAAAATTTTAAGGGAGTGATTGATGTATTGGAAATGAAAGCATATGAATTCAACGGAGATCATGGAGAAAAAATAGATGAAGTTGAAATCCCTGCAGATATTAAAGAGGAAGCAGAAAAAAGACACGCGCAATTGATTGAAAAAATCGTTGAGCATGATGAGGCAATGATGGAGAAATATTTAGGGGGAGAAACTATTCCCGTTGCGGATTTGCGCGCTGTATTACGAAAAGCCACTATCGCAAATAAGTTAATTCCTGTTTTTTGTGGAACCGCATTGCGCAACAAAGGAACACAACTTATGTTGGATGGAGTAATTGATTATCTTCCATCTCCGCTTGATATTAATGAATCAAAGCCAATTAAAGGAACTGATTTAGAAACTGGCGCTGAAATTATTCGTCAACCAAACGATTCTGAACCCTTAACTGCTATTGCGTTTAAGGTTGCTACTGATCCATTTGTGGGAAATCTTACCTATTTCCGCGTATATAGTGGAGTTATTAAGAAGGGAAGCTACATTTTAAACTCAACAAAAAACAATCAAGAACGTATTGGTCGTATTGTGCGTATGCACGCGAATCATCGCGAAGATGTAGAAGAAATGTACGCAGGAGATTTGGGGGCTATTGTGGGACTTAAAAATACCACCACGGGAGATACTTTGTGCAATCCAGAAAATCCTATTATCTTAGAAGCTATTACGTTCCCTGAGCCAGTTATCAATTTGCGTATTGAGCCAAAGACTAAAAATGACCAAGAGAAATTGGGTATGGCGTTGAAGCGATTATCTGATGAAGATCCAACGTTTAGAGTAACGGGAAATTCAGACACGGGAGAAACTATTATTTGGGGAATGGGAGAATTGCACTTGGAAATTTTGGTAGATCGTATGAAGCGAGAATTTAACGTGGAAGCGAATGTAGGCCGTCCGCAAGTTTCATACAAGGAAACTATTAAGAAAGAAGCAGAGGCAGAAGGTAAATATATTCGTCAATCAGGAGGAAAAGGGCAATATGGACATGCAAAAATTAAACTTCGTCCATTGGAAAAAGGAAAAGGATTTGTATTTATTAACCAGATTAAAGGAGGGGTGGTTCCTCAGGAATACATTGCTCCTATTGAAAAAGGAGTTAAGGAAGCAATGGCACGCGGTATTGTTGCAGGATTTCCTATGACCGACGTTGAAGTTACCTTATATGATGGATCATACCACGAAGTTGATTCCTCAGAAGCAGCGTTCAAAATTGCGGGATCTATGGCATTTCAAGAAGGAGCAAAGAGCGCAAGCCCAGTATTGCTTGAACCTATTATGAAAGTGCAAGTTATCTGCCCGCAGGACTATTTGGGAGATGTGACGGGAGATTTAAGCTCAAAACGCGGTCGCATTGAAAGTTTGAATGATAGAGGTATGATGAAAGTAGTAGATGCTATGGTTCCTCTCTCGGAGATGTTTGGATATGCAACTAAGTTGCGTTCAATGACTCAGGGTCGCGGATCATTTACTATGGAATTCAGCAACTATGAAGAAGCGCCAAAGAGCGTTGAACAGCAAATTATTGAAGGTAAAAAATAATAATATGGCAAATTATAGTATAGATTGTACAAAAAAACCGCTCGGACGTATCGCAACAGAAATAGCGTCTATTTTGCAAGGGAAGAAAAACCCATCCTATGATCCTCGTTTGGAGGGGGATGATACAGTAACCGTGCATAACGTTGAAGAGCTTGCGTTAACGGGAAGAAAAGCAGATCAGAAGATTTATTATTCTCACACAACTCAAATTGGACACTTGAAGGAGCGAAAATTAAGCGATGTTGTCGCGAAACACGGCAAGAAATATATTTTGTGTCATGCGGTAGAGCGGATGCTTCCTAAAAATAAGCTCCAAATCAGACGCATGAAGCGTATCACTTTTGTATAAACATATGACCACAACAAAGAAATCAGCAGTAAAAAAGGACGAATATCTTGAGGCGGTTGGTCGTCGTAAGACATCGGTTGCTCGGGTTCGCATTTATAAAATGCCAAAACCAATCACTATTGAAGGGGCAGATTTTACTCCAGCGCTTGAATTGATAACGATTAACGAGAAACCAGTCGCATCTTATTTCCCACTTAAAAATCATCATAGAGTTATCGTAAGCCCATTCCAAAAATCTGATCTTTTGGGCCACTTCAAGGTGACGGTACAATCAGTGGGAGGAGGAATTTCATCACAAGCATTTGCGGTCCGTCATGGCATTGCGCGCGCATTACTTGAGTTTGATGAAACCTTGCGTAAGAAATTGAAACAATTTGGATATCTGACTCGTGATCCTCGTATGGTAGAACGTAAGAAATACGGCTTAAAGAAGGCAAGGAGAGCTCCACAATGGTCTAAGCGTTAAAGGTAATATATCTTTTATAAAAAAGAATCCAGATAAAATGGGATTCTTTTTTTATATAGTACGCTTCTTATTTTATAAAGAGATTGAAATCTATCTGCGCTATTTCTGTTGAAGAAGTAGCAATAGTGAGTAAATTTTGATCGGGGGCATATGCTACCATACGATAGGGACCGTTCCAGAGAGTAAATTGTTCATTAGGTTCTTTTTGGGTTACTTCCGCTATTTTGATCTGATTGGGATACGTGACAATAAGATGGGTTGAGTCTTGATACCATACCATAGTCTGTATGTGAGAGGTATCAATAAGAGAGAGGGTGATATCATCTCCTGCTTTTGCGTCCATGATTTCTAACTCATCTTTTATGAAGTATATATGTATTTTGCCATCAACGGTGCGATACAATAGTTTCTTTGCATCAGGGGAAAATAGCGCGGAAAGAGCGTTTTGACTTATCACGATTTCGGTATGCGAATCATTATTGTAGAGAATAAGTGATTTGTCAGTGGTAATAAGCGCTAGATAATTATTTTTTGCATATAGAGAGGTAATGGTCCCCACGCGTTGAGGGGTGGTAAGGGTAACTGAGGTTGTTGCTCCAGAAGAGATATTTAATTGAATGATATTTGCGAGAGGATTTGTTTCTTTTATTTGTTTAGTTTTTGTTGTGGTGGCAGCTAATTGAGGTGATACGAACGTCAAGAAGTTATCTTGTATAGTATATGCGTAGGGGAGAGTACTAGAGGCAAGAAAGGTCACCGATGGCTCGCCGAGATTTATGCGATAGGTCCCCACGCTACTAGTAGCGAGTAATTCAGATGGGTTATTTGAATAGAATAAAAACTGAGAAAACTTTTGCTTAGAAACAGTCGCAAGAGTTTTATTTATAGAGAGTGAAGTAGGAGTCGCGGTAGTAAGATTGGGAATGGTAAGGAGGGTGTATTGTGTTCCTCGGGCCGTTGTCTCATGGGCTATAGCTCCCTGGGTTGTAAGGGCGTCTAATACTGTGCTTGATGATGAAGCAATCGTGCTGGTGGCATATGCTATGTTTTGTGGAACCAAAAGAACATTAAAAAACCGGGTCACTTGAGAAGGGGACACTTCTATGTTTTTGGTGTATTCCAAAAATCCATCTTTTTGTATAGAGAGGCGATATTTTTGGGGGATAATACTTGCTAACAAGGTTCCTTTAGTGAGGAGACCTGATTTGTCTTTATAATACGTGTCATTGAGATAGATATTTATAGGGCTTTGATAGCTTTCTATATATACCGCCCCAATTTTAGTTAGGGAAAATGAGTTGGTATCAAGGCGATATCCTTGAGAATAGAGAACCACTCCAATGCCGATAATAATAAACAAGACAATAAAAAAACCGAATAATTTTCGTCTAAAATGGATAGTCATAGATATATATAGTATATAGCATATCTTAAAAAGCGCTCCCTTTCAATAAAAAGGATATACACAAATAGCCCTTGACCGGTTCCATTAAAAAGATGTATAATAAATGTCTGCTCTTTTATATACACTTGATCGAATCTTATTTAGAGGAGATCTAGTTAACTAATTTAATTTAACAAAACACAATATTGTTAGGAGTTTCCTATGGGAAAAGCAACACTGTATGGTTTCGTGCCCGAGTTTGGGGTTGATAATATTCAAAATAGACTCGGAATTGACTCTTTACCACTAAAGAAAAAATTAGGAGCGAGTGGAAAAAACAGAGTTAGCCGCTTCAGAAATATGGACGTAATACCTGAAAGCAACGGAGATGATCCGCAGGCCGCCTTGGAGAGGATGGAGAGCTTGGGAACCTTTAATGTTCAGGAATCATTTCTTCCCCCCATTACTTCTTTTACTCCTCCAGTCCAGATCTTATTAAACGAACAACAGGAACAGGAACAGGATCCTTCAAAAGAATTTTCTGATAAATACTCCAGCGTTGTCCTCGGAGAAGAGATTCAGAATTTATTTGATAAAAACCTTCCGGTCTTCCCAAGTAATTCTCGGAGTATGTTAAGATATGCCCATAAGAATTATAAAAAAGTTCGGCGGCAGAGGGAGCTGTCAGAAAAGGAAAGAAGGATTCAGATAGTAAGGCGCCCAGCGAGACGAGAATCTCTCCTTGAGGAGACAGGAGTATTGTTCTCTTAGTTTAAATTTTCAAGTTGTGTTTGTGGAAGTCCGCTTTTAAGGCGGACTTTTTTATGGTTGCAAATACTCAAAAAAATGGATAGTATGCTTATATTATCTATGTTTACCAAGAAAATAGGAATTGATTTAGGAACTGCAAATACCGTAGTATTTGTGCCAGGGAGAGGGTTTATTATAAACGAGCCAACTATTGTGGCGCTCAGCGTGCCTGATAATAACGTGCTTGCGGTAGGGAGAGAGGCAAAAGATATGTTGGGGAAAACCCCTTCTGATATCATTGCGTATAAACCTCTAAAAGACGGCGTTATTGCCGATTATTATATTACTAAAGCGCTTCTTAAATACTTCATTTCAAAAGCCGTAGGATCATTTGGCGCGTTTTTTAAGCCAGATGTGGTTATATCCGTTCCTGCGGGAATCACTCAAACCGAGCGTCGCGCAGTGGTAAATGCGGCGTTAGAAGCGGGCGCGCGTGAAGCATATATTGTAAAAGAGCCAATTCTGGCAGCGTTGGGAGCAGGGATTCCCATAAACTCTCATTCGGGGAATATGATTATTAACATTGGCGGAGGAACTTCTGAGGTTGCGGTAGTATCGTTAGGAGGAATTGTATCGTGGGCGAGTCTTCGTATTGCGGGAAATAAATTTGATCAAGCGATTTCCGATTACATAAAAAAGAAATATGGGTTGCATGTGGGAGAGCAAACCGCTGAGAATGTAAAAATCGCAATTAGTTCTGCGATATCAACGCGCGCAAAAAAGGAATATCAAATTCGCGGACGTGATAGCGCCACGGGACTGCCGCGCGATCTTATGATCACTTCAAATGAAATTGCGGAAGCGCTGCACCCACACTTGGTAGAGATAGCAAAAAATGTACAGCAAGTTTTTAATGAAACGCCCCCTGAATTGGTTGCCGATATTATGGAAAAGGGATTAATTATTTCTGGTGGAGGAGCGCAGATTGAACATCTCTCGGTATTTTTCAAGAAGGCGCTGGGAGTAAATGCATACGTAGCGGAAGATCCACTATTGTGTGTAGCGAAAGGAACGGGGCTTATTCTGAATCACTTAGATGTGTATAAGCGAGCGCTTTTGAATAAGAAATAATAGTTAGTAAATAGGGGATAGTCGCTAGGGATCAGGTTTTTTCTCTTATTAGATGTTTTATTACTCACCCCCCGCCCCTAGTCCCTCACAACTATTTTTGGTATACTTATCTTGAGTGGCGAGCGAGCACTCACTCAATACAAAAAAAGGAGGTCACCCTCGTCACTCGCTCCAAAAAATTCTCTAAAAAGAGAATTTTTTGATAGAAAAAATATTAGAAGGAATTATATGTATTGGGGGATTGCGAGTATTTATTTGTAGGAAGCTTGTTGAATATGTATTAGCTTTCATAACATCTTTTTAAAGATAAAACTTTATCGCGTTATAATTTTTTATTTTATAATTTTAAACTTTTATAGTTATCCACAGATTTTTTGTTTTTATTTTTTAAAAAATGCATTAAAATAAATATAGAGTTCAACAAAAACAATTGACTCGTCGGCAATTCGTTTTGTGTTGGTAATTATAATATCTCAACATCACTTCGGTGATAGAGAGAAAATAAAAAAATGGCAGCAAAAAAGAAAGCAGTAAAGAAGGTTGCTAAAAAGAAAGTAGCAAAGAAGGCAACCAAGAAAGTTGCTAAAAAGAAAGTAGCAAAGAAAGGAAAGAAGAAATAATCTTTTTGCACTTTTTAGGAAAATCGCCACATATACGTGGCGATTTTTCTTTACTCGGAAGCTTTTTGTTAAGTTGCTCTTAGATAGTGGAATTGCTACACTTACAGCAGTATTAGTAATCCATTAAAAACCATATGCGTATCACTATTACGGGATCTCAATTAGAAATAACTTCTGCCCTAAAGACGTATGTATCAAAACGACTTGAGCCGCTTACGAAACACCTTCAGCCGTTTGAGAAAAACGGAGAAACGTTGCTTCGGGTAGAAATTGCTCGATCAACAAAACATCATAAGAAAGGAGAGAACGTATATTATGTTGAGTTAACACTTCGGTTGCCGAAAAAAACTATACGCATAGAGCAATATGATGCAAATGTTCGGAAAGCTGTGGATGAAGCGAATCGCCGCATTAAATCGGAGGTGACCGATTTTAAGGATTTAATGGTAGAGAAAAACAAGAAGCAAAAATAAAATGCGGTAAGGATGTTGTGGAATACTACCGCGCAAAGAAAAGCAGAAATAAAAATATGTTTGGATTATTTTCATCACGACCAAAATTCAGTGACGTTCCGGTGCGAGTAAATACATTGGAAACTACCTATGCATCATATACCCCCGATGAGCTTTTGAATGCAAGTAAGGAGTTGCAAACAGAAATATTGAATAATGGATTATCAGACTCTTATAGAGATAAAGCTTTTGCGCTCGTTCGCGAAGCAGCAAAACGGACGCTGGGTCAGCGGCACTATGATGTGCAATTAATTGCAGGCGCCGCGTTAGCAAAGGGGTTTATAGCGGAAATGGGTACGGGAGAAGGAAAAACGCTTGCCGCAACGGCCCCGGCGTATTATCACGCGCTTACAAAAAAAGGAGTACACGTAATAACCGTAAATGATTATCTCGCGCAACGTGATGCGGTTTGGATGGGGCAAATTTATTATGCGTTGGGAATGAGTACTTCATGTTTGGTACATGAGGCGGCATATATATATGATCCGTTATGGAAGGGAAATGAAGAAGAACAACAATCTCAGACAGATGATACTCGTGATATTTTAGGAAGTTTCCATGTAGAAAAATCTTTTTTGCGACCCATACCAAGAGCAGAAGCATATCAAGCGGATATTGTGTATGGAACCAATACCGAGTTTGGTTTTGATTATCTTCGTGACAATTTAGCATATGCTCCGCAACAACAGGTCCAGCGAGAAAAATATTATGCCATTATAGATGAGGTTGATAGTATTTTGATTGATGAAGCGCGTACTCCACTTATTATTTCTGCGCCCGATACTGAGGCGGCTCAATACTATATGTTATTTGCGGATGTTGTTCGTGGTCTTACACCAGGGACAGATTATGAAGTTGATGAAAAAGCTCGGTTCGTAAGTATTACTCCAGAAGGAATTGAAAAAGTTGAGAAAAGATTGGGTATTGAAAATTTATATGATGTTCAACACGTACGACTAACTCATTATCTTGAAGAATCTTTAAAAGCGCGCGCTCTATTTGTTCGCGATAGACAATATGTAGCGCAGAACAATCAAATTATTATTGTGGATGAATTCACGGGTCGCATGATGCATGGGCGAAGATATTCAGGTGGTTTACACCAAGCAATTGAAGCAAAGGAGGGGGTGACCGTGCAACAAGAATCAAAAACGTTCGCGCAGATAACTATTCAGAATTATTTTCGCCTGTATGAATTAGTAGCAGGAATGACGGGTACCGCGGAAACTTCAGCTGAAGAGTTTGGAAAAGTATATGGACTTGCAGTAGTGGTGGTGCCACCGCATCGCAAGAGAATTCGTGTAGATAAGGCGGATTTGGTATATCAAACAAAAGAGGCAAAATATAATGCCATTGTTGAAAAAGTGCAGGAGTGTATTACAAAAGGACAGCCCGTGTTAGTAGGAACCACCTCCATAGATGAAAACGAGCTTTTATCAGACAAGTTTTCTCGCGCGGGGATTGTGCATGAGGTTTTAAACGCGAAGAACCATGAACGAGAAGGAGAAATTATCGCGCAAGCGGGTCGCGCAGGCCGGGTAACGCTTGCCACAAATATGGCGGGACGAGGAGTAGATATTGTCTTGGGAGGAAACCCGCCTGATCCACAGGAGGCGGAGCGGGTACGTGACGCGGGTGGGCTGTTTGTCTTGGGGACGCAACGCAATGACGCGCGCCGTGTTGATAACCAGCTGCGAGGACGAGGGGGGAGACAAGGAGATCCAGGAGAAACACAGTTCTTTTTATCTCTGGAAGATGATATGTTCCGTATTTTTGGGGGAGAACGTATCCAGCGGATGATGACAAACCTAAATCTTCCCGCAGGAGTTCCTATTGAATCTAGTTTGGTGGTTCGGGCCATTAATGAGGCTCAGAAGAAAGTGGAAGGATTTAATTTTGATGCGCGCAAACATTTGTTGGAATATGATGATGTTTTACAAAAACAACGAACCGCAGTATATCGTAGACGACAGGGGATGTTAGAGTCTATTGCGCGAGGGGAGGGAGAAAAAGTTCTATTAGAAATGGTGATTCGTTTTGTGCAAGCGGCTATAGCAGCGTACCAAAATCAATCAATACCAGAAACCGCTGACGTTGATACATCACCGTCATTAGAATTATTTCTTACCAAACGTTTACAAGCAGTAAGACTTTTGGGAGATATTGTTTTAACACAAGAAGATATTAATCAGATGATAGAGGGAATTTTGCCTGATAGTGTTCGTGATTATATTGTGAGAGCCTCTCAACAACAAGAAACGGGGATGCGTATGCTCGCAGCATTAGATATGTATTGGACTAACCACCTAGAGAATTTGGAAGCGTTGTTAGAGGCGGTGCGTATGCGTGTGTACGGGCAAAAAGATGCGTTAGTAGAATACAAACGGGAGAGTTATGATTTGTTTAGAAACTTAATTTCCGATGCGGAAAATTGGATTATATCAAATGTATTTGTACTTACCGATGAGCAAATTCGTGCGCAACAACAGGCTACGGTTTCAATGGCGCCAGTGAAGGATCCACATGGAGAAGTAGGAAGAAACGACCCCTGTTGGTGTGGAGCGAAAAAACCAGACGGAACCCCGATAAAGTATAAACATTGTCATGGTAAAAATTAGTAAATTTGAATTAAAGCCAGTGGAATCCTCCGAAGCTTCAGCGTAGGTGGATGGAAGCGGAAAAAAATTCAAAAAATGTCATGGAAAATGATTCATACATGAAGGCAAGCATAGAAATTCCGAAAGGCGACAATAGAAGAAGGCACATAAAATACGACAAATCTGGGTTCATTGATCTTGGTCCTACTAAAGATGTAATTCCAGTTAATGATGGAGTGATGCCAGTTCATTATGGATTTATTCCTGGGACACTAAATGAAAAAGAAGGAGATGAAATTGATGTGTTGGTTTTGTCGGATAAGATGCTAAAAATTGGAGAAGAAATTTTAATTGAACCAATAGCATTAATAAGACGCGCAGATGGTGATGATAAAATAGTTGCTATTGATGAGACCATTAAGTCAATTAATCAATGGGGTGATATAGAGAAAAGTGAGAGAAATTTAATTGAAAATTTTTTCAGCTATCATTACAGGTTCTTATCTATTGAGAATGTTGATTCTGCAAAAGAGTATATTGAGAGGGGACAGAAGGCATTTTTGTTAGCACAAAAATAAATAGATAGAATCCTTTATTATGAAACGTGAAATTATAACTTTGTGTGGGAGTACAAGATTTAAAGATCAATTTATAGAAGTTGAAAGAAAGCTGACTATAGAAGGTAAAATTCCTTTACCGCCTGCTTTTTATGGAAAAGCTGAGGGGATAGAATATTCTTCTGAGATAGAAAAACATCTTTGGGAATTACACATAGACAAAATAGATATATCTGACGGAATTTATGTGATAGATCCCGGGGGATATGTGGGTGGATCAACGCAAAAAGAAATAAATTACGCAAAGAATAACGGAAAAACCATTAGATTCTATTCTAAAGAGATAGAGAATATTGATGTACCATTAGTTGCAAAAAAGAATGACTCTTGACCTACTCTCACTTTATATGATATGTTCACTTCGGTCTTATCTTGTTCAGGGATAAAGATTGTCCACCATCATAGACAATCTTTATTTTTGAAATTAAAACCACATAGTTCATTAACAACCATCATTCATATAGGGGATTTCTTATGAAGAAAAGAATGACACACCTTTCTCGATCAGTGGGAAGTTTTTTTGCAATTTTCCTTTCTGGTTTTTTTATGATATGGATCATCACCGCGTCCTTTTTATTTGCTTTTTTCTCGCAGGAGCATTCAACGATATTCTTGTTAAAGATTTCTTTTCCACTTGTCACATCTGTTTTTGGAATAGGAATGATTTTTTCAAGACATATACGCGAAGAATTTGTTAGATTGGCAAAATTCGCATTTCGATCCAGAACCCACCTTCTGAGTGAATAGGGGATAACCCTATTCAAGCCGCCATTTGAGCGGCTTTTTTCTACATTGGAAACTTGACAAATATGCATATATTGTGGTATTATATTGTTAGAAATCTAAAAAAACTTTTTCTCAAAAAAGTAAAAATTAATTAAAATCATAAAAAAAGAGAGGTAAAAAATGAAAAAGTTATTTACTTTTTCGCTATTGTTGTTGTTTGTAATACCAATATTTGGACAGGATTTGCAATATGTTTTTTCAACCTTATCCGGCAGGCCTCAAATAATAAACCAGAGAATGTCTGGTGGTACTGATGGATTATACTATCGCCGCGTTGGCTTTACTGGAAATGCCGAAAGCAATGGACTTGGTAAGTTTGTTGCGGATGCAGAATTCAGCATAAAGCCGGTAAATATTCCAGCGAACACATATATTTCGTTGGATATTAAATGGCCGTTTCAGATAGCGCCGGGGATAACCTTTTCTCTTATAGCACTTAATTCCTCGGGGACACAAGTTTCCTCAAAAACAATCTCAGTCGGTAATAACGCATCAAGTTGGACAACAATATCGCTTGATCCCGTTACCGAAGTAATAACGGAGCTGCGGATTGTTATGAGTTCTTCTCAGCAGACATCAACATTTTTTGCCGCGGTTGAATTCGGAATGGATAATTTGAAATACAATTTTGCATCTCAGAATCCGGTCTCAATCTACTCATTCGAAAATGAAGTTGTGACCGCAGTAGAGAAAACAGCATCCATACCGACAGCATTTAGGCTGGAACAGAACTATCCGAATCCATTTAATCCGACGACCACGATCAAATTTCATATTCCATCTGCCGGCCATGTATCATTAAAAGTATATGACATTAATGGTAAGGAAATAGCTACTCTTACGGATCAGTATGTCCCCGCGGGGAACTCTTTGGTAGAAATAGACGCATCCAATCTTGCAAGCGGGATTTATTTCTATCGCTTACAAGCGGGGAACTTTACTGCTACAAAGAAAATGATTTTAATGAAATAACGCAGGTCCTTGCCGAGGGACACAATGTTCGGCACCCACCCTTTAGAGGTGGGTTTTTTGTTTTATTATCTTTTTATATTGTGTATAATATATCTATAATAAAATTATGTTTATGCGTACTATATCAAAAGGATGGATGGGGGCATTAGTAGCTCTTGCCATCGTTATTATTATTGTCGTTGTATTATGGATTTTGGGAGTGTTTTCATCGTCATATTATGCGGTGTATCTCAATACCGGAGACCTCTACTTTGGTTCGTTATCTCCATTTTCTTCAACCCTAACCAATGTGTGGTATATCCAAAAGGATGCGCAGACCCAACAGTTTGCGCTCGGTGATTTCTCAAAAGTAGTGTGGGGATCTTCGGGGAATTTAGAAATAAATTCTGATGCGGTTATCTGGAAGACAAAATTGGCAAAGGATAGCAAGATAATTCCTGTTATCAAGGGAGAGAACCCTACTCCACAATCAGAAGGAATTACTCAACAGGCGCCTGCGCAGAATCAAGTATCACAACCAAGCGCAAGCACTACAAAAAAGGAATAGGCAACTTATAAATAGTCAAAAAACCATCCCGATATACTGGGATGGTTTTTTGATAAGAATATATAGTGATTATTGAATTACTATTTTCCCCAAGGATTTTACACCAGAAGGACATAAGGTTCCACACGCAATATCAAAATTTCCTGTTTTTGTCGCGTCTATATTAATATTGGCAACTTCGTTTTGTTGAATGGACGGGATGGCTAATCCGAGACTAGAAGAAATCACATCAATTGCTTTTGTGGTTTTATTGGTGATATTTAGTTGAACCATACTTTCTTTATGAAGCACCAATTGAAAAGGATCTAAGCCCGCGGCTCCAAGGTTTATGTTATAGATATAGAAGGGGGTTCCTTTCGAATCCGCAACAAGTTCTTGAATCGGGGTAGTGTAGGTGAGTTCGGCCTCTTTCTGTTTTTGTGTATCTTCGGGGGGAGCGGCTATAGTTTTTTCATTCTGTGGTGCTACTACTTCGTTTTGTGATAACGAGGGAGGAATGGTGTCCTTTGGGGTCGCAAGTAATACTATTGCTAATACAATGATAATCAATACGCCCAAAATGTAGAAAAATATTTTTTTGTTCATAGTGTGTTAATTACCAAAGAATCCTTGAGTACAGTATTTTATATCCGCGGTTTTATTTGTTGCCGTTGAACATAATTTATTACTTACATCAAGAGAAGGTAATTTAGTTTTTATGCCGTTTGTACAACTTGCATCAGTTGCGCCTCCTAAACTCGCGTCATTATTATACGAATAGAAGAATAACGTGTATTGGGCGGGGCACTTTAATCCATTCGCTGATTGATAGAATGTTCCCGTTCCTGTTCCCGTTGCCACAAGAATACAGTTACTGGTTCCATCTGCATCACAGCGCACCACATAATATCCATCTCCTGTTGCCGAAGAGATGCTACCAGAGATAATTGGTTTTCCTTCATTGCGTGTGGTCTCTCCAGGTGCTGCAATGGCTCCCGTTGATAATGCGGTAGGCGCCGAAACGCAGTTGGTCACGCTACAAGATCCATATCCATAAGTTCCTGACCACGAACCGTTTGAGAGACAGCTTTGGCTTTCATTGGTGCAAGTATTTCCGCATGTCACAGAAGAAGATTGATACATAGTTCTGGTACTTGCCGAAGGTGGAGAAGCAAGAGAATAGGTTCCGTTAAATAATCCACTAGATTGACATGTCTGCGTTTCACTTCCAGCTCCATATGTTCCGCATCCCGAAGTAAGCGCGGTGTACATGGTTCTAGTACTTGCCGAAGGTGGTGATGACAAAGAATATGTTCCATTAAACAATCCATTGGATAAACATGTCTGTGTTTCACTATTAGCTCCATACGTTCCACACGCGCTCATCGCGGCGGCATACATTGTGCGAGTTGTTGCCGATGGGGGAGAGGAGAGACTATAGCTTCCATTCCATGTGCCGCTTGATTGACACGTTTGAGTTTCGTTATTTGATCCATACGTTCCACAGGCGCTGGTTGCTGCGGCATACATAGTTCTGGTACTTGCCGAAGGTGGAGAAGCAAGAGAATAGGTGCCACTCCATGACCCACCAGAGAGACAAGATTGCGATTCACTATTTGATCCATACGTTCCACAGGCGCTGGTTGCTGCAGCGTACATGGTTCTAGTACTTGCTGAAGGTGGCGATGACAAAGAATAGGTTCCGTTAAATAATCCACTAGATTGACATGTCTGCGTTTCACTTCCAGCTCCATATGTTCCGCATCCCGAAGTAAGCGCGGCATACATAGTACGGGTGGTATTTGAAGGGGGAGAGGTGAGTGTATAACTTCCGCTCCACACTCCATTAGTTTGGCAAGTTTGTCCTTGGCTGGAATATCCATACGTACCACATGCAGAAGTGTTTGCTGCATACGCGGTGCGTGTTGAGGCGGTGCATGAAGAACTTGAATAACTTCCCGACCACCCAGTACCGCTTGCATTACAGGTTTGTGTTTCGCTTGCGCATGCGGTTCCACAACCAACCGCCGAGCTCTGGTACATAGTACGCGTTGCTCCTGGGGTGCAAACGGCTCCACAGGTTCCGGCAGATATGCTTGTTGAATAATAACATGACCCTCCAGAACAGTATCCTCCAGAATAATAGGTAGTACTACTACAATAACTTCCACACGTTACCCCAGCGCAGGGATCAACCGTACAAGATGAATACGCATAGGTTCCTGACCAACTTCCATTTGATTGACACGTTTGAGTTTGACTAGGACACGATGCGCCCGATGATACTGAGTACATGGTTCTAGTGCTTGCTGCTGGAGGAGAAGAAAGTGTATAGCTACCTGACCACCCAGTCCCACTACCATTACAATATTGAGTTTCACTATCTGGGGCACTTCCACACGCTACTGAGAGTGAAGCGTAACGGGTACGCGTTGCTCCTGGGGTGCAAACGGCTCCACAGGTTCCGGCAGATATGCTTGTTGAATAATAACATGACCCTCCAGAACAGTATCCTCCAGAATAATAGGTAGTACTACTACAATAACTTCCACACGTTACCCCAGCGCAGGGATCAACCGTACAAGATGAATACGCATAGGTTCCTGACCAACTTCCATTTGATTGACACGTTTGAGTTTGACTAGGACACGATGCGCCCGATGATACTGAGTACATGGTTCTAGTGCTTGCCGAAGGCGGCGACGTTAAGGTGTAACTTCCGGACCATGACCCGCTGTTATAACAAATTTGATTTTCACTATACGCGCCATAGGTTCCACAAGCACTTGTTGCTGCTGCATATGCAGTTCTAGATGAGGTGGTATAAGTGGTATCAGTATAAGTCCCTGACCACCCAGTTCCACTACCATTACAATATTGAGTTTCACTCGTGCCACTGTATCCACAAGCGACTGACAGGGTTCTATATCGTACGCGGCTATCCCCTGGAGTGCACACCGCGCCACACGTTCCTGCGGTTATTGAAGAAGAGGAATATCCGCATCCTCCCCCAGAACAATATCCATTATATAAATAGGTGGTACCAGAACAAGAAGATGAAGGACAGGCCGATCCTGCAGATCTATAACACACCGCCAGAACAATATGATCCTGGATACGGCGTCATGCCGCTACAAAATCCATTAGCGCAGTTATCAGTAGAATAATAACAAACACCATTAGAACAATATCCACTATAATATGCGGTAGATCCCGAACAGTAAGCGTTACACGTTACTCCTACGCAGTTATTCCACCCACAAGTTGGAGAGTTATACTGTACTACATAAGAAAGACAAGGACCGGTACAATTTGTATCGTCAGGGGTATAGCCATATAGTGTGTATCCCGAACAATAATTTGCTCCTTGGCAACCACCAGTACAGTTATTCCACAACGCAGCGTTCGTTTTAGAAACTGGCCCCATAAAAAACGAGGCCAGCATCACAAGAGCAAAAAAGACGACCGTAAAATATATTTTGCGTGTTCTGAATATAGACTCAGCTCCACGCAAAAGATTTGGTGTCATATGGGTAAATAATTATTTTTTATTTAACAATGATTTTTCCTGAAGTAGTCTTTCCCGCAGAATCCTTCACGGTAAAAGTGAATTCTCCCGAAGTATTTTTCTGAGCATCAAATGGAACAAGAGCCGCCTGTCCCTTTTTGAGAGTAAGATTCATTTCAATAGGAGCGGCAAATGATACGCTATATTCGGCGTCAACCGCAGAAAATGCCAATCGTGCAACATCTCCTTTTGCTACAGTAGTGTTAACGGGAGTTAGAGCTCCTTTTTCCATCTGTATTTCATAGATTTTCCCAGTATCTTTTACTTCTTTGAATGCTCCTCCAACTGGTCCACTGGTGGTGGTGCTACTGGTAGGAGGTAGGGCACTTTCTCCTGAGGGGTTGTTTATTTCGGAGTTTGGAGTTTGTGAAGACGGAGATATAAAAACAAACAATGCAATAATGATAATAACAATAACTGCCACCACAATAGTAATTGTCTTTGTGGACTTTGTTGATCCGGTATTTTCGCCGTTCATATATTTTTTTATTTAGTATTAATTATATTTATAAGTGTTATTTTACACCATTTGTCATTGGATAACCAGAGTTCCTTGTGGATGTTGTGGGGGGCAGAGTTTTTCACATACAAAAGTGTATATTCCCGGGGGAATAGAGCGCGCATCAAAACCAAATAGAGTGGATCCTCCTTTTGCTGCCGCAATATACGCGCCGATAGGGGGTGCTATAGCAAGATCATAATCACCATCAACGGCGGTGAATTGAAGACGAATAGTATCGGTTTTGCGTACAACAAGCGTGGAAGGAGAAAATCCAGACGAGGATTCCTTAAGGTAAAACAATTTTACTTTTCGCGTGTCTTCTTTTACGGTAGAGGGAAGCATCTCATCAGGGTTAGAGAAAACATAGTCAGATGAAGATGTGTTTTCTAGGGGAGTAAACGAAGGAGTAGAAGATGATATTTGATTTATTATTTGAGCGGATGAGTTTACCATTGTAATTTCGGTACTAATAGTTTTGGTTTTTTGTAAAAAATACCAAACTATCAAAAGACACCCGATAAAGAGTACAAGCGCTACTAATACAAGATTTTTTTTACTTATGGAACGCATGTTTTTACGTAATACAAAATACAGACCTAAGGCATTCTCTTGGGAGCAACGATAATATAACCAATCGCCTTTGATTGAACGCCGCCGCATAGTTCACAGAAGTAGGTAAATTTGCCGGTTGCTTGAGCTTGAAACTCAAGAACTTTTGTTTCTCCCTTCTGCGCAGTCTGTTTCATATTGTAGTCGGGGAATATAATGTCGTACGCTTTATCGGTAGCGGTGAAATTAATATGAACCGTATCTCCACTGTATGCTGCTATCGTTGGGGGGGTGAAGGTGTTTTCTTTTGCGGTGATATCAAATACTCGCAGAGTTGCGGAAACTCCTGGCGCGGCGGGTATGGATACTTTTGGAATCGCGATATCTTTTGGGGTGTTTGTTGCGCTTGCGTTTTGATCGGGAACTACTATATCAGAAGGGACTTCGTCCCTGAGAGGAATTTCTTGTGAGGGAGAAATTTGCTTATTGGCCATAGATCCAATGACGACACCAATAATAATTGCAATAACAATGACGACAACTCCTCCTATCATTAGATACGTAGTCTTATTATTATGAGAAGAAAATAATTCTTTGAGATGCATATGATTTTATAATTTTAGAAGTTTGCATTAAATGCATTTCCATCATAGGTGCTATCAACGCCATTATAGAAGAATCCCACATAGTCGGTTTTTCCTACCGTAGTGGTAAGTGTGGGAGCAACCGCGCTACCCCAACGAACGCTTGCGGGCCAGGTAATCGTATAAGAGCCCGTGCCTCCTTGTTTGAGCACTAATTTATAATTTCCTCCGCTCTGACCGTTTGAAAAAGTAAAAGTAACATTTCCAGTTAGCACGCAATGTTGTGTGTTGCCCGCGTTCCAATCAATAGTGACTGCGCCTGTACAGTTTCCTTTGGAAACGAGTTCTGAGTAGAAAGCGCCATTAATATCTAATTTATGGGTGGGGGCGGTGGTTCCAATACCCAGATTACCATTTGTATCCAATGCCATTTTTGTGACCCCTCCTTGTCTAAAATAGTGTTCTGAGCCAGTTCCAGTATCATAGTAAATTCTTCCTGGTGCTACGAGCTGAACATGATTAGAGGCATCTAGTTTCAATATGTTTGATATATTTGTATCGTTCTTTCTTGCTTGTAGATATGTATTATTTGGTAATAATATATTTCCGTTCACTTCAAGAGCCACCACTGGCGTTGTTGTCCCAATTCCTACATTAGCGGGGAAAGAATAATTTCCTCCTCCAGTATTTGCGCCAAATGCACCAGAAGATATATTCGGAGCACTCATGGTTCCTGATAGGGAGCCACTAAATGCAGTTGCGGTAACGGTTCCATTCACTTGAAGCGCAGTGCTGGGCGTGGTGGTTCCTATGCCGACGTTGCCAGCACCTGTTATAGTCATAACTGTATTTGTATCGACAGACTCATCAGCCACAGTTCCTGTTTGCCACTGGAATGCAGGATTAGATCCAGTGACTGGGCTATGCATGGTTAAATTAAGATTACTATCTATTTTCAATCCTTGACGAACATTAGAAGAAATAACTCGTAGTCCAATACTGCCTCCAAAAGTTTGTGAATCATCCGATCCCATTGCAAAGAGTGAATTATAACCAGGGTTCGATAAGCCCGATGATTTTTTAATATATAAATTAGTTGCTGGCGCCGTAGTCCCAATGCCTAGCCGCCCCGTTCCAGTGAGAACCATTTTTTCTTTGAGTTGTGGAGCGTCGGGAGCATAGAAAGTTGAGAAACGCATTGTTCCTTCATTAGCCACGTCATTTGCTACAGATATGCGTCCGAGTTCATATGTTGAGTTAGTAAAACTCATATACGTTCCCCATCCTCCTGTGTTTTGAAGTCTTAGGGCTTCCAATACACTTCCACTTGCTCCTGCTAGGTTCACATGGAGAGGGGCTCCCGGACTTGTGGTTCCAATTCCAACTTTTCCAGTAGTGTAATAAATGTCGCTCCCCGAGGTAGTCCACTGACTACTTCCTCCAGTGCCCGCGGAAAGCGCTCCGCTTGCATCTACCATAACACTTCGTGTTCCGGTCCCCGCAAGTGCTCCGATGGTAGTGGTTCCTGTTTGGCTTACGCGAAACAAATCGGCGCTATCAGCAGAATTGCGTATAATAAAAGGAGAATAATCGCTTGAAATGATACGAACCCCTTCTGTTAAAGTTGTTGATGCTACATGTAATTTTGCAGCTGGCGCAGTAGTTCCAATTCCAATATTCCCGCCATTAAAATAAGATGCGGCGTTCCCCTCAATGTCTACTTTCACCGTTCCTGAGCCGTCGCGCACCAAAACTCCTCCAGCATTACTTGCACCACTATTTGCATAGACATTAAATATTTGCGTTCCAGAAGCATTTTTTATTCTAATTGCTTCTGCGGTAGTTGCGTCAATTCCGCTTATTTCTAATTTTGCGGCAGGGTTTGAGGTCCCGATCCCAATATCTCCTCCGCTAGTCACTCTCATTTTTTCGGTCAGAGCGGTTCCGGTATAGGTAGAAAATGCAATGTTATATCCTGTTTTTACAATGCGCGCATCACCACCGCTCCAGTCTATGTTTTGGTCTCCAGTCATCGTGATACCTCCTCCGGTGAGGGTGAGCCGGTATCCTGCGCGCGCGGTTGTTTGCCCGATTGCAACATTGCCAGTGTTGTAATAAATATCGGATGAGGTGGTGGTCCATTGGCTCGCTCCTACTTGTGACCACGCGGTTTTACAATCCCCATTAATACACAAACCTCCTGAAGTATTTATTTGTCCCCCCTGCACATCAAGTTTGTATCCAGGGTTGATGGCGCCAATACCGATATTAGTTCCATTATCATAGAGAAGAGTAGAGGCATTAATGGTGCTTGCGGTATTCCATTTCGCTACATAGTTTGCGCTTCCGCTTCCACTGACGCCTGCGATGTTTGCCCATGAGGTGCGACAGTCACTTCCAAAACAAAGAGATCCCGCAGATACTTGTCCGGAGAATGATCCATCTTTCCAACGAGCCGATGGATATGTTCCGATATTATAAGAACCATCAGCGTTTGGAATAAGATCACTATCAAACGCAGCGGCGTTTACGCGTGTAATAGCGGAACGCAAAGAACGAGAAATACGAGTCCCTCCAGCTGATTGTTGTGAGATTGCAATATCAATTTGCACCACGTCTTTTGATGCGGGTTGCGCGAATCGGCGAAACTCAAGGTTATCAATAGAAACTTTATCGTTGGTTATGGCGAGCGGAGTTCCACTTGCTCCTTGAGTAACGTAGATACGGTTATTTTGCAAATAAATAGTAGTGGGATTTTGCGCAGTAGTAGGCATTTGCAATACCAGAGTAGAACTGGAAACTCCTGAATCTCCCTGCACAATACTAGCGGTGCGCACGTATCGTTGAATGGTTTGAATGGCGAAGTTTAATTGCCCCGACACTTCATTTTGATTAAACTCGGATATTTGGGTATTGGTAATGGTGTTGAGCATCCCTCCAAAAATACCCGCAGAGATACCCAAAATACCCAAATAGATAATAAGTTCGGCCAATGAGAAACCTTTGCGCTGTTGCAAAAATGATACACGCGTCATATATAGTATGTATACCTTCTAGTATATCGTATTTACTACTAATATACCACGAAAAATTGTGCACAACTTTAAAAAACTACTGCGCGCAAACGAAGAAAAGATTAATGCGTGCATATTACGAGAGATAGTGCACAAAGATTATCTCACCTAGTATTTTTCTTGTGTTTTTTTAATAGTCATGAGATGATGGTGCCTATAGATAAAAATTCATCCTGTTATGAACATACGGAATTTCTGTATTATTGCGCATATTGACCATGGAAAAAGCACTCTCGCAGATCGCTTGCTTGAAGTAACAGGAACCATTGATAAACGGAAGATGAAAAATCAGTTTCTTGATCAGTTAGAGCTGGAGCGTGAGCGGGGAATTACTATAAAAATGGCTCCCGTGAGGATGCAGTATACAGCTTCTGATAAAAAACAATACATACTTAATTTAATAGACACACCAGGACACCCTGATTTTGGATATGAGGTGTCACGTGCGCTTGAGGCAGTTGAGGGTGCCATATTACTCGTTGATGGTATGCAGGGCATACAAGCACAAACGCTTTCTAATTTATATTCTGCTCAAAAAGCGGGGCTTACTATTATTGGCGCCGTGAATAAAGTTGACATGAACATCCCTAATATTGAAGCGGTACTAGAAGAAACGGCAAAGCTCATTCATACGACTCCCGATAAAATCCATCGTATTTCCGGAAAAACGGGAGCGGGGGTTGAGAGACTTTTGGAAGATGTGGTGTCTTCAATTCCTCAACCCAACAATAAGGGAAATATTCTCCAGGGAGTTTCACGCGCTCTCATTTTTGATTCTTTTTATGATGATCACAAGGGTATTATTGCTATTGTGCGACTATTTAATGGATCTATATCAAAAGGAGCGTCTGCTGAACTTATGGCGGTAAAAGAAAAAATTATGATAAAAGAAGTGGGATATATGACTCCTAAAATGAAAGAGGCAGATACCGTACATGAAGGAGAAATTGGTTATATTGTCACGGGACTTAAAGATCCACATAAAATAAAAATTGGAGATACTATAGTAACACACAACGCACAACTCAAAACCCAAAACTTTAAGGACTTACGATTGCCAGGATATAAAGAACCAAATCCTGTGGTGTTCGTGTCATTTTTCCCAGATGAAGCAGATGACTATGATGATCTAAAAAAATCATTAGAACGTTTGAAATTAAATGATTCTTCATTTACGTATGAACCAGACTTCAACGAAGTATTGGGAAGAGGATTTAAAGGAGGATTTTTAGGAAAGCTTCACTTTGAAATTATCGCACAACGACTTGATAGGGAGTTTGATATTCGCACCATCACATCGTTTCCTTCGGTTGCATATAAGTTGAAAATATCCCAGAAGTTATTGCCGCATATTAAACGCGATGAAGATGGATATGTACATATTCAAAACCCCAAAGATCTTCCAATGGAGTTTGAGGAGATTTTAGAACCCATGATAAAAATTGAATTGGTATGCCCCGTGCATATTATGGGATCGGTGTTGGGTTTGCAGGAATCTTTTCGTTGGGAACAAGTGACAACCGAAATGTTGGGAGATAGAATTATTATTCGTACGCGCATGCCGCTCGCAGAATTAATTTCTGATTTTGATGATAGATTAAAATCTATTTCTGGAGGATTCGCATCGTTTAGTTATGAAGCAGATGGGTATCAAAAAGGGGAGTTGGCTCGCATGGATATTTTAGTAGCGGGAGAATTGGTCCCTGGACTATCTCGTATTTTGCCAAAAGCGACCCTTGAGCGTGAGGCGCGCAAAATGGTAACACAATTAAAGGAGGTATTACCGCGGCAACAATTTTCACAAGCAATACAAGCGCAGGCGTTTGGAAGATTTGTAGCGCGCGAGACCATTCCTGCAATGAAAAAAGATTTGGGAAATTTTGGAAAGAACGGCGGTGATCGCACAAGAAAAATGAAATTGTGGAAAAAACAAAAAGAGGGGAAAAAGAAATTATTGTCTATGGCGAAAGTTAGAATTTCTCCTGAAGATTTTAAAAAATTACTCTCAAAATAATATTTAACCCCTTATTTTTCTTTTTAAGTTTTGAGTTTTTGCTTTTCATTGTATACTAATAGCATGTCTTCGCGACGCATTGTTACTTTTGCGGTGTTATGTGTAGTGTTGGTGTTGGTGGGGGCGGAATTGTTTTCGTTGTTTTTGGATAGCAAAAAATTGAGTAAAGAAAATATTGAAATAACACAAAAGATACAAGCGCTTGAACAAGAAAGCCAGAAGGTACAAGGAAATCAAAATTACTATAGAAACCCCGATAATTTAGAAAAGAGTTTGCGAGAAAAATTTAATTACAAAAGACCAGGAGAAATAATGATTATTGTCGTACCAGAAAAACAACCATAATATATGTTAGATTTTTTTGTTCATACGTGGCGAATACGATGGGTGAGGCGAGGGATATATGGCGTGTTACTACTCGTAGTTATTGGAGGAATTATATACGCGAAAGGGTGGTATCCATTAGCACGAGTAAATGGCTCATATATATGGGCATATGATTATCGTGCTTCTTTGCAGATCACGAATAATTTTTATGAAAAGATGGAGCAAGAAACACACGCTCTCTTGCCACAAGAAGATGAACTTAAAAAGGTGGTATTTGATGGATTAGTTGACGATGTTATTATCTCGCAAGAACTGCGTACTCAAATGTCTGATGAAGAATTGGTTCAAAAAATAAAATTACAGACTGATGATATGATTGCGACGCCCGAATCAAAAAATAGAATGTTGGTGCTTACCAAAATGTCAGAATCAGATGCGCGAGAATATTTTCTTAATCGTGTGGCACGTGGGCAGATACTGGCAAATTTATTCACCCTACAACAGAAAGAAATGCTTCCTTGGTTTATGCAACAACGCACGAATGCGCGCGTTTCTTTGTGGGGAATATCAGGTGTGTGGAATGGAGAAAAAGGATATAGCGTGAAGTAGTCCTTGTTATGGATCCCGTTTTAGATCCGCGACACTATACAAAATATGATATACTAAGTGTATGAAACCAGAACACGCGGTGATGAAAAAAAATATACACAGCACCCAATCTTTCACTCTTATTGAAATGCTCATTTCGGTAACTATTCTCTCTATTATTACGGGGATGGGGGTGTTAAATCTTACCAGTTATAAAAATCGCCACAGTTTTCAGCTTGATGCAACAAATATTCTGGAAGGAGTACGTAGTGCTCAAAATAAAGCAATTCTTGGAGAGCAAGGAACTGCGTGGGGAATTCGGTTTACTCCCAGTATCGGCTCAGGGGCTGATTATTATGAAGTTTTTTCAGGAGCGTCATACGCGACTTCTTCGGTAGTTGCTACACAAGCGTTAAGTCGTGCATCTAAATTTTCTAATCCTGCTTCTGGGTTTACTAAAACAATTGTATTTTCAAAAGTGACAGGGATTCCTGATGTGGCACAATCAGTTGCTATTCAAATGGCAACTGGAAATGATTCTAGTATTGTTTCTATAAGCAAATCAGCATCTATAAATCAATTACCAGGGAAAGATCTTGTTGGCTATTGGCCAATGGATGAAGAATCGGGAACGAACGCATATGACGCATCAGGGAAAAGTTATACGGGAATAATACAGGGGGCGGTGGCATGGCAATCATCATCGTTGGGTTTATGCAAGGTGGGGGGGTGTCTAAATTTCAACGGAAGCAGTAGTTATATAAACGTGGGAGATAAACAAGATTTAAACTTAAGTTCTGGAGGAACTATTTCCGCATGGGTTAAAATTCCTTCATCATGGACAGGGGGAGCGTACTCAAGCATCGCAGGAAAGGGGGCGAGTGCCGGATGGGATACTGACGGGTGGAGTCTATTTGCTTTTTCAGACAATAGAATTGGGATTGGAATAAGGAACGGAACTCTCACGGTGTCTCCTTCATTCACCAACACAACAAAAGACCAATGGACTCATATTGTAGGAACGTGGGATGGAACGACAATACGGCTGTATCAAGATGGTGTTCAAAAAACATCTGCATCACAAACCATAACTCCTCCACAAACCAGTACGAGTTTTATTATAGGAAGAGGGCCTTCTAATCATTATTTTGGAGGACTTATTGATGATGTTCGTGTATACAATCGTGCGCTTGCAACCAG
>JAJYXK010000013.1 GCA_021801825.1 bacterium
GTGGGTTGGTTATTTTAAATCGCCTTATTAGACTTAGGTGGTTATTAATTAGAAAGATGTGACCCTCATATCTCTGTGCATAACTTATACAACATACCTTAAAAAACAGCCAATGGGGCTGTTTTTGGGGGTTGGAAATGCCCTTGACAGATGGGGTTGCTTATTTTTGAGATATGGTGTATAATATAGGCAGCTTTTTGAGAAAAAGAAAATAATAAAAATAAATATATAAACCAAAAACAACGCACGGAGGTGCATTATGAAACGCAATATCTTTTATTTCGTTATCCTCCTGCTTGTTATGTGTATTCTTCCTGCAGGAGTTTTTAGTCAAACTGGATCCTTAATCCAGAACCTTACTGCCAAGTGGGTTAATAAAGTCCCTTGGCTGTCATATTCAAATACTCCACAAGCTGAGTTTAAAACTTATGTTGATTCCTGTACTCAATTAAATTGTTATGTGAGGGTTTTTGAGCAAAAAGATCTCCCCATTATTACTGATGCGGCCTACTTCAATTGGATTGCGGATCCCGCAGAAACATTACAGGTCCCTGACTCTGTTAGGGTGATCGCAAAAGTTATTTCAACAGATCCTCAAAATCTTCCCATTGTTAGTTTGCAAGTTAAATTATTGCAAAAGAGTGTGGGTGGAGGATATTTCAGTGAGTATAAAGACATTAATTCCACGTGGAGCACGTATGTGTGGAAAACTACTGATACCTATCGCAAAGTTCCATCTTTCGAAGGGTTTGGTATTGGAGTTATTATTGGTCAGTCTCCAAATGCGATGAAAGCAACTATTGCTGTAAAAGTTGTTGAGCTTTGGAAAAACGGCGTCTGTTACTATCAGTACCTGTTCAAACCCGACACCACTGTTTCTGTTGAGGATGCTCCAACTATTCCTACTAGTTTTGCGCTCTCTCAGAATTATCCCAACCCGTTTAATCCGAGTACTCGCATAAAAGTGACTATTCCTGAGGCAGGAACTTACGAGTTAGCGGTATATAATAGCATTGGACAGAAAGTTTCGGTTATCATTTCCGAGCAGCTTTCTATCGGCATATATGAATTCACTTTTAGTGCCGGAAAACTCTCATCGGGGGTATATATCTATCGTTTAATTGGTAGAAATACCTCTCTTTCTAAGAAAATGTTATTAGTTAAATAATTATTTAATTTTTCTTTTATTGTTCATTAACAAGAGGGCACTCGTCTCACGGCGAGTGCTTTTTTGTTTATCCACTCCTTTTGAGTTTTATTTTATGCTATACTATGGTCAAATAAAAAATTATATGTACAAACGCATCTTATTATCATTACTTTTAATCGTCGGAGTTTTTGGAACCACCTCGTTAACACACGCATTGCCTGTGGAGAGTGTGGGAGTTACCCCTAGTCAACAAACGTTGTCTTATGCAACGGTTCCGGTATATCAAAATGGAGTGCAAACAGGAACCACTAAGGCGTATACTGGATCTATTCTTGTATCCGTAACAAATCCCCAAAAAAAGAGTCTTTGCGTAACGGTTCCTTCAACGGTTTCTCTTGGGGGATACACCTTTCCTGTTGCGGGACGTGGTATCTCGGGGAGTGGGCAATGGGTTGGCGACAATCAAGTTTGTGGAAATGACAACTTTCAGGTTTCTGTTTCTATTAATGTGAAGTCAACAACTGGCGCAGCATTAGATGCTGGAACATATTCATATCCAGTAACCTCAAATTCTTCTGGATATGAGAGTCTTTCCGCGAGTCTTATTATTTCGCGAGTTGCATATTCGGTAACCGGCGTTACACTCGCACAGTATAATGCTAATGTGTATGATGCTACCAACTGTGATGTTTCTCAGGCGCAAGACCCCTACCAAGCAGGAGATTATAGAATGTGTAGAATTCTCCCTGTAAACAATAGAAACGGTTCAATCTTTGTAAATGGTGGTCCCGTGGGTCAAGTTGGGTCATTTATTACTGATGATCCCGGAACTACAGGAACATGGTCTCTTTATCTACCTAATTATAGAGCAACTATTCAAGGGGGAGTATTTTATGGTGGTACCGCATACAGAATATATACTGCGGCGCGGTTTGTGAATGGCGCTTGGCAAAAATCTTATGTGACCGAAATCGCTATAAATCCCGTTTCTGGACAGGGAGATTTCAGTAATGTGGATAGTATAAATATCTACACTCCTATGTCTCTTAGTTATAATTCTTTTACGCTTACCCCCGCGACTCAAACACAAACTACTACTCTTTCCGAATCATATTCACAATCGGGAACAATTTCTTTTAATGTTAGTGACAGGGTTGGGGTTTCCTGCGGTGATGTTAATATGTCTGCCGTGGCAAAGGGCCCTCTGGCAAACTATGTGAGTGGTATTCAGGGAAATATCAATACCTCGTGCGCACCAACGATTTCATTTAATATAAAACCTTCATATGTTTCTAATCAGATAGTGTATAGATGTCCTATTGATGCTAATGGAGTCGATGAAGAGGGAATTCCTCTCGCAGGTAAAATCGTGGCGAATGGATCGGTGAGTTGTGGAAGAGTTTCAACTATGGGAAACAAACTGGTATATCCATATGCCGATACTATCCCCACTACGCATTATTTAAAAGACGACATTGTTGATAGTAGCGCTATTCAATTTGATGTTACGGGGAAAACATATGATGGATATATGACTATTGGAACTTCTCGTACCGTAAGCGCAACGGTTGTTCTTAAACCAACAGCTCCTACCAAGACTATCTCAATAAAATCAGGACAACCATCCGCCTCTTTTTCTGGGGATTCAAGGAATCAGACTGTTACTATTCCTGTAACCATAACTGCGACTGGATTTTCAAGTGAGAATGAAATTATTGCAAAGAGATCATATGGAGAACCTTTAAATAAGTTTCTTTCGATAGTTAGTTATTTTACTACTAATACTTCTTCATCAATTGTGAATGGGGCTACTACTCTCACAATCAATAAAAGTCTTACCATTGTTCGTAACGGAGAAAATCCCACTTCTGATATAATTGGAGATATCCGACTCACTGCATTTAGTACTGATGGAACCGCTACTGCCACTCCAATAAATGTAAAAGTGACTATTGATGGTCCCATTCTCCCCCCAGGAGATTTGCAACTACTTCCGCGATTACAATCAATGCATGTTGCAGAAAAAGATCTTCCCAAGACTGTTTTCTTTGATGTGACGGCAAGTACGACCGCTGACTGCAATTCAATTTCATACGTGAATGGATATCTTCCAGACATCACCCCAAGCTGGGTAACTCCCATGCGTGGATTTGGGGGGAATAAATGTTTAACTAGATTTGCTGTTGCTTTACCCCCAGATGCTCTAAGTCACCTAAATCAATCTAATAACTCATTAATTGGAGTGACTGCGGGAACTGCGACTATAAATGGAACTACTACAACTGGGTTTGCGGGATTCTGGGTGACTGTTGATCCTTCTATTGTTGTTCCACCGACAACATTAACCGCACATCTTGATTTGAGTAAATCTGGAGCAAAAGTTAATGAGGTTATAAATGCGACCACAACTTCAACAGGAGGAAGTGATCCTAAAACATATAAAATTAATTTCGGTGATGGCACAGGTGATCAACCAGGACAATTTCTCAGTCATGCGTATGCGGCTTCGGGATCATATACGGTGACGGGTACGGTGACCGATGCAAATGGCGTGGTAGCAACTGATTCAAAAGGAATTAATATCAATACGGTAGTTGTATCCGACTTGAAGGCTTTATTGTCGGTAAGTCCTACGCAAGTGGATGTGGGCGATCCTGTACAGGCGGCTCTCTCTGCTTCTGGAGGAACGGGACCATACTCTGCGTATAAAATTGATTTTGGTGATGGCACAATTTCAAACACTTCATCTGCGTCAAATTCATATGATTCTGCCGGCACGTATACCGTGACAGGAACTATTACTGATACAACGGGAGCTACCGCAAGTGTTAGTAAAACTATTTCGGTAAATTATCCACGTATTCAAGCAGGAATCACTATTACTTCACCAACTCCTCAATCGCGTATTATTACTCCAGATAAAGTGATTGTGGCGGTATCAGCGAGCGGGGGACGAGGCGCGGGTACGTATAGATATTCCATAGATTTTGGTGATGGATCTTCTCCGATGGTGTATTCCAACGCAGGAGGTAGTGTTACCAATATTCAACACACCTATACAGCCGTTAGCTCGGTGACTAATTATCAGATTCAAGTAACCGTTACTGACATGGCGGGGCGCGCTCAAAGTGATAGCGCAAGTGTTACGCTTACTGCATATCCACCGCTTGCGTGTACCTTGAATATGAATAAGTCCATTGGACTTCCTCCATTTCATCCAACCTTTATCGTAAAGAGTAAAGGAGGGACTGAAAGTAAGTATCGTATTCTTATGAACGCCGATGGGGGAACAAAAGCGACCGATGAGGCATTTGTGAGCAATCCTGCTACTGCGTCTACTACCTTGAGTCAATACGTTTACTTAAGCTCAGGATCATATAGTCCAGTCGCTCGTGTGTTTGACCTAGATCTTATCGGAAGTGGATTTCTTGTGGGAACCAAGAATGCTTCTACTACCTGCGCTACTTCCACGACGGTTCTCTCAGGAAGTGGGGGAGAAACAACTCCAGGATTGTAGAATAGTAAATATAGAAAATAAAATCCAAAACCCCCGAGAGGGGGTTTTGAGTTAAACCAAACTCTTTCAATCTTATCTATTGTGTATTTATATAAAATGTGGTTAAATAAACTTAGTATATTACAATAAAATAAAGGAGAAATAATTATGTTGTATAAAACATTGGATTCGCCACTTTCTATTCACTTAGAGGTGAATACCTCTTGTAACCAGAAATGTATTCATTGTTATAATTTTTGGAGAAAGGAAGATAAACCAGTCTTCATTAATCTAAAAAAAGAACTTGCTGAGCATATAGTGCAACAGCTGAAGAGGTTTGGGGTGTTTCACGTTGTTCTTAACGGAGGGGAGCCTCTTATGAATTTATCAACCCTTCTCTTTCTAATAGATGCTCTTTCAAGAAATCAAATTAGTTTTTCTCTTAATACTAATTTGACCCTTCTTACTGAGTCATCGGCGCAAAAATTAAAAGATGCTGGACTTGAAATTTTGCTTACGTCGTTACTTTCACACAATCCTGCGGTTCACAACTATCTTGCTCAAGAAGAAAATTCTTTTGAAAACTTCTTAAACGGTTTCAAAATTGCTAAAAAAGTTGGCTTCAAGATTACTGTTAATATGGTTGTATCTAAAGTGAACAAGAGAGACATTTTGGGGGTCGGTCTATTAGCGAATTCATTAGGGGCTTCGTCATTTTCTGCAACGCGAGTTATGCCTCAACATCCTTACAATTCGGATTTTAATGAGTTACTCGCCTTAGACAATGGGGATGTTGATCATATAATTAAATCGCTTATGATTTTACATTCTGATAATATTTTTGTTGAATCTCTTATCCCATATCCAACGTGTTCTTTCAACAATAACGCTGAATTCCTTGTCCTTGGAAGAAAGTCTTGTTCTGCTGGGAAAACCTCGTGTGTTATAGGGGCCGATGGTCTAGTTAGGGCATGTCCTCATGATAGTAAAGTATATGGAGATATCAAAAATGAAAATCTTGGTTTAATATGGCAAAACATGTCTGAATGGAGAGATGGAAGCCTTATTCCTCTTGAATGCAAAAAATGTCATTTCTTTTCACAATGTGGCGGTGGATGTCGCATGACATCAACACATGTGTTTGAAAAAGATACGGCTATGAGAGAGAACCAAATGGAATCAAAACACAATATAGCTATATATCCAAGTATGAAATCTCTTGATGGAATTGCTCTGTTGAGAGTAAAGGAAACTTGTAGATTTAGAAAGGATGGAGAACTTTGTGTTATAAACACCGGAGGAATGAAGAATGTGTTCATAAATTCGGAAACGTTTGGTTTACTTTCTACACTTTATTCTGAAAAATCAAAATTTACAGTGTCTGAGCTTATTACTAAGTATGATTTACATATGAATTTGGAAGAATGTTGTAATTTCTTCTCTCATCTTGTAAACAGGGGTGTTATTGAGATATTGACCTAATCTTTTATCTATCCTACTATTAAGATGGTACACTAAGTACCTATTAGCTAATAAAGACGGAGTTTCCAATGGAACTCAAATTTGTTTCTTTACTTAACCTCACAGATGATTGTAACAATCTATCCTGTTGTGAAAGTGGTAGTGGTGGATGTAACACGTGTCAATCAGGATGTGAGGGGGGGACAGAGGAGTGTGATGGAGAATAGCTCTCCCGTCTCGTTTGTTCTCTAGTATTAGAGCCCGTGCTATTTTGGCACGGGTTTATTTTTTTTTAATTTCGTGTAGTATATATGCATATGAGTTATCCTCACGTTACATTTCAATACAATATAGATAAAGATATCTCCAATTTGAAAATTGGACTCGCTGTTGCGCACAATGGAAGAAATAACGACGGGGAAATATCTCATATTGTGCGAGTTTATGACGCCAATCCTACAGATGAACAGCTATACGCCTATGTCAATAAGTGGTGGGGCGGTAGGGAACATCTAAAACCTCTTATTTTAGAACCTCTACAATCGTATTGGAATTCCGTAGAACATAGTTTCTTTGAAACACTATATTCCAACATGCAGTTAGATTCATGGTATGAGGTAAAAACTATTGATTCATTTCTCAGCATCCGTTATGGGTGTGGGTATAATGAGAAGGAAAATTGGTTTGCAACTAGTGTCCACGCGAGCTCTTTTCGAAATACTGCGACCGCCATGCATGAAATTATGCATATTTTCTTCCATAAACAGTGGTGGAATTTTTGTGTATCACAAGGGATTGAAAGTTCATATATATGGGATATTAAGGAATCATTTACTACACTTCTTAATGTGTGGTTTGAGGATTTGCTAATTGATACAGATTTCGGATATCCCGAGCACCAGAATTTACGCACAAAAATACGTGAGTGGCATCAAGAGAAGGATGATTTCAAAACTATGTGTGAAAAGGCGTGTTTGTATATGAAAGAACATCCCGAAGAACACGCGAAATGGAAAGTTTAAGTTTGGGATTGTCTTTATATAAGAGAGGGTTCATTTTTCTTGTTCTTTGTGCTCTGGTTCTTGATCCAGATGATGTGTCGCTTCTTGAGAAAATAGTCCCTCAATTTATCCTTAATCTCCATAGCAAGATGTCTCTTCAAAAAACTGTTTTATGATAGTTAATATATTATAGGGCAGTTTTTTTGAACGTAAGATTATTTGGATCTAATCCTTCAGATTTTATTATCTCTGTGGCAGTCCCCTTGATGATTTGTGAATTCTTGATATTCAGAGATTTCAACAATGTGTTTACGTCTTTTTTGCTAGACGCTTCAATTTCCATATATGGATTCATATTTGGATAAGTGTCTAGTTCTATTTTCGTGTCTTTTAATTTATATTCTTCTCTTATTTTTTCTCTATTCCTAAAAATTTTAAATCCCATAAATTCTAGGATTTTCTTTGCCTGTTCAAAACTACTAACCTGTATTTCATACTCGTCTCGGATTTCAAAATTTTTGTCTTCTTTTTTTACTTTTATGGTTAGAAATGTTTTTTTCCCCTCTTTTCGTAATCTAAGGGAAGAATACGCGCGTTCTTTTTGGGCTGATTCAAAATACAACTCATGCATTAAGGTTGGTTTCATAATTAACTTTCCCCCAATTTTTCTTAAATCTCTGCGCACTCTTTTTACGTCAATGTCTAATATTTTTATTTCTATTTCTCTTTTCATATTGGATTATATAAATAACAATTTGGTTATATCATTAAATATTTTTACCGACAAATCTATTTCCTCTCTTAGTTTCTCTTCTGATATTATTGTTACTTCTTTTTTCGCCCTCATTTCCTCATATTTTTTTAATTGCTTGATTATTCTTATTGGAAGACTTTTCTCTGCTAAATATATGACTTCTCTGTATGTTGAGGGTGCTAGTTGTGGCTCTGCCAAGCTTTGTTTTAATATTAGAAAAATAATTTTTATGTTCTTTTTTAGTAATTTCTGAAGACTCTTTTTATCCTTGGTATGTGTAAAGATATCGGCGTTTCTCCTTAAAAAATTTTTATCCTGATCTGCAAGGGTTGCCCAGAATCCATAGATAAAATCTTGGTAACCCATCGCGGGGATTTTTATATTTTTCTTTATTAAAACCTTTGTTTTTCCGAGGAAAAATAAAAAATTTTTAATTTTCCCATGTAATTTTCTTGGCTCGGTGTGTTCTATGGTATATTTCGAAACAATCATGGTGTCTATCTCAATTTTTGCAAGAGATTCTAACTCTTGCTCACATTTTTTTACAAGTCTTAGATTTAGCGAATCTATCTTGTTTAAAACCAATAGCACATCTATGTCACTCCACCCATGGACAAAATTTTTTCTTCCAACGCTTCCTCCGACGATAAGTAAATTAATGTTTTTTCCCAAGGTCTTCCTATATGTGAAATGAATGGTTTTTAATAATTTATTTATATCTACCATAATAACATATTTAATTTTTTTGTTGACCAATTAAATTGGTGTATAGATCGATTTTTAATATAAGTTCCTGGGTTTAGTTTTATCACCTTTCTATTATCTTTGACTACAAGCGATCCATGAAGAATAAACATATTTTCAAATATTTTTGTGTATTCTTGTAGTGTTTTATTCATCACGTTTTTCTTCGACGATATTATTAATTCTTCTATTTTTATCATTCTTTGCCCAACTCCGTTTTCTGGTATAAATTTTTTCCTTTTTATTATGTCTTTTCTGCAATCATTTTGTTCTAAGCATTGGTATTTTTGAATCCCTATTTTTTTTCTTAGTAATGTTTTGTTAAATTGAAGATATCCATCCCTCTCTCTTCCATAATCGTCCTGTATTCTTATGAGGTTATATTTATTTGGGGGAGATTCTAGCTCTAAAACCCTTGAATAAAATACTTTGTCTTTATTAATTGTCTTATGAGCAAGCCCTGCTTTAATGATTCTAAAATCACCAGGATGCAATACATTTCTACTACTAAGCGTCTCTAAAATAATATCTCCCTGAATTACAATATTTAGTGTATCTTTCTGGGGATGACAATGTAGTGATGTGGAAGACGTTGGTTTTATGTGAAGTTCCCATATTTCTACTTTTTTATTTTTTCCACACAGATATTCGTATCCCCATGGTTTTTTCACTATAAAATTTTTAAAGTCAAAAGCGCCAGTTCTTTTTATCTTTCTAATAGATTTATTTCTGATGATACGCGCGTCTTTCTTTGTTGGGTTAATTACTTTTTGAGATTTTATAATATGTGGATATTCTGTAATCATTTGTTTTTCAAAAAATCTATTATGGCCTTTACGAACGGTGCAAGATCTCGTGGGTGTCTGGATGTTATGATATTTTTATCTACTACCACTGGTTCATCTTGATATATTGCCCCTGCATTTTGTAGGTCATCTATTATGGCGCGATAACACGTTGCGACTTTTCCTTTCATGATTTTTGCAGAAATAGGAATCCATACTCCGTGACAAATTGCTGCCACTAGCTTGTTTTTGTTGTACATATCCATAACAAAGTTTAAAACATCCCTGTTCATCCTAAGTCTATCTGGGCCCTCATTTCCTCCTGGGATAACAACACAGTCAAAATCATTTTCTTTGAGATCTTCTAGCTTTATGGTCCCTTGCATAGGAAATCCAAATTTCCCAAAAGCTGTCTTCTTCTGATCCGTTGCTATTTCGATTGAAATATTTTCTTCCTCTTGTAGCCTATAGAAAGGATAAATAGCTTCTTCGTCTCTGAAATCTGTTTCTAGTAAGATAACTATTCTTTTTGTTGTGTTGTTCATGTTTTTTGTTTTATTGTTGAATTATGTTTTGTAGTAATCCCATTTCTTTTCAAATATTTAATACCGGCATTATCTCCATAAGGAAAAAGATAAGAGACTTTTTTAATTGAGGATTTGGCAATTGCTTTTGCGCACATCAAGCAGGGGGGTATTAAAATATGCATAGTACATTTATCTAGATTTAATTTCTTCTTTCTAATTTCCTCTAGTAATAGAATTTCAGCATGTTCTTCGCTAGCTGAATTTTTTGACTCTGCAATAATTTTACCATCTTTGTCTTCCAGCACGGCTGTTATCTTTGAATGTAGCCCATTACTTAGAATTGTATTTTTAAGTAATCTTTTTGAAATTTCATCTTGCTTCTGTTTCGTGTTGATTGAGTATAGTTTTTGGCGATTAAGAAAATCAGACAAACGAAAAGGGGCGTATTTAATGTCTAATTTTTTGTACGTTTTTTTTATCTCTTCTCCAAGTTTTTTTCTGTAGGTTATATTATCATTTTGGAACGCGATTGTTTTTGGTTTTATTTTTTTTATACACTCGGTGTCGTGTGCCGTTTTATTTTCAATTAACACATAGTCTACAAAATTTAGTGATGAAATAATTTGAGCACGAGTACTATGTGTGGCCGAAAGTGGACTAGTAAAACCCCTTCTCTGTAAAACCATCTTATCTCGCTGAACAATCACAATGAGTGGGCGTCCTTGTTTTGATGCCCACTTTAACAATCTAAAGTAGTATTCATTAAAAGGATCAAAAGATCCACTAATTAGAGTTGCTGAATTCTGTTTTACCAGAGACGGAATCTCTTTTAGTGTGTAAATCTTATTTTTTTCACACATTTTTATCTTGTTTATCTTGCCGTGTATTATATCACGTTGCTAAGTTGATGAAAATGAACTCCTTAAAGCCATTGGGTTGTGTAGATATTAGTCATTTGTCTCTATATAAATGGTCTTGTGGGGGAGACAACTCCGGGATTGTAGAATAGTAAATATAGAAAATAGAAATTCAAAACCCCCGAGAGGGGGTTTTGTTAAATCAAACTCTTTAAACTTTTATCTTTATATTTTATACTGATTGTATGGTTATATATATTGGCTCAGATCATCGTGGTTTTACTTTAAAAGAGGGACTAGTGTCGTATCTTAAAGGTGTTGGATATGAGGTTGTGGATTGTGGTAACACTGAACATAATGAACAAGATGATTATGTTGATTTTGCGAGCGCGGTAGCGCGTCATATCAGTAGAGATCCCAACCAACGGGGGATTGTGTTGTGTGGATCGGGAGTTGGGGTTTCTATCGTGGCGAATAAATTTTCCAACGTGCGTTGTTCACTTTGTTTTTCTTCTGATCAGGCTATCGCGGCGCGACATGATGATGATGCAAATGTAATCGCGATTCCTGCGGATTTTATTTTGGGAGACGCGGCGAAAAAAATGATTGCGGTGTGGTTGCAAACGCCTTTTAACGGTGGGGATGCCTATGTGCGTCGTTTGCAGAAAATCAGCGAGGTGGAATATGAGGTAAAAGAAAAAATGTAATTGTTCGTTTTGTTATGCTCAATCATAAAGGGAAGAGGTTGTGTATTACGGGCATTCCAGCTTCAGGAAAATCTTATTTAGCAAAAAAACTCGCAGTTGATACTGGGGGAATCTTTGTATCTTTTGATGATTTAAGAGAGGGTCTTACTCATGATTTTGTTTATGGGAAATGGGTAAATTTTTATTATAATATTAGTGATGAGAGGGAGTATTATTTAGAAACCCCTCCTGATGTTCTATGGAAAGATATTGTTAGTCAGTCTGAGGGGCTTTGGCCTGTTTTTCTTGAACATATTCATTCTTATGTTAATGAGCCACGCCCCGTTATCTTTGAGTGTGTTAATCTTTTACCACATCTTGTGGTACCGGATTGTGGTTTTCCTGAGATAGTGCTACTTGGTTCTTCTCAAAAGGAAATTTTAGAGAGAAACAAAAAAGATCCGCGTTGGGGGAAGACTACTTTTTTACAAGAAATTGAGGCTAAGAACTTTTTTCTTGTTGAACGTCCACGATACAAAGAAGAGGGAGAGCTCTTTGGCGTCTTTATTTCTGATAATTTTGACGACGCATATTGTTTTGGGTTATCTGTCTTGAAATAATCAGAATTAATAAATATTAAGAAGGACCCCTGTATATAAAAGTGAATTTGATTCTAAACATTTCTACGCAACTCTTTTTGGTGTATACTGTTATATATGGAAGTTATTCCGGTTGTTAATAGAGAAACTGTTTCTGATGCAAAACAGTGTTTAAAGATTCTTGAAAATTTTTCTTCTCGCGTCTCGCGAGTTCATTTTGATGTGGGCGTTCCACCGGTGTCTACTATTCGCATTCCGTTGTTTCCACAAGTGTTTGAGGCCTACAAAGACACATTTTCTTTTGAATTACATTGTATGGTTCCCGAAACACTTTTTTTCTCTAGGGCTCATCGCGCTCCCGGAGTCGCGCGAGTGTATTATCACCTAGATGAGATTCATGATGCTGAAAGATTTGAACGACAACTGCTTTCGTGGAGAAAACAGGGAATTGATGTAGGGGTAGTGGTGCGTAGCTCTGATCTTCTTAAGAATATAGTGCTACCCAAAAGTGTGCGTAGTGTATTGGTACTCTCGGTTGTTCCGGGTCGCGCGGGACAGAAATTTCATACTCGCGCATGGAAAGTGATTTCGTTTTTGAAAGAGAAATACCCGCGTGTTATACTTACTGTTGATGGAGGAATCACTCCTCCGATTGTCAAAAAACTTGCAAAACTGGGTGTCTCACGGGTTACCTCTGCAACGTATATTTGGGAAAGTAAAAAACCGGAGGAAGCGTACCGCAAGTTAGTAGAGAGTGATTAGTCGCGAGTATCTAGTAGAAATTTTTACTCAGCCCTAACCCCTAAACCCTATTTACTCATATATTTACCATGTATCTTTCTCACAAACACATTAAACAGTTATACGGCATAGCAAATCATCTGAGAGAAGATGTCATCACTATGCTTGAAAAGGCGGGTTCAGGGCATAGCGCGGGGTCATTGGGTATGGCTGATATTTTTGCGGGGTTGTATTTTGGTGTATTAAACCATAATCCCAAAAAGCCACTATGGAGCGATCGCGATAGAGTGGTGCTTTCTAATGGTCATATTTGTCCGGTTCAATATGCCGCCTTAGCTCGCGCCGGATATTTTCCACTCAAAGAATTAGAAACTTTGCGCGATTTTAAATCTCGCTTACAAGGACACCCACATCGGGAATCATTGCCAGGAATTGAAACTACTTCGGGTCCTTTAGGAAGTGGTCTTTCTCAGGGGATTGGTATTGCGCTTGCGGGACGTATGGATCACAAAAAGTATCAAACCTACGTGATTTTATCTGATGGAGAACATGACGAAGGACAAACCTGGGAGGCGGTTCTTCTCGCGGGAAAACTTAAGCTAAATTCTCTTACTGCAATTATTGATAGGAATAATATTCAGATAGATGGATTTACCGAAGATGTTTTACCACTTGGGTCATTGCATGAAAAATATGAAGCATTTGGATGGCATGTTATAGATGTTGATGGGCATAATATAGAAGACTTTATAAACGCCACCTATGAAGCAAAAGCTGTTTATGAAAAGCCGACCGCAATTATTGCGCATACTATCCCGGGGAAAGGAGTCTCTTTTATGGAGCGCTCATACGCGTGGCATGGCGCGCCGCCATCAAAAGAACAAGCTCGCGCCGCCTTGCGAGAATTGCGTACACTTGGAGGAAAAATTAGAGGAGAGAATGAGTAAGTAAGTATTAAGTATTATGTAGGTAGTATGTATTAAGGAAAGAGAAGAACTAATCATAAATCTAAATAAAATATAATTATGGAATGGGTAAAAAAAGTTTATATATATTTGTTTTCTGCGGTGGGGTTGGTTTTGGTTGTTATTGGATCTGTGCAAATCATTAATGTTGCTCTCAAAACGTATGTGTTCACTCAGGCAGACATGGTGTACGTGTATCCGCAAATACAGCCAGTAAATCCTACTGATAAATTTATCCAGCCGGATCCAAATGAACAGATTGCATATCAAGAAAAAACACGCACAAGTACTCGTCAACGAGATGTTGCGAATGCAATTGCTTTATTAATAGTTGGTACCCCACTGTTTCTTTTTCATTGGAAGCTTATTAGAAAGAACGGCTAATTTTATTAGATATTAGTTATTATTCACATGTTACACATTTCTCAAAATCTATCTCATGACATTTTTTCAAAATCAGTTCCTACTGCGGCACTGCGCGATGGATATGGAGAAGGATTGCTTGAAGCAGGGCAAAATTCTCAGGTAGTTGTTCTTACCGCCGACGTTGAAGAATCAACTCGTACTCATACCTTTCATACATTATATCCTGATAGATTTATTGAGATGGGAGTGTCGGAACAAAATATGGCGAGTGTTGCCGCGGGACTTGCGGTTTCTGGGAAAATTCCCTATATCAATGCATATGCAGTGTTTTCTCCGGGAAGAAATTGGGAGCAAATTCGGACTACCATTGCATATAATAACGCAAACGTAAAAATTGCAGGACATCATGCGGGTATTTCTACGGGTGCAGATGGCGCAACACATCAAGCAATTGAAGATGTGGCTTTGATGCGTGCTATGCCGAATATGATGGTGCTTACACCCTGTGATGCGATTGAGGCGCGCAAGATGACGGTTCAGGCGGCGCTTATTAATAAACCTATATACATACGATTACAACGCGAAAAAACTCCGATACTTACCACGAAAGAAACTCCTTGCACCATTGGAAAATCTGAAGTTTTTTGGATGCCTAAATCAAAGAAATATTCAGTGGTTTTGTTTGCTATGGGTCCTATGGTGTATCAAGCATTGTTAGCTGCGCGAGAATTGGAAAAACTTAGTATTGCTGCAGTTGTGGTGCGTGTGGGAACCATTAAGCCGTTTGATGAAAAAACTACTATTGAATGGTTAAAGAAAGCGGGAGCAGCGGTTACTATTGAAGATCATACTATTTATGGAGGACTAGGTTCAGTTGTTTCTGAGGTTGCGGCGCGGTCATGTCCCACTCCTATTGAAATGGTTGGAGTCGCTGATGTTTTCGGACAATCGGGAACCGCACATCAGTTATATAAAGCATATCACTTAGAGGTTGATGATATTGTACGAGCGGCAAAGAAAGCAATAAAACGTGTGTAATTACTATGGACATTCTTACTATCGGAACAGCTCTTGTTGATTATATTATACCCGTCTCCGTGAAGAGCTCTGGAAAGAAACTTACTTTTGAAAAAGGAAAAAAATATGAAATTCATCCTCCGGTGATGCGCGCAGGAGGCGGCGCTTTGAATGTGGCAGTTACGTGCGCGCGTGCAGGTAAACAAGTAATGCTGGCATCCGAGTGGGGTTCTGATGCCGCGGGTTCATTTCTAGAACGAAGCATACGAACTGAGGGAATTGTTCCTCGGATCACCATTTCTCAAAAACAACCCACGGGAACTTCTTTTGTGTTGGTTTCTCCTGATGGCGAGCGAACGGTGTTGGTTTCTCGAGGGGCATTAAATTCGTTTTCTCTTTCTGATATTCCCGCGCGAGATCTTCAAAGAATTTCGTGGGCATATATTGTTACTGGATCGTGGTCTATTTCTACGATTGAAAAATTACTACGCTTGTTATCTCGAGCTGGTATATCTACGGTGGTAAGCCCCTCAGGACAGTTACTTACGCATGATAAAAAATCTCTTGCGCCTATTTTTTCTCTTAGTGATGTGGTGATTATGAATCGTAGCGAGGCGGCATTAGTGACTGGAATTCGCGCAACGCAAACAAAAACATTATTTAAAGAGCTTGATAGCATGGTTCGTGGTATTGTGGTTATGACCGATAGTAGCAAAGGAGTAATGGTTTCTGATGGGTCTCGTATGTTTAGCGCGCCCGCGTTTGATGCCCATGTCGTTGATGAAACAGGAGCGGGTGATGCATTCGGAGGAGCTTTTATGATGGGGCTTATAGAATCTGGCGCTCGTTGTGGTAAGGGGGTGTGTAGTGAGGAGGAGATGATTTATGCGCTTCGCCGAGGTTCCGCGAACGCCGCATCTGTTATAGAACACATGGGGGCTACGGAGGGGATTCTTACTAAAAAACAATTTTTGACTCAAAAAAGATGGCGCACGTACCCTGTTAAAATTATTCATTTGAATTAACTTATATTTTTATGATTGTAGTATTTACCGGAAATGGAAAAGGAAAAACTACTTCATGTTTAGGGCACATGATTCGTGCGGCGGGGCAGGGGAAACGAACACTCATGCTCCAATTTATTAAGGGTCCATGGATTTCCGGCGAGCATATTTTTCTTGATACGCATCCCCAGGTCAGAGATCATCTAGAAATTGTTCGTGGAGGAAAGGGGTTTGTAGGAATTTTAAATGATCAACTACCATTTGCGACGCACCAACAAGCGGCGCAAAAGACATTACAGCGGGCTTTGCGAGCCGTGCGAACAAAGAAGTATGACCTCATTGTTTTGGACGAAGTTAATGTTGCGGTTTCATTAAAACTCATAAAGCCCTCTGAAGTTTTATCACTTATAAAACAAGTTCCCGCTGATAAAGTTATTATTTTAAGTGGTCGCTATGCTCCTGCAAGTTTTATTCGTGCGGCTGATTTAGTCACCGAAATGAAAGAAATAAAACATCCTTTTTCTAAAGGTAAAAAAGCGCGGGTTGGTTTTGAATTTTAGGGTATAACTAGAGACTAAATACTAACGGCAAAAGACATATGCGTTTGTCTCAGATTTCTTTTTGGTTTTTTATATTATCAATGGTGGGCATGGGTGGTGTTGCAATTGGGATACCTATTTTGTATATAGCAAGTGTGGCGATTCTTATGGGAATCGTTTTTTCTTTTATTGGATTTTTTACCGACACGCATATATGGATATGGAGAGGAATTGTGTGTCTCTTTGTTTTATGTGGCGCTGTGTATGCGCTTTGGTATACATCTCTGATCACTCGTGGGCCATCAGTTAGTTATTATAATGAACAAAATATTTCAGGACGTGTGATCTCATATCCTCGTATGTCTGATGCTACACAATCATTTTTGTTGAAAGTTTCTGAGAGTGTTGTTTCTACGCGCATTTCTTCTACCTATCGTGTTCGTTATGGAGACGCTATTTCACTACGTGGAGCCATAGAGCCGTTATCAAGCTCCACACAATATTTGGCTCGTGATGGCGCCATTGGGACTCTTTCATTCGGAACACTCATATCTATTACTCCGCCCACCTCATTTTCCTTACTAAGAACGTTATATGCGGTCCGTGATGTGGTGGTGGGTGTTTTTAATAAAGTTTTTTTGCGAGATCAATCGGCGCTTGCTTCGGGATTATTATTGGGTCAGCAAAGCGCTTCGTTTTCCGGTGAATTAAAGAATGATATGAAGCAGAGTGGAACAACACATCTTGTTGCGCTTTCGGGATATAACATATCAATTATTATTCAGGTACTGTATGGCATTGTGGGATTTTGGGTGTCGCGCAATAAATCTTTTCTTATAATGATTGTGGGAATTATTTTATTTGTGTGTATGACGGGAGCGGAGGCGTCGGTAGTGCGCGCCGCTTTCATGAGTTCTTTACTGCTAATCGCCGAACGACTTTCTCGTATATACGATTTTGCTCAAGCAATGGCGGTGACCGCATGGATTATGGTTATACTGAATCCACTCACGGCGCCGTTTAACATTGGTTTTGTATTATCGTTTGCTTCTTTGTGGGGGATGTCATACCTTGGTCCAATCTTTTTATCGTACCTTAATCGTATCCCTGTTTTATACACAACTCACTCAAAAAAATTGTATACCGTTATTGTGCAAACACTTTCTCAAACATTGGGGGCGCAGATTGCTGTTGCTCCATTGTTGATGGTGTGGTTTGGTGGAATTTCCATTTCTGGGGTTATAACAAATGTGGTGCTTCTTCCTTTAGTTCCCTTGGTAATGGGGCTTTCATCTTTTGTTGCGCTTGCGGGTTTTTTGTTTTTACCATTCGGATGGCTGGCGTCTTTTGTGGTAAGTCCGCTCCTTTCGTTTTTCTTGTGGGTGATTCATGTGGGAGCGCAGTTTGGATTTGTCACACATACGATTTCATGGTGGGTTGTGGCACTTTGTTATATGGTGTTGTGGTGGATTGTGATACGATATAAAAAAATGTCTGTTTCTACTAGTATGGCGTGCGCAGTGTAAATAAAATATTTTTTACTATGTCTCGTTTTATCTGGATAACTTTATCTTTATGTATATGTGCCGCAGGCGCATTGTGGGGATATATCATTTTTGTGTCCGCTCCGCATGGAACAGAATTATTTTTTCTACCCGTGGGGCAGGGTGATGCGCAACTAGTTCGTGTTGGGGGCATAAATGTTCTTATTGATGGAGGTCCGAACCGAGGCATACTTTCTTCATTAGACACTATTTTGGGTGCGCGGGGCCATATTGATATTGTGTTCGTTTCTCATGGACAGACAGATCATATACAAGGGTTGTTTGATGTTGTGTCCTCTCGTCCTGTTGGTGTTTTGTTGTATCAAGGGGCGACGACTCCGTTGCTTGAACAATTATTTGTACGCGCCCGTGAGTATTCTGTGCCCGTGGTACAAATAAAAACGGGATCTACACTTTTATACAAAGATGCTTTGTTTGAGGTGTTGTCGTTTGAGCCGTCTATTCATAAGTTTGACTCAAGTGGTATTAATGACGATTCATTAGTTCTTAAATTTACGACCCCTGGGGGATGCGCGTTGTTTACTGCTGATATTGGTTCTGATGCCGAACGACAACTGAGCTCTTATTATAAAAATAAATTAGATTGTGATGTTTTGAAAGTTGCTCATCATGGATCTAAAACTTCATCACTTCCCGAATTCTTGCGAGCTGTTTCTCCTGCGCTTTCTGTTATTGAAGTTGGGAAGAATTCATATGGACATCCTACGCCGGAGGTATTAACACGTCTTGCTGGTGTGGGGAGTAGGATACTCCGCACAGATCAAGATGGAATCGTACGGGTGTTATTACAACCAGACAAATTAATCATATCTTCTCTAAAAATGTAGGAAAAATGGGCGTGGTGTTGTTTTTTTGCTCATTTTCTTATATTCTTGTTTCATATGAAACTTTGGATAAAAGATATTGTACATAAAGTTGATGAGACGGTACTTCTCGCAGGATGGGTTGCAAACCGTCGTGATCATGGAAAGCTTATTTTTATTGATTTGCGTGATCGAAGTGGGGTTTGTCAGGTGGTATTTGGTCCATGGTCTGGAGAAGAAATTTACTCCCAAGCACAAAAATTGCGTAACGAATGGGTAATTCAGGTTGAGGGTTTGATAAAAAAACGACCCGATACCATGGTAAATCCTGATATTATAACCGGAACTGTTGAGGTTGAGCCAAAAACTTTAGTAATTATGAATGAAGCAAAGACCCCACCGTTTCCGCTTGAGGGAGATGGGTATGATATTGATGAGGATTTGCGTATGAAATATCGCTATCTTGATTTACGCCGCGAGCGTATGAAGAAGAATTTACTATTACGCAGTAAGGTATTGCAGCTCATTCGTGAGTTTATGATACGTAATGATTTTGTAGAAGTTGAAACGCCAACACTCACCAAGTCTTCTCCAGAAGGCGCGCGTGATTTTCTTGTGCCATCACGATTGCAACCCGGAAAGTTCTACGCGCTTCCACAAGCTCCACAACAGTACAAACAACTACTTATGATTGCGGGGATAGAACGATATTTTCAGCTTGCGCACGCAATGCGCGATGAAGATCTTCGGGGAGATCGACAACTTGAGCATACACAAATAGATCTTGAAATGTCATTCACGACCGAGCAAGAGGTGCGTGATCTCGTAGAGAACCTTATGACATATGTTGCAGAATCATGCGGGAAGAAAATCTTACAAAAACCATTTCCAGTTTTCACGCATGAGGAGGCGATGAAAAAATTCGGCGCGGATAAATTTGATCTACGCGAACACAAAGATCCAAATATAATGGCGTTTGCATGGGTTATTGATTTTCCGCTCTTTGAGTGGGATGAAAATGCTAAGCGGTATACTTTTGCGCATAATCCGTTTTCTGCTCCAAAGCCCGAATGTGTGGAGCAGGTATTACGCAAAGAAGATATGGGTAATTTACGTGCTCAGCAATTTGATTTGGTATGTAATGGATATGAACTTGCCTCAGGAGGGGTCCGTATTTCAGATCCAGCAGTGCAAAGAAAGATTTTCGAGATCATGGGACTTTCAGAGGAGGAAACGGAAAAAAGATTTGGACATCTCATTCACGCGTATGAATATGGAGCACCTCCACACGCAGGAATGGGGCCTGGATTGGATAGATTTATTATGCTCTTAGCGGGTGAACCAAATATTCGTGAGATAATTGCGTTCCCAGTTTCATCGAGTGGACAAACTTCCGTAATGGATGCCCCCTCAGAGATTGAAGAAAGGCAGCTAGAGGAGTTATATATTGAAATCCGTCACAAAAAATAGTAGTGTTATAAGCATTATTTACTAATTATTATAATCCATATATGAAAGGAGTATCTTTTCCTTTGTTCAAAACAAAACTTGAAAACGAATCAAAGAAATTTAACTTGGAGGATCCGATAGGACGCAAGGAATATTTTGTTACCAAAGCTCAACCAGATATTGAAAAAATTAAAGAATATTTAGATGGTGGAAACACCTTTTTAGCAATTCTGCTTGGAAAGAAAAATTCAGGTAAGGGAACGTATTCAAAACTATTTGCAGAGGCAGTTGGAAAGGAGCGTGTTTTACATATATCGGTGGGGGATATGGTGAGAGAGTTAGATACTATTGTGCATGACGAATCGCAACGAGCGGAACTTGAAGAATTTCTTAAAAAACACTACCGCTCTTCAATGCCACTGGATGAAGCGTTGGAAGCTATAAAGTCTCGCTCTACCCAATTTTTGTTGCCAACTGAGTTAATTCTTTCTCTCTTGCGTCGTAAGATTGAGAATGTAAAAGGAAAAGCAATTTTTATTGATGGATTTCCAAGAAATCTTGATCAGATTTCATATTCACTTTATTTCCGTCAGATTATGGGATTTAAAGATGACCCAGACTTTTTTGTGTTTATTGATGTTCCGGAAAATATTATTGATGAACGCATGAAATATAGAGTTATCTGTCCTATTTGTCATGTACCACGCAATCCTCGTTTGTTAAAAACAAAGGACGTCGGATATGATGCTTCTACAAAAGAATTTTATTTAATGTGTGATGATCCTGCGTGTAATAAGTCCCGCATGGTTCCAAAAGAAGGAGATAGTCTTGGGATAGAAGCGATCCGAGAACGTATTGAGTTAGATGACACTATTATGCGTTCATTATTAGATATGGATGGGGTGTCAAAAATATATCTTCGTAATGCATACCCTGTTTCTGAGGCTCCTACATATATTGCTGACTATGAAATAACCCCTGGATATTTCTATTCGTGGGATGAGGCAAATCAAAAGGTAATTACCGAAGAAAAGCCATGGACAACGTTTGATGAGAATGGAGTTGAATCATACAGCCTTTTCCCTGCTCCTATTGTTGTTTCTCTTTTGCATCAAATAGCAGAGAAGTTAAGCTCGTAGTTGACTTTTCTGCCTTTCGGGTGTATCTTTCGGCTAGAGTCCTACTAATATTTTTCCGAATCAAATATTAAGTTTAGGGAGGACGAATCTATGCATACCGAGGTATTCATATGAGTCCACCCACCTGACATATAGTCGGGAAAAACTTTCAGTAGGGCTCTTTTAACTCGTTTATTTTTTATGAAAACCTGTTCAATCTGCAATAAGGGATCGCAAATGGGTGGAACTCGCATAAAATTGCGTGGAAATTATAATCCAACAAACTGGTCTCGCAAATATCCAAATTTACAGAAAACAAAAACCGCGAAAGGAGAGCGTGTGATTGCGTGTACCAAGTGTATTAAGAGAATGGCAAAGGACGCAAAATAATTTTTCAACTACTGTAAAAAAAGAACCTCAACAGAGGTTCTTTTTGTTTCAGGAAACTTTGTACTTTGGTGTGTGGGGTTGTTGGTGAGTTTTTGTTATGATTCTCAAAATTTGCTTGTCCAAGATTTTTGACGATCGTCAAAAATCTTGGACTTTTTGTTTTTGTGGTATTTTGCGGTATCATAGATTAGGTTATTATGTATAAGGATTATTATTAATTAACTATAACCATGTATTGCGCGTATGCGCATAGCATGGTTGATACATTGGAATGAAACCACGTCTTGTAAAAGCATCGGGAGAAATAGAATCATTTAATGAGAAAAAACTTGCCGAATCATTACGTCGCGCAGGAGCCTCTCGCAAACTTATTTCTCATACACTTGCCGTAGTTCGTCCGAGAGAAAATCAGAAAGTTACTACGCATGTTTTGTATAATAAAGTTTTTAATACTTTGTGGAAGCTAGATAAGGGAACCGCGCAGCGATATTCACTCAAGCGTGCAATTATGAATCTAGGTCCAGCGGGACACGTGTTTGAGTCATTTGTGGGCCGTATCTTCCAGGAGCATGGATATGAGGTTCGTGTAGCGCAGATAGTGCAGGGAAAATGTGTAGCTCATGAGGTTGATGTCTTGGCGCGTAAAGAAAATAAACACTACATGATTGAGTGCAAATATCATAATCAGATGGGTGTTCGATCTGATGTGAAAGTAGCGCTGTATACCTATAGTAGATTTCTAGATATTAAGTCTGCGTGGGAAATGTCGGAAAAAGGAGGGGATATTCACCAAGGATGGCTTATTACAAATACTCGTCCGACTTCAGAAGCGATTGCGTATGCGGAATGTGTGGGGGTTCGTATTATTGCGTGGCGGTATCCGCGGGGAGCTGGACTGGATTATTTCATAGAATCAAAACAGTTATATCCGGTAACTATTATCCCTTCATTTCCTACCTCTATGGCGGAAAAAGCTTCAAACGATGGAATTTTATTGGTCCACGACATATTACAAAAACGTCCCGAAGAACTTGCTCATTTATTTATGATTGATATGCGTCAAGCGCAACGTATTTTAAATGAAGCAAGGGCGTTAGGGTAAATTTGTTTTTTCCCATTAAACAAGGTAATTTAATGAGACTAACGGGCTGTAGTATAACGGCAGTATACACCCTTGGGGTGGGTGCGACCCGGGTTCAATTCCCGGCAGCCCGACAGAAAACAAAATATTTTCTTAGTTTTTATTAAAAATGGTTTGATTTGACTATTTTTAAGGTTTGGTTCATATTGAAACTCCTTTTACTCCCATTCGTTGTAATAGGTATAAAAACCCTATTTTTACCGCATTCTTAAGTAATGTGGCTATATTTTATGCGTATTTCACCATTTTTTTCATTTTTAAGACGGATTTATGCCTATATACGACCGTTTCGTTGGCATTTTTTGGCGTCCCTTGGTTTTGTGGCTTTTGCGCAGGGGGTGTCTATTATTACTCCGCTTATTTATGGGAAGATTGTTGATACGCTTTTTATTAATTCTTCTTTTGCTCAGGCGGCATGGTTGGTGGGAGCTTTGTTCGGCTTGTGGATTGTTAATTTAATTGTTGGTTATTTTAGAGATAAATATGAATTGAAACACCTTGATTTTTGGGTTGATAAACATACGGCGAAAGTTTCCTTTTCAAAATTTTTGTCTCTTTCTATTGGACAACACAACAATCATCACTCGGGAATCAAACAAAATATTATGGATCAGGGGAGACATTCTTTGTCTGCATTAACGTATACGTTTTTGTACGACGTGTTTCCTGATCTCATTCGTTTAATTTTTATCTTAATTGCCATTACGTGGTCTGATCTTACTATTGGCGCAGTTGTGTGGGCGGGAGCAGTTCTGTTTTTGGTTGTTTCTCTCTTCTTAAATAATAAATTTCATCCTCGCGTGCGCGCGTTGAAAGATATGGCTGATGAAAATGGGAAAGTTGAATCTGAAATTCTTAGAAATGTTGAGTTGATTCAGGTAAATGCGCAAGAAGAAAAAGCGTTGGGAGAAATTGAAGCGAGTAATCAAAAAATGGGGGAACATGGCGCCACGACATGGTTGTGGTTTGCATTTGCGTCTCGTCTCCGTGACACCATCTCCATTGGAACTCGTGTTGTGGTCATGCTGTTGGGGGTATGGTATGTATCGCGAGGGCTTTTCCTTCCTGGATATATCGTAGTGTTATTCTCTTGGTCAACAGACGCATTCAGTCGTCTTTCTGAGCTTGGATATATTCATCGTCGTTTGCTTGATATGGGTACTTCGGTCCAAAAGTTATTTGAATTTTTTGATGTTCCTCCGGCAGTTGTTTCTGTTGCTTCACCTGCAGCTTCTATTATCGGATCTGTTTCATTTGATCATGTCTCGTTTACCTATCCTCGGCGTAGATATATCACCAGTGATTCTGACAAAGATGATGACGTGGTAGTTGAATCGTCCTTAAAGCCGGCGTTACAAGATGTTTCTTTCACCATACCTGCGGGTTCACGAGTTGCTATCGTGGGACCTTCGGGGGCGGGTAAATCAACCATTGTACACTTGTTATTACGCGCCTATGATCCCGACCAAGGACATATTTTGGTGGATGGAACAGATATTAGGGGTTTGCATTTATCAACGTATCGTCGATCCATTGGGTTGGTTGAACAACAAGTGGCGCTGTTTGATAATACGCTACGATACAATCTTACCTTCGGAAGAAATATTTCTGATCCTGTTCTTTCTGATACCGAGTTACTTACGATAGCGCGCATTTCCCGTGTTGATGGATTTATTCATAAGTTAGAAAAAGGATTTGATACTATTATTGGAGAAAAGGGAATAAAACTTTCTGGAGGAGAGCGGCAACGAGTGGGTATTGCACGTGCGCTCGCGAAAAATCCTCGTATATTAGTTTTTGATGAGGCTACGTCTAGTCTTGATACTGAGAATGAACATCTCATTCAGGAATCTATGCGCGATGCTTCAAAAGGACGCACTACTATTGTAATTGCGCACAGACTTTCTACGGTGAAGGATTCCGATCAGATTATTGTTTTGGAAGAGGGGAGAGTAGTTGGTGTTGGGACACACAAAGAGCTTCTTAAATCGTGTTCTACGTATGAAACTTTAGTAAAACATCAATTGGAAAAATAACATTCTTTTTTTCTCGTTGGGTAATGTGTTATACTAATTTCATATGGAACAGAAATCTAATGCACTTGAAAGTACACGCGTAGTTATTATTGGAAGTGGTTTTGTAGGATCTACTGCGGCGTTTGCTATTTTGGCGCAAGGTATTTCCTCTGAAGTGGTTCTTATTGATGTTAATAAAGAAAAGTGTATAGGAGAGATTCTTGATTTAGAACAAGCGGCTTCTTTTGTGCCACGCGCAAAGATATGGGCGGGGGATTATTCTGATTGCGCAGATGCGGATATTATTGTTATTACCGCGGGCGTTGGTCAAAAGCCGGGCCAAACACGTATGGAAATAGCAGATGTTGATGCCAAGATTATGAAAGAGATTATCTCTAATATACGACCGTATGCAACAAATGCTATTATCTTAGTTGTGAGTAATCCGCTTGATGTTATGACGTATGTGGCACTAAAAGAATCTGGCCTTCCTAAGCAAAAAGTTTTTGGTACGGGAACGACACTTGATTCTGCTCGCCTCCGATACTATTTAGGTAACGAGTTTCATCTTGATCCTGAAAATATTGAAGCCTATATTTTAGGTGAACACGGAGACACCTCTGTTCCTATTATTTCTCATATGAATGTTATGGGTGAATCACTTACAAATTTTCCCGAATATTCTGAAGATAAAGTACAAAAAGCATTTTTTAATGCTCGAGACGCCGCGTATGAAATCATCAAACGAAAAGGAGCGACGTACTATGCTATCGCATTTGTTATCGCTCGTATGGTGCGTGCCATATTAGATGATGAGGGGCACGCGTTTCCTGTTTCTACTCTTTTGGAGGGAGAATTTGGATTGCATGATGTGTGTTTGTCAGTGCCCGCTTTAGTCGGAAGATCGGGGATACAAAAAATCATTCCCCTTACACTTTCGGAATTTGAGCAGGAGCAGTTACAGAAATCAGCGCAAGCTATTAAATCGGTGATTGATACCGTATTGCCAAAATAAATGTTTTGTCGGGGTGCCGAGAATTGAACTCGGTCTACACGCACCCGAAGCGTGCGTACTACCGGCATACGCCACCCCGTTACCAAAAAACATATCACGCTATTATAAAAAAGTGAAGCAATTATGAAAAGAAAATCTTTTTCTCCTGATAATTTTGTTGAACCCAACATTGATGATGCGATGAAGAAAATGCATACCAATGAGTACATGGACTATTTGGATCATTCCGAAAATGAGGAATGCCCCGATGATTTTGAGGCTGTATCTCTAATACAGAAGAATAATCTCCAATTGAAATATGAATCTTGCCCCGTACACGATCAAAAAATATTCGCTGAAATTGAACAAGGGTCGTTTGCTCACCTGAATGAACTTACGACACTTCCTGATTCTATCGCAGAGATTATTTCACGAAAATTAAGCTTTCTAAATCTTGCAGGAATTATTGATTTAACCCTAGAAGCGGCTCATTTTCTAGGTAACCATAAGGGTAGGTTGTTTTTGTGTGGAGTTATTTCCTTCCAACCTGGGGTTGCTCAAGAATTAGGACATCACGAAGGATTTTTGGACTTAGCGCGACTTGCGACAATTTCTTATGAAGATGCGTGTGCATTATCTCAACAGAAAGGAGATTTGCGACTTTCGGAATTGTGTTTGAATTTTGACGCCGATCATGCTGCAGAGTCAGAAAAAATACTTCGCGCCTTTGTTTATCATGAAGGAGAAATATTATTTTCCCCAGATTTACAAAGTAAATTTGAGCTATATAAAGAAGAATCAAAATTTAAGAAAGTTATATAATATGATTACTTACGAAGAATTTAAAAAGGTAGAACTACAAACGGTTGTTATAAAACATGCTGAGTGTGTAGAAGGATCGGAAAAGTTATTACGCTTGGAAGTTTGTGATGGAAAATTGGAAACAGGCGAAGATAGAATGAGACAGATTGTTGCTGGTGTGGGAACAGTATATCAACCAGAGACTCTTGTGGGAAAGACGATTGTTATTGTGGCTAATTTAGAGCCACGAAAACTTATGGGATTAGAAAGTCAGGGGATGCTCCTTGCGGCGAGTAATGAAAGTGAAGGGCCTATTCTTCTTACTACTATGAGCGACATCGTCCCGGGAAGCGAGATTAAATAACTATTTCATTTCTGTATAAATGATGCTATGCTTCATCTAGAACTAAACTGGAGTATATATGGGACTAGGGCATTATGTTGTCGGAGCGTTTTTCCTCGGATATTTTATTGTGCTCTTCTATATTGTGTTTTATAAGGAAAAAGAAAAAGGTGGCTCAAAATAATTGTGATAATTATGAGGTGCCTTTTTTTGATTTCTTATTATAAAAATAAAATAACTCTTAAAGAGTCGTTTCTATTCAGTGGGTCTTATCCCTATTGTGCATCGGGATGACCTCGTTATGATGTTTATTTTTGAGTGTGTGGACTTGGTACGAAACCAGTGGAACGAAATATTGCGAGAATTGGCCGAATGGAATCAGCTCAAGATCGCTGAAGCACTGCTTGCTACCAGATAATGACAGTTTAGCCGATTTTTCCGAGTTTGTGAATGGAACTAACCGGACCCGAACTTAGCTCACCGATTTCTGCCCCGTGTTTGCCCCTTGGGCGAGCTTTGTACCAAGAGTAGACGTTTGATGCCATCCTTGACCGTAACCCACCGGTTTGACCAAAATCGAGAGCCTAAAAACGATTTGCTTAATTTAAGCAATTCACATCGAGTGTTTTACTTAAACAATCGTAAACCATTTAAAATTACAAGGATCGCCACGCCAGTATCTGCGGCTATTGCGATACCAAGATTCGATATGCCAAAGATTGCCAGGACGACAAAGGCTACTTTTGCGATAAGTGCCGCGGTTACGTTTTGTTTTACGACACGCAAAGATTTGTGACCCAGTTCAACCACTTGGGGAATGTTTGAGATATTATCATTCATGAGAGCGATGTCGGCAGTCTCTATGGCGACATCTGAACCTTTAGTACCCATAGCAATACCAACGTTTGAAAGCGCGAGCGATGGAGCATCATTCACACCGTCACCAACCATCGCAACCGAACCATATGTATCCCTAAGCATTTGAATTCTCTTAACCTTTTCATCAGGCAGAAGTGATCCGTATGCCTCCGATATGCCGAGTTCTTTTGCCACGTACGAAGCGGTGTGCTGGTTGTCGCCGGTTAGCATTACTGTCTTTACGCCCAACTCACCTAATCGTTTGATCGTCTCTTTTGATCCGTCCCTAACTTTATCGGCGACAGCCAAAGCCCCCATGACCTGCTTTCCTTCACTTACCAAAATAAATGTTTTACCTTCTCGCTCCAGCATTTCTGTTTTTTCAATAATTTCTTCGGTAGATATTCCGTGAGCGTCCAATAGTTTCAGGTTTCCTACGCAATGATCAAGATCATCGCATACCATGCACGTCGCCCTGCCACCCTTACCTGCGATATTCGTATAGTTCTGCATGCTATGGGGATTGATACCTTTTTTTTTGGCAAAACTTAAAATGCTTTTGGCGAGGGGGTGCGATGAGAATTGTTCAAGACCGGCCGCATCCTCAAGTACCTGTTCTTCAGTAAAGCCGTTGAATGTGATCACGTTGGAAATATACGGTTCACCCAGCGTGAGCGTACCGGTCTTGTCAAAAGCGATTGCGCGTATTTTTTTCAATTCTTCCAGATGTTTACCGCCTTTGATAAGCACTCCTTTCTTCGACGCCCCACCGATTGCGGATGTTATGGTGACCGGTGTTGAAATGACCAGGGCACAAGGACAAGCAATAACTAGGAGAGTAATGGCGCGTTCAAGCCAGACCAAAAACGGATCGCCAATCAAAATGGGCACGCCTGCTCCAATAATAACCGCAAGAAATACGATGGAGGGCGTGTAGTATTTTGCAAAACTATCTATAAACTCCTGTGTCGGGGCTTTGGCCTTTTGTGCCCGTTCGACGAGGGAGACTATTTTTGAAAAAGTCGAGTTTTTGCTTTCTTTGGTGACTTCGATTTCGAGATACCCGTTTTCGTTGAGTGTTCCGGCAAAGACACTGTCTCCCACACGCTTGTCTTTGGGTATCGACTCTCCGGTAATAGTCGCCTCGTTGACCGCAGAGAGGCCTTTAGTGACCTTTCCATCGAGCGGAATAAGTTCGCCTGGACGCACCGATACCACCTGTCCGACTTTTACATCAGCGACCGGCAGATTTGTGCCGTTCAAAAGAGTCGCCGTCTGTGGAGATTTGCGCATTAAAGCTTGCAGTGCCCGGCGTGACCGATTAATCCCATATTCCTCGAATGCTTCGGCGAGAGAAAAGAAAAAGACGACCGCCGCCGCCTCAGGCAGTTCGTTTAAATAAATTGCGCCAGTGGAAGCAATAACAACCAGTGCGTCGATATTAAGAAATCTCTGTTTGGCAATGCCTCTCCATGCGCCTTTTACGACATAAATACCTCCGGAGAGGATGGCAAGGTAATAAATGGCATTTATGATCGATGACGATATGGAAAAGAAACTCAAAATAAAGCCGAGGACAACACAAACCCCTGCCACCTTTGTAAGGACTTTTTTCCAATTGAATTGTGGCGTGACTATCGAGGTTGCATTCTCTCGATCGCAGTGATCACACGCATCGTTTTTTTCTTCTTTTTGCATATAGTTATTGTTTTAATTCAGCTGTGTATGCCTGCCCTGATACGGTCTTGTCTTCGGTCTTCTGGTTATTTTCTTTCGCTTTGGACATATACCAGCCAAAGACAAGAAACAACGCAAACAAAACTACCGTGATCGCAGCCTTCTTTGGTTCTATTTTATCAGAATGTTGATGCATATGTTTTTAATATCACACCCTTATTTCTTTAACATTATTATTCATAATCTTTGAAACCAGTCCTTGATAAATTATTTTTTTGATACCTTTCAGATTTGCGCCATGCTTGTTATAGAAGTCGTCGGGCGAATCAAAAATGCCGTAATCTTTTGCGATGCCCTCGCTCTGAATGAAAGTATCACATTCGTTCCACTTAATCTGCAGATTGTTAAAATCTTTCACATCAACACCGAATCCGCAAAAGGCCCCCTTGGCGTCTCTGAATTTTGACTTGAGACCTTTAAGATAACCAGCATCCAATATCAGTCCTTCCAGGCTGTACCATTTTTCATTGAAATAGACTTCAACCCAGCTGTGAATGATTTCCTTCGGGGCAATGAAATAAGCAAGGCCGTTGATCAATCCTTTTTGCAGTCTTTTATGAATTGCAAATCCGTGGAACCTGCACGGAACTCCAACAGCCCTTAGCAAGGCCATGAACAGCGTGCTCTTGGTATTACACTGGCCAAGTCCGTCTGCCAGTACATCTGAAGCTTTGATGTCGTCGGATTTATTGTATCCGAACTGAACATCATTCTGTACATAATCATAAATCTTGGCGATCTTATTTTTTTGATCAAGGTTACGCCAGCCTTTCTGATCGATAAGATCAGAAATAGCCTTGCTCTCGAAATCAAGAATTTTTGTTTTCTGGATATACTTGTTCATAATTTTGCAAACTACTTAAGTACTAAATTAACGCGTAGTCGACTTAGGCGCCTTAGAAATCGCAGATTGTATCAATGTCTTAAAATCTTCATAGCCGCGCGGATTTTCGATCTTCTCGCCATTCAGAAAAAATGAGGGCGTGCCCTGAAGATTGAGTTTTTGTCCTGACCCGCGATCTCGTTCTATGCGGTCTTTTAATTCTTGCGATGCAATATCCTTGCCATACTGATCCATACCAAGTCCGATTTGTCGGGCGTAGTTTTCAAAAATCTTGGGATCAGGCGCCTGCTTTTCACCCCAGTCTCTCTGGTTCTCAAAAACAATATTATGCATCTCCCAATATTTTCCCTGTCGACCGGCCGCTTCCACGGCAAGTGCCGAGGTCATACTGTTTTTATGGCCTGGCAAGGGGAAATATCTGTTGATAAATCGTACTTCGTTGCCGAATTCTTCAGCTAAACGCTTCACGACAGGATAATACGCACCGCAAGCTTCGCATTCAAAATCAAGATATTCCACAACGGTAACGGGCGCATTTTTGTTTCCTTTTGTCCAATCATCTGCGACAGCTGTGAGCAATTCGCTGGTTGGAACTACCGGTCTGCCCGAGACGTACCAGAATATTCCGCCAATTGATCCAGCAATAATAAGTATGATCGCGAACCGTTTCGTCCACTTCTTTACTGCTTTCGACCGCTCCCGCACCTGTTCTTCTTTAGCTTTCTCTTGCTGCCGTAATTCTTTCCGCTCTCGCTTGGTAAGTATCTGGTTGTTTTGCTCGTTTGGTTCCATGATATATCAATTAATGCCAAATTTATTTAATAAGTTTTTCCGGTCCGACTGCCCGGTCATACCTTCTGCCGTCAAACATAATGGTGGGTATTTTTATCGTTTTTATCTTATCCTCTACGATCTCTTTTTGATTAGCCAAACTCAATCGTACTTCTTCCGAATTGGCCATTTGCCGTATCTTGTCCCGATCTTCTTTTGAATACCCGATGTCTGCCAACCACGAGAGAATCATATCCTCGGCCTCTGTCGAGGTGTAAATCGTATTGAACTTGATTTGGTAAACAACATTATCAATATCTTTTCCGGTAAAGATTTTTTCCAGAATCTGCCAGTCTGCTGGCACGTTCGCCGAAGCCAACGGAAAACGCTTTACCGCTTCTAAGTACGAAGCGACCATTTTTGAATGAGGAAAACGATATCCGTTTGCCTGTTTTGTATCGGGTATCGGGTATACCAAATAGGTAAGGTTATATCTGTCGGCAAAGCCTGTGTCCTTGATGTTGCCGAACAGTTTGGCGCAAAATTTACAGCTTGGATCTACTATCTCAAGCGCAACAGTTTTACTAGAATCATAGGGTTTGTAGTAAGAATTTGATTCAGAGATAAATTCATTCGGATTCCATTCTTTGAATCGATTCGGAATCATTGTGATTGTTTCTCCAAGAGTAAGAACACCGTCTTTTGCCCAGGTGAATACTTGCCCTTCTTTCAGAGAAACCCAAAAGCTAGGTTTCCCAGAGTTTATTCCACACCCACCACCGCCAAGTGAACATGATTCTGGGTTATTGGGGTTGCAAGTGTCATAAACTAAGAGATTGAGACCGCTGTTCAATACTATAAGAAGGCTCCACACGCTTAGAATTACAAAAACCGAAGCAAAAACCCCGATCCAGCGGTCGAGGAATCTGGCCAAACGCGGTTTGGTGATAATGAATCTTCTCAAAAGTTTGGCCTTGGCTTCTTCCTGAAAATTAATATCGCACGGCCTGAAGGTCATTTTTCGAAGCGTACACTTCCATGCTTTCTTCGCCAAAGACCGGTAGCTGGCCGAAAAGACGCCAAGGATTGCAAAAATGATAAATGCCGCAATGCAAAACATGTTCTATGAGTTAGCTATGATTGTTTGTAGGGTTTTTACGAATGATTCGACCTGTTCTTTCGTGTTGTTGAGACCAAGGGAAACTCGCACCAGGGGTGGATATTTTTTTAGATTCTTCAGATAATAGTGACAGCAGAAATAACCACTCCTCACCATCATTTTTTGTGCGGAGAGGAAAATGGCCAGCCTATGAGAGTCAATCTTCTCCGAGTAGAAACTTAAGATCAGACTTGGGGAATTGTTTATAAGTTTCAATGATGGAATGCGAGACATTTCTTCGAATAGGAATTGTGCAAGCTCTTCTTGATGAACATACGCAGGCATACCTTCAGGCTTGTAGCTTTTAAGCCAATCCAAGGATGCTCCTAAACCTATGATGCCCGCGAAATTCTGCAGACCAATTTCCAGCCGACTACTCAAGTCGTCCGGATCGGATATGAGCTGGAAACTTTCAGCTTCTACATCTTCCACCATGCCCCCGCCTATGAACCCGATGTCGAGCAAAGTCAGAAGGGATTTTTTGATAACAATTACTCCAATACTGGGACCGTACATCTTGTGGCCGGAAAAGAACAATGCGTCAAAATCGCTTTCACGTATTACTTTCTGGTCATGGCTCATGCTTTGAGCGGCATCAACAAGCACTATTCCGCCCGTTTTGTGGACATCAGAGGCGATTTCTTTCAGATTAGTCAGCTCACGTCCATCAATGTTGGACATGCTGTTTAGAACCACGATCGCACCCGCGACATCTTCTTTGTCATACGACAGCGATCCGTCGTCTCTACGCTCTAAGAGGACGCGTGGAATGTTCAGTCTTTTTGCGACGCTGATAGTCGGTAGAAAAACTGAATTGTGCTCGATGTCCGAAGTTATAATTTTCGTGAATTTCGGTGGCAACTGACCGAGTACCAAATTCAGGCCATATGTGGTGTTAAGCGTAAACGCCACCGCATATTCGGAAGCTGATTTACCTACGAAAGCGAGTACTTTCTTTCTCGTCTCTTTTATTTTTTCATCCAACTTTACGCCCCAGTCGTATTTTACCCGTCCTCCACAAGAATTGTATTCGTGGTAATACTCCGACATCGCATCTATTACTTGCTCCGGACGCAATGTTTGGCAAGCCGAATCAAGATAGACAGTCTTACTGTCCAGATATGAGAAGTCGAATGGGTTTTTATTTACTGATGATTGCATAATTATTTTTCCTGCAACGCTTGCTCGATGAGTGCTTTCACTGAAGCGTAAGGCTGAGCACCGTTTAGAGGGTACTTCTTGCCATTCTTGGCGACCACGATACTCCATGGCGTGCCATTGCCTCCCGTCGCTTGCGCGTTTTGAGCATCCTGCTCAACATGCTGGGCGTACTTTCCACTATTTAAACAGGTGTTAAATTTGTTCACGTTGAGACCGACATATTGGGCGATTTTTGGAAGCTCTGCCGAATCAAGGCCGTTATTGGATGGCGTGACTTCATAGAGCCGATCAGTATACGCCCAGAATTTCTCCGATCCGCCTAATTCATTGGCGCACTCCAAAGCCTCCGCTTCTTTGGAAGCCTTGGTGTGCAGTTGTACTAACGGGAACTGGCGGTAAACCCATGCCACCTTGCCGCTTTTGCCATACTCATCCATGACTTGCTTCATGGTGTCATGGAAGCGTTTGCAGAACGGGCACTCGGTGTCCGAGTATTCTACGATATTAACCGGCGCATCCGGATTGCCGCGGATATGATCTTTTGCCGAGATTGCGGCCATTTGATCTAGCGATCCGATGTCTTCCTGCGGAATTTGCTGATTCGCAATCTTATTATTCGCATTGTTCCCCGATACAGTCGGGGTAGCAGAATTTTTCCCTGACGAGTAAATTACTGCGCCAGCGATCAGCGCTCCGGCCACGACAATAGCCAAAGGAACCATGTATTTACTTGTTTGCGAAGAGATGACTTTGAGTTGTGATGATTCCGCTTCGTGATGTTGATGTTCTTCAGTCATATTTATAGTATTTATGGATTATTAATGAAATACAAATAAAATAAACCGGCATTGAGACCAAACCCGTATGCCAAAATACGGATCAGTGCCGGCTAAAAAATAGGTTAGTAAATTTTTGGGTTGAGAATTCCTTGCGCGAATGCAAGCTTCAGGTGATTGAATAAAGAGAGTTCTGGATTTTGTATGTTATAAACATGTCCTATCGATGTGCCCTGAATATCAGATTTATTTCTTAAGCCCGACCCGAACACTACAACTAACAACAATATGAATAGCAGAGAAATGACAGTAGAAACATTGGGTAAGGTTGTAGCAAGTATCTGCAGGGAACTTATATGTTCATAAACGGTTGGGCAACCTGTCTGTGCCTCGCTTATAGGACACTGGGTGGTTTGAGTCTTAAAATGATAGATCGTTTCTACCGATCCCCAGGAACAAGCAATACTAATAACGAAAGTTATTAGGACTAAAAAGAAAGCAAGTGATTTTATATGTTTGGCGATTCCCATAGATTCTAAAATTTTAGCATAATTTATGCCCTTTAGGAAATTATCTATTATTATTAAAACTTGTAGCTAGTAGCTTGAGGGTACTGCTCGCTGAATACAAAGAAGAATAACCCAGATTTGCCATTTGTTTGCCCCTGGGGCGAGCGGTTGAGCCGAGGTGAGAGATTTGCACCGATCAGAAGCCCGAACCGAACGTAAACCATTTTTGCGACCGTAATGCGATTTGCTTAACTTTTCAAAAGTTAAGCAAATTATCACGAGTCATATTTGCTTAACCCTTTTCCTTTTTCGGCTCGGACATTAAATCAAAAATCTTTTTAGTCTCATTGATAATTTTTTCTCGCAATTTAATATCTATAATCGCTCGCTCTAATACCTCCATAGCGTTTGATCCATCAATACCGTTTTGCTTGATTACTCTCGCAAGGTTAATATAGGCCACAAAGGCAAACCGCACGTACTCCTTATGCTTATATACTATGAATAACGAAATGCATCTCGTAACATAATTTGATAAAATACAAGCGGCTCCTTTTGGAGCCGCTTGTATTATGAACACCTTCTTAACAATCTACGACAAACTCAACACTATCGTATCACAGTTCTTCAAAACATTAAAATTCAAGGAGCGGGAACATTCCAAAGGTCGGAAACCAATACTCAAAAATTCCGAAGCGGTCACGGCTGTCATTTTCTGGAGGAGACAGAACATCGGCAGTAAGAAGTCTCTATACGAAATTCTAGAACCTTCGATGTCTTACAACCGCTTTGTTGTGGCCCTAAACAAAACGGCAAAATATCTGGCGACAATTATCACGGCTGTCATGAAATTTCTCCGCAAAAACGCTCATTTGGTTAAATTTACAGATTCAACCGAGCTTCCTGTCTGTCTCAATAAAAACGCAAAACAGCATAAGACTATGAGAGGACTGTCGGCTAAATCCAAAAGTTCCAAAGGTTGGTTCTATGGCTTAAAACTTCACCTTTCGGCTGACTGCCAAGGAAAAGTTTTGGCGATAAAGTTCACACCGGGCAATTCTAATGATAGGAGCATATTCAAAAAAATGAACGACAAACAGAGAGGGTTATTCGTAGCCGACGCGGGCTATGTGTCTGAAGAGCTTGAGCGAGATTTTTTCATTGAACATGAACGATTAGTCATTACTTGCCCGCGCAAGAATATGAAAAAACTTTCGGTTCCATGGCAAATCAGTCTCTTGAATTTGCGAATGAGAGTGGAGATTCACTTCCGCGTTCTCAAGGTTTGCTACGGACTGGTTACATCGCTTCCTCGTTCCATCGATGGTTACTTGACCCATTATATTGCCGCCATTGCTACCCATCTCATATCTTAATTATTGAAAGTTTCGGTTTTCCTTGCTGTTTCTTCCTTGAATCTTTAGTTTGAGCTTGTTTTTTTCAAAACCACAGACGGCTGTGGCGAGTTTAAAGTGTATTTAAAAACGCATTTCGTTATTCACAGTATATAATAAGTCAAAGTCGGGAGTTGGAATGTTGTTGTATGCAGTGGGGCTTTCTTTTGCAATTTGTTCAAAAAATGAGCCATGTACGAATGCGCTTCTCGCTGAATATAATTCTTTTATGTCTTTTTCAACGTCGGGGAACCTCCAAGCAAGCAATGCGGCCATACGTTTACGTAAACGATACATAACTTCCTCATTACGAGCGTCACCGGCAGTAAAAAGAGCCTCAAGGATTGTCGCCATCTCTGCCGATTCTCTTTGCCAGCCAAATGAACTTTTTGAATTCTCATAGTCTGACAATCCTGAATACAGGAAAGCGGCTACAAACAACCTCCAATCCTCTTTATTCCATGACTGAATACGATCTAAATGCCAGCTACCATATTTTGATTGCTCATAAAGCGTCTTATAAAAATCTACAAAGTTTTTATTATTAAAGATTGAGTGGTTTTGATTGTGGAAGTAAATCATAGGATCTTTACCGTGCGTCTGACGCATAATACCCATATCAGTTGCATGGAAAACGGGATAGAGAAAATTTGGAGAGTAAAGGTTTAGCAAAAATAACGTCTCGGCATAACTAAAACCGCCCTCTTCAAGGGTATTGGGAATAAGCAAACCCCATGAGCATTTTTCGTATTGCTTCTCAGTAATTCCAAATAAATCTTGTACATTATCCTCAATTTTGTAATTACGAAGTACATTATCATTTATCGGTGCTATTTTATTCTTTAATGCACCGACAAATTCATCTGTGGTAAATTTCTTGAGATTCCAAAGCTCATATCCATCTTTGAGCTCAAATAATTTAGTGTCCTCGTTTATGGGATTGCCAGTAAAGGCAAAAAACATTGTTGTTGCTCTAGCCATTTGGTTTATCGTTTTTTCTGATGACGGACAGGCAAAGTAGAATGTGGAATAGTCTGTTCGCAATTTGTTCATCAGCAAATGCGTTTTTATTAATGCCATGCGCCAAGTTATTTCTTAAATTCCAACCAATGCGTGAAGTGAGCAGAACATGGAAATAATATTCAACGTCCTCGCCTTTAGTCCCAAAAATCTTTTTTATAACACCCGATTTAATTAATTCATGTAATGACTTTTCATCATAACCGCCATCATCATTGGGTTTGATTGTTGAAACGCCACTAGTTTTGCAAAGATTTCTGATAGCATCTTCAATAAGAGGAATTATAAGATTACTGAATGCAAGAAAATCTCTTGTCCAATACAAATTAAGTGTCTTCAAAATATAATTCTTATCTTCCGGACGAAATACGGGTGATAGGGATATCCCTTGATATAGGATATCTGGTGTGTAATATTTTATAAATTCATCAAAAGCCCACTTTAAAAAAGGCGATTGAAAATGTAAATTCTGTGAGAAGTGTCGGAGTAAATGCTTGTCGTAGTCTTCGTTAATGGGGCCGAATTGTGCCGTGGGATAATTAAACTCCGATACAACTGTGTTAGTAACTAGATATTGAAAAACATATTTACTTGAAATATCTTTTAGTTGTTTATCGACATGATCTTTCTTCAGAATAAAAAATATTACCAATTTAGAAATTACTTTATTTATATCATCGGTCGAATTTTCTGATCGCTTTTCTCCGAAAATTGAGTCGAGAAATTGTTTAATTTCCTCGTTTTTTATTGTAAATTCAGTTGATACTTCATGAGTAGCAAATTTCCCGCGCTCACCTATATTGCTAATTTCGGCTCTTATTCTTGTTGCGGCCTTTTTTGCAAACTCAAATTTAGAATAACGTGAATAAATGTCTGAAATTTTTTCTAGGTAATTCAGTATTAACAAACCATCAGAATTCGCTTGTTTGCTGTCACGAAATGATTTTTCTAATTTAGAGAGCACTAATTGTAGTTTTTCTTCATTCTCGGTCAGAGCATAGTGTTCAGCAAGCAACACAACGGCACATTCGATATTCCAAGTGTTTGATTCTTCTGATTTTGATAAACGGTCCAACCTATTTTCTAAATCTAGCAATAAAGTATTTTTCTGCTCGGCGGTAATTTGATTAAAATTGGTATTTTCAAGAAGAAGCCACCTGAAAGCATAGCCCCAAAGTCCAGGCTTATCATCTTCGGCGAATTTGTTCTCTGTCTCGATGATTACCTGAACTAAGCTACTTAAACGCGAAGAATCATTAATTTGCTTTGCTAAAGTGAGGGCGCGTTCTAGCTTGTCCTTACAACCGAGCCCATCATCAAGATTTTTTGCACAAATTTCCAACGTCGCATCTATAACTTTTTGAACCATTTTGAAATCAAACGATCCGTTTTTAATTTTCGGTTCAAAATCAACAACTAGGTCGGCATATCTACAAACGATTATTGGATGTTTAGAAGCGTTTGCACGTTCGCGCCAATAATTTAACATCGCCTCGTCAACCGATTTTATGCTAGGGAATTCAACCATCTGATTTTTATCGTTCGGCAAAACAAACATAGGGCCATAGTATGTGCCCCAACCAGTTTCTTTATTTCGATAATTTGCTAAAAATTGAAACGCTATATATTCGGCAAGTTCGTGTTTATCAGTAAGTTTTTCATCTTTGACTTTAAGGATATCCCGAATTTTTTCGCCTATCTTAAATTCATCGATTGGCTCGATGTTATTATCAAGATCTTCGAGATATTGCTTTAATTCTTCCCTGATCATTTCTCATTAACTTAGATCTACGCTTCTCTTAAAGAATAACGGTCACTTTTTCATACAACATTGGCCAGCTATCCTGACGCATTCTAAATTTGGTACCGTGATTATGACCACTGCGAGCATCGAAGTCGACGAGAATCTTTGCTTCTTCAATTGCTTTCAAAAATCCCTCAAAGCTGAACTTTTGAAGCATCATAACCTTATTGTATTTGTAATATTCTTTTCCTCGGACTGTTTTGACTTCTGCCTGAACATAAAAACTATTCAAAAGTTTTGTACCGGCCTTATGTTCAAGATCATCAAAACCCCAATATGGCTGTGGATTAAGTTCGCCAAGTCCTACTCGTTCCTTTACCGCCTTAAGCCATTCGGCGTGTCGGATATCCACGCTCTTCGCATCAAAAGATATTAAGACTTTCTTTTCGGTCCGATCGATCTTTACCATAAAACCACGATCACTACGTGTAAGACCATGAATAGTCTGTCTAAAACTCATCTCACCTTTTGGATATTTCTTTCCATCTTCCTGATGTGCCCAGCCATACTTTGGTAAAAGGACTTGTGGCACAAAACGAATAGCTCTAGGGGAGGGCTCAATGTGAAATAAAGTACAAAGAGAAGTTGAATTCAATCGTTGGGCTTTTAGTTCCCATTCGGCTGCATTTGGTATGGGTAAATTGTTTTCTTTGATTCCGAGTAAGTCCTCGAGAGTATTCCCGATACCGCCATGATTGCCCTTGCGAGCATTAGGAACCCACCCCATATTTGCAATCTCTTTTAATTTTTCAATGAGGGCCGGCTTTGTGTAAATTTTTGGTTTGTTTGGCATATGTTTATAAAAGTTTTTGTTGAGCTTTATGATTTTTAATTCTTTTCTTGGCCATCTCGCAATATTCCGGCGAAAGGTCGATACCGATATAATGCCGGTTAAAATTTATAGCAGAAAGTGCGGTAGTGCCTGAACCCATAAATGGGTCCAGAATAATTTTTGCATTTGTAGACGACACAATACGATCTATAAGATTTACAGGGAAAGCGGCCGGATGTTCGTTATTCATCTCCTGGGTAAATTCCCATACGTCACCGTGGCCACTTGCCTTAGGTGATAATTTAAACTTAGGTTTGGCGATAAGATAGATCACTTCGTATGTCGGCACGAAGTAACCAGGATTAAAATTAAAACCGCCCTTTCTTCTCCAAATTATTATCTGGCGCACAGGAAAGCCACTTACAATATCCTGCCGATCCTGCAAAACACCTCCTTGTACTCGCCACTTGTGATTATAAAAAATTGCGCCATCTTCGGGGATAATTCTCATCATCTCCGTTAAGCATTCACGTTGCCATTTCACATACTCATCATGAGGCATGCAATCGTCGTGATGTGAATATCCATTTTGAAGAGCCGCATTTGCCCACTTACCCTTACTACCATTTTTCATTCCGTTACCAGTAGAGTTTTTGAGATTATATGGAGGTGAGGTCACTATCAAATCAACCGAACCATCGGGTATTTTTTTCATAATATCAACCGCGTTACCGCAGATGATTTTATTTAAAAAGTGATTAGGGTATTCTAACTTCATAACTTTGGATTTAATAGGACTCGTTTTGGTTCTTGTTTTTACTTGAGTTTCCATATTATTTTGAATGCTTTTCATTTTTCTTTTTTACATTACTCGTCTCCTCAAGAAAGGCATTGAGATCGGATTGCTTGATCCGCCAAACGCCCAATTTAGACGCTTTTAACCTGCCGGACTCGATGTAGCGAGTAACTGTGCGAGTATGTACTCTCAAAATTTCGGCAATTTCCTCAATGGTGAAAAGTTTTTCTATTTCGTTCATAAAAATAAAATTAGTCGTTGATGCCATTTTACCGCTTCCGTATTCCATTGTCAAAATAGTCGTATTTTGTCATAATACACTTATAGCTAATCTGATAAAGTTTAGTGAATGGGAGATGCAAAATGGGTCCGATTCACTAAATTTTCCGATTTTGCATAGTTTACATACTGTACTATGCAAAAAAGGGACTTTTCGCATAGTACAGTATAGTAAAAAAGGAAAAGTGAACTGGAAGTAATGATTAGGATTACATCCAGTTAAAAAATGAGTATGAAAATGAAAAAGGTCGCCAAGACTACCAGCTACAAATTTAATATAAGGAAACCGGTAGATTTTATGTCAACTTACCGATTATCTGTAGCCACCACTGAAAAGATTTTGCGATCATCGATGAAATCTTCTGGTATATCTGACGGCGACCAGATCATAAAGCGCAATCAACCAGCGATTGGGCTTCTTACCAAAGAAATTATAGAAACCAAACTCGAGGTAAAAAGTATCCGGTCCCTCTTGGAACGCAGAACGAGCAAGTTTGAGGGACTGACTGAATACGACCAGCATTTTATAAACACATTTGCCAAAGTAGCCGCTATTTCTTTCGCTGAATATTTTTCTCAAGGCAAAATCAAACCTGTTGAATTAAACCAGACAATTCTCCACTTGTCGGCCGAAGCCGATCTGTACCGTGATCCAAAAAGTAAGTACTGCTACCCTATGGGTAAAGAACAGTCTCGCCATCAAATAATTAAATATCTGATCGGCAAAGGGTATCAGGCCACATCAGATATCCGCATGGCTACCAGTGCCAAAAGCGACTCATCCGTCCGTTCTGCGATCATGAAAATAAATGCCAAAGCCAAGCACGACCTAGAAATAGAGGAGAAATTGATTGAGGGCCGTCGCACTGATGGTTATCGCATCAATCCAGAATATAGAATTTTCTTGAAGTGACGCTCGTAGTCCCCAAGTAATGTTAATAACTTTCCCGAAACGCTCACAAAATGAGCGTTTTTTGTTTGCCAAAATTTCTCTGTGGACTATTTAAGGCATAGCGGGTCGTTCGCTACGATAAACACATATGTTAAGCGTAGAGCGAGTCAAACAATTAGCGAACGACCCCACTCTCTCTGATAAACAAATCGAGGAAATCAGAGACGGCTTTTATATGCTCTCGCAAGTGATTTTTGAACAGTGGCAAGCTGAAAGAAATAAAGCCAAAGAAGCCGAGCAAAAAGATAATAAGGAAATTAATAACCAAAATGAATATGAAAAACCAATCGGACAACAGCAATAATTTTATCACCAGTGACTTCTATGTAGCCGCTTTCTTGCTTGCCAGCAAATATAAGCTTGTCGGCATAAACAAAACTGATGTTCGTCGGTTTCGTTTTGTTTTTGTTGATCAGCCGGGACGGGTTCAATTCGTGGAAGGATATTTTTTGGGCTTTGTCGACGTGAACGTTAAAGAGTTTGTCTCGGCGATCAAGGAACTTAAATCGCTGATGTATAACGACGCGATCGGTTGAAAATAACTGAATATGAAATATGGAAAATCTGCCATTCGAAATAGATAACAATGATTACGTAAAGCTTCCCAGAAGCATCAAGACCGCCCTTGTGGACGGCTATTTGAGTTTTGAGGAATACTCGGTCCTCGTCTGGTTGTGGATCAATGCCAATCCCCGGATTGGCAAAGCCCACGTAAGCTACGCCGGACTTTCCAAGGATTTCAAGGAAAAATATTCCAAAAATCATATCAATCGACTGATGTTGAACCTGAAGCGAAAGAAGTGGATATGGTTTCCGGTACAACAAGGTCGCAGAAGTTCGTTCCATGTTGATATCGCCAATTATCCTTTATCTAACGGCGGTTTTGTAGAGCTTGAGAAGCGTATCAAACAGAAGTCCGGCAGAAGTGAGAGCGATATTGATAAGCAATTACCAGCAGAAGTACCTACAGAAGTCAGTGACATTCGGCAGAAGTTGGAAAGCGACAGAAACACTTTAGTGGATAGGTTTTCTTTCGGTTCGGAAAGTTCGCTCGGCAGAAGTTCCAAGAACGACAACGAAAATGAAAATAAAAACAAACGATCGAATCGTGGTCGACCCGTAAGAGAGTTCACTCCCAAGTCTTACGAGGAACAGAAATGCTGGGAGATTGCCCAAGATCTGGGAGAAAAAGATATGACATTCATCCTATCGGCTCTCAAGAAATACGGACTGACAATAATTGAGGAAGCTTACCGGTCCGTCATGGATCAGCCGGATAATAAAATCCGAAGTCGAGGTGCTTATTTTAATCGTTTAATGAATCTCTAACATGCCTAAACTCACTTACTTAAGACCAAAACATAAACGAGCCATAGAAATGAAATGGCAGGGTTCTCAGTACAAAGAAATTGCCAACGAGGTTGGAGTCTCGATTGATACGGTTAAATTCTGGTTTAGAGCGAATGGGTTTTTGAGAGAATCCTATAACACATACAGAGGCGAGCAAATTCTAAACAGGGACGTTCAGGAAAAACAAGAAAGAATAAAAGCACTTACTGGCAATGGTTTGCCACAAAGCGCAACGAATATCATAGATTCTCTAAGTCTGCCGATCCGCAAAATGTTCCAGAAGCTACCGGCGAAAGAAAAAGATGCGGTGATGGAACGATTTTATGAATTGACTCGGGAGTCCGAGGAGAGAATGAATAACTACACTAAACGGCACCAACTCACACCAAATGACACCAAAAATGAGAAAGAAATAAATACACTTAGACCAGATAATGCCCAAAATAAGCCACCGGACCGAGCAAAATCATGCGAATAACTACACTTAAATGCAACAAAATGCAGTTAAATACAACGTTTGAGCAGAAAATCCGAGCTGTGGGCAACTCGAGCTTAGCTTGTTCCACAAAATAGCGTATGTTGTGTGTTGAGAAATCTCTGAGAAAATATGATGAAAGGAATTATTTACACAAGAGTATCAAGCGACGAACAGGTCAAAGGCACCTCGCTGGAACACCAAGAGGAACTTTGCCGGAAATACTGCAAGGACAAAGGCATTGAAGTTGACGTGGTTTTCCGTGAGGAAGGCGAAAGTGCCAAAGACCTGAGCTTACAGAACCGCAAAAAGTTTCTGGAAGCTCTCGAATTCTGTCGCAAGAACAAAGACAAGGTCCAAGCCTTCGTCGTTTTGCGTGTAGATAGATTTGCCCGTAATGCCGATGACCATTTTGCTATCAGAAAAATCCTGGCGACATACGGCACAACATTGCATTCAGTCACCGAACCAATCGGAAACGAGCCGGTGGCTAAGCTCTTGGAAACATTTCTTGCTGGCATTGCTGAATTTGATAACGCTATCAGAAAACAAAGATGCAGTGACGGCATGTTGGCCAGAATCAATCAAGGCATTTATCCGTGGAAACCGCCGATTGGCTATAAGTGCGTCAACTTCAAAAAGCACGGCGAGAAAAAGACCCACGCCGATCCACCGCACGAGCAGATATTCCCGATCATTCAAAGAGGACTGAAAGAATTTGCCCAAGGTCTGCACTCGCAAAGCGAGCTGATGAGAAAACTGGACGAATGGGGTCTCAAGGATTTAACCGGAAAGAAAAGCACTCCTCAGCTCGTAAGCCGATTAGTAACCAACTATCTGAAATTTTATGCCGGCATAATTACCAATCCGTGGACAGGCAAAGATATTGAGGGCCAGCATATTCCGATGATTACCAAGGACGAGATGTATCAAATCAAAATGATCCTGACCGGTAAAAAGAGACTGGTGGCAAAATACAACATCTTCAACCCAGACTTTCCGCTGAGACGAACCGTGACCTGTGCCGTTTGTGGACGACCACTGACCGGAAGCGCGCCTCGAGGTGGGATGGGAGGACGATATAACTATTATCACTGCGGAAATAAGAATTGCTGTGTGTTTGGCAAAAGCACACCCAAACTGGAACTGGAAAAGATGTTTTTTGAATATTTAGAGAGAGTTACTCCAAAACAAGCGTTTCTCGATATCTTCAAGGAAAGCGTGATCGATATTTGGAAAGAGAAAGGCCAGAGATTTGAAATGGAAGCCGAGAAGTGGAAAAAGAAACTGGAAACGCTCGAGGCAAAGAAAAAACGCATCTACGAAATGCGTGAGGACGGTTCTTATACCAAAGAGGAGTTTGTGGAACGAAAAGATGAAATTGAAAACGAAATATCGACTACCAGAATATTATCAAACGAAGCCCGGATCGAGCAGTTTGATATTGAAGGATCAATCATTTATGCGACCAAGTTCATAAGCAATCTCGGCCGGCAATGGTTTGATCTTGTGCCACACTTACAGCCCAAGTTCCAGAAACTGGTCTTCCCGGAAGGAATACCGTTTGAATGGAAAAAAGGATTTGGAACTGCCAAATTAGCAGTCATTTACGAGATGAATCGGGAATTCTCGACTGAAAATTCTGCTTTGGTGGACCGTAGGAGATTCGAACTCCTGACCTCGTCATTGCAAATGACGCGCTCTACCAACTAAGCTAACGGCCCATATTAAATTTTGTAAAGATCATCGGTCTCGCCTCTCGTCGTGCCGTC
>JAJYXK010000008.1 GCA_021801825.1 bacterium
TAGGAGATCAACCTGATGATCACTCACGATTTACGAATAAACGCGCTGAAGGGTATTGGAGAGCAAGAATATGGGTACGCACTGGTGGTGAATTTGCGTATGATAAAGATTTGTTTCAACAACTACTCACTATCAGATACCGAAGAACGCTTTCTGGCAAGATAGAGATTATGTCAAAGCGCGACATGAAGAAATTAGGTTTTGAATCACCAGATGACGCTGATGCGTTTATGCTCACATTCGTAGATGACGATATGAAGGAAGAAAAGAAATCGTACCAACCACGTCATGTGCCAATGTCAGATTACGAAGGAGGATCAGATGAAGGATATGAAGGAAACGGAATTATCACAAAGGACGAACTTGCGCGGATGTAATTTACTTGTTGCAAAAAATTTGTTATAATTATATATGATGTCAGAGTACGAAAAATTAAGAAGAGAACTTGATTCACTTTATTCAAAAATAATTCAGACAATGGCAGATAAAGTGATGATAAGACAACTTCGCGATAGTTTTGAGGCAGAATGTAAGGAAACGTGCGATAAGATCCAAGAGAGATATATGCAACTTGAGATCGATTACATAAAAACGTCACATAATATTAAAGATTAAAATGGAAAACCAACAAGATGTGTTGCATCGAGCAACAAAATGCCTTGAGTCGTGCATTGAGTATAGGAAAACACGCTTTGATGAGATAAAACGAAGCGAGGATATGTATTTAGGTAAAGTAAAACCTGCATTAAAGGGTAGATTTAACATTCCGCTCCCTATTTTAGAGGGTTATGTGACCACACTCTTATCAAAAATTGACGATCAAATCAGCATTAAATTCAAAAAGGGTAGAGAATCTACGCTTAAGACAGCAAAGAAGGTGACTGCGGCATGGGAAAAAGACTCTGCTCCTGACATGGGAAACTACAATGGCGCGGATCTTGATGGAAAATCAATGGCGATATTCTCTGGATTTTCTGTATTAAAACTCGTCCCAAGTGCAAAACCATATAAACAAGAACTTATCGCACTTGATCATAATGACGTGATATTTGAGCCATTCGGAGGACAAAATATTAAGAGGCATTTGTTCAAAGGACAACTTAACATTTTCAAATCAAAACAAGATCTTAAGGATGGTGTGGAGGCGGGGTATTACTTAAAAGACGGCGTTGAGGCACTTATCAATGGTCAATCAGATACCGAGACAAAGAAAGTGAATGACGATGCGAAGGCAAAGATAAATAGGTTCTTAGCTATGGGATTGAATCCAGAGAATTATAATTACGTTGGAAGCGATGTGTATAACTTGACTGAAATGATAATGGATTATGGCGGAGAAGAATATTACCTATTATTTAATTATCAAAAACAGATCGTTATTAGGTTCGCTCCACTCTTAGAGGTGTACCCTGCCGGGTGTCCGTTCACTTCATGGCACACCGAGAGGAATCCAGTGAACTTCTTGTCTCGCGCACCGGTTGATGGAGTCCGCCCAGTTGCAGAAGCTATTCGCACCTTGATCAACCAAAATTTTGATAATATACAGCGTAGGAACTGGGATATGGTGCTTTATAACGCCAAGAAGATCATGAATCCTTCTGAATTTGAATTTCGTCCCAACGGATTGATTCGTGTGAACTTAAAAGATGGAGAATCGTTTTCAAATGCGTATGAAAAGATGCAAACTCCTGATACCTCAACAATTACTATAAATCTTACTCAATTTCTCAATTCATTTATTGGAGAAAAGACCGGAGTAACTCCTACCTCTCAAGGAACTCCTGAAACCGATGTACTTGGTATTCAAAACAACATCATTCAACAGACCGCAGATCGTTTCGGGCTTATCAATAAATTCTATGTGCAAGCTCATGTAGATATTGCAAAACAATATAAGACAAACCTCGCTGAATTTATGCCTCCAAAGGGATTCATGGTGAAATATACTGGAATCAATGGACTTCAAGAGGAAGAACTTACCAAAAAGGAAGCGAGAGAAAAACTTGATGTGCAAGTTGTGTCAGCTAATACTGAAGCGCAAAATGACGAAAAGACGAAAGCGAGACAATCAAACTCACTTTTAATGATTATTAAAGATCAAGGAATGAGACAACAAGTTGGTGATAAGTGGCTTACTGAAGAAATTTTGAGAAATGGAGGGTGGACTGAAGATCAAATCCGTGCTGCGATGAACAAAGAAGAGGGTGCTACTGCCGAATTGTTATCTGAAGCGGCACAAGCAATCGAACAAATCCTCGATGGAGAATATCCAAAACTTAATAATGGGGCTAATACGCAATTTATCAGGAAGATATTGAATTACGCAATTGAAGAATCCGATACAATTCCAGAAGCAACATATCTTAAACTTATGAAATATGCGAACGATCATATTCCTATCGCGGAGAGAAATGCACAAATCTTAATGGCGACTATTCCTCAAATGAGCATGGGGCAATCACAAAATCCAATGACTCCACAAACTCCACCAGTCGAAGGAATGAAAGGAATAACCCAAAATGAAACAGGAACACCAGCAAACGCTTGATAGGATAGATAAACTGATTAAGAAGTTTGCAGAGCCGGGATGTGAAGAAGATTTGAACATAGTATTCGGATGGAAGGATATGTTCTCTGATGCAGTTATTGTCGAGGATTTATCTGAACATGATGGGATAAAGATTGTATTACGAGAGATGAAAAAGGAGATTGGAGAGATAAACGAATTACTCGTTTCAGCAGATTCAGATATGTTGCCAGATAGAAAAAGGGATCGGATGATAGATCGAAAGGATTTATACGAGAAATTCATAAAAGTATTCGAGGACTCAAAATATAGAATCAACAAAATCAAAGAAGAAGTCGAAGAAAATGAAGAACATCTTGGTATAAAGTAAAAAAAGTGATATAATTATATATATGCCATATAGAGAACCAAGAAAAGAATCAGGAGGGTATGTTCTTCCTAAAAAGGAAGGAGGTTACCACGAATCAAAAACTGGAAAGGTCGTAAAATTTAAGTCAAAGGAAAAGGCAAAGAGGGCAGCGAGATACGTCATGGCGTTAGAACATGGATGGAAGCCAACTCGTACGCCCCGAACATAAAATTATGCCAAGAGCAAAAAAGGTTGTAGAGCCAATGCCAGATCCAAAACCAAAGTACACTGAAGAGGAATTGAAAGAAATTGAGAAGAAAATCCTCTCCGAGAAGGAAGTTACCCAAGAAGATAAAAACAAGTCATTCTTGATGAGTAAGGAAGCAGATGAGAAGAAAATGGAAGAGATCAGAATGGCACAAGATCCAAAAGGAAGGTTTATTCTTGTAGATCTTGGGGGTGGTGCATATCGCGTGATGAATAAAAGAAAGCAATGGGTAAGTCCAGTATGTACGTTGAACATTGGAGCGCAACTCACATCGAAATTTAACGTGAAAGATCCCGAACAGAGAGCAATCAATGTGAGTGCGAATAGGAAAGAAGGTATTTGGACTGATAACGAGAAAGTTTAAGGTGTGGTAGTTCATTAAATAAAAATGGATCAAAGTTGTCCTTCCCCCAGAAGGACTTATAGAGTTTTTGATCCATTCTCTGTAAGTTCTTTTGGTGGAGGGATAACCTCCACCTTTTTAGTTTTGAGAGTTCTACGCAAAACTCCTTATGAGGATAGTCCCCCATAAAGACTTCCAGTTAGAGTATCTGGAAAACAAAAAAACCTATGTTAGAAGCAAAAACGAGAGGCGATGAGATGCCCGACAATGAATCTCTTGAGGTTATGAAGGAACTGGGGATGATGGAAGAACCAAAAAAGGAAGAGCCACCAAAACCAGAAGAAGTAGAGAAACCTCAAACCACTGAAGAACCTCCACAAGAGGAGAAATCAGAGGATCTCAAACCCGAGGAAGAAAAAAAAGATGAGCGAAAACCTCGCGAACCAAAACAAATTCCTGCGTGGCAACACGAAATCGAGAAAAAGAAGATGCAAAAGGAATTTGAGGAGGAAAAAAGTAAGCTCACCGCGTCCTTTACAAAAGAATTAGAGGACATTAAGTCGAAAATAAACAACTTTGAAAAACAAGGACTCTCAAAATCAGAAATCAGGGAAGAAATCGATAAGGATTTTGAAGATCTCGCTGAAGAATACAATGTAGACAAGAACTTTTTGGGTAAATTGCAGAAACTCATTATCTCAAAACAATCTCCGAAATTATCTGATGAAATATCAGAGAAAATTTCAAAGATTGATACTTGGGAAAAAGAGCAAAAGCAAAAACAAGAAGATTTTGAATACGAAAAAGGATTCAGTAAGAAACTTCTTCCGATTCTTAAAGAGAAATTTCCTTCACTTACTGAAGTAGAAAGAGAAGCAATACAAGAAAAACTGAAAGATCACTATTTTGATGAAAAGTACATCAAATTAGACATTGACGAGATCTATACGATAAAACAGAAAGAGATTGATGGGCTTATTAGCTCAAAAAATCAAAAATCTGGTGAAACGGGAACTCGTGGTGTCACAAGAGGTGGAAATGTCATCGACTATGGTAATCTTACAGAAGATCAGTATGCAAAACTTTCTCCTGAAGAACAGGAAAAGGCAAATGAATTTCTTGAAAAGAAACAGAGAGGACTTAGATAGTAACTATGGCAAACAGCTTAACTGCGGCATCTCCAACATATTGGAGTAAGAACGCAGGACGCAAATTCTACAAAACAACTATCTTCAAATCGATTTGCGACTTCTCGGAAGAGGCAAATCTTGGAGATGGAAGGATTGCAGAGCGTCCATATCGTTCGGATGTCGTTGCCGAAGATTACACCAAAGGAACTGCCTTGACCGCGCAAGATCTTACCTACACGTCAGATCAATTGACGCTCGATCAACAGTATTCTCTTTTGATGTATGTTGACGACATCGACAAACTTCAGAACAAGTACAACACTGTCCGCTTGTGGTCTGAAGAAGCAGGTCAAAGGATCGGTGTAAAATTTGATGCAAAAGTATTGTATGAGTCAATAAATGCGACCTCGACAGTAGACGCGTCAAATCTCGGTGGGACATCTGGTGAAGGTATTACCCTTACCACGTCAAACATTGCGCAAGTATTCGGTGAAATAAACGAAGCACTCGACAATTATGATGTACCAGAAGAAGAGAGATTTACCACACTCTCTCCAGTAATGTACAATTACTTGTGGCAATTTATCGGGGGTAAAGAATCAATGCTCGGTGATAAGACTGGTGAAACAGGCATGATCGGTCGTTACGGAGGATTGAAACTTTTCAAGAGCAACAACGTCTGCTCTGAAGCGCGTTGGACTCCAGCTGATAATCCGTCAAACACGGCAACGATCACAATCGAAGGGATTACCTTCACGTTCGTTTCCACGATCGGAACGACCGCTGGAAACATTTTGCAGACCACGTCACTTGCGGTGACAATCGATAATTTGGTTGCACTTATCAATGCAGGTGGAGTAGGAGATGAAACGAATTATGTTTCACTCTCAACTGCAAATAAGAGAACAGTTCAGAACTGGGTAGCTGTCGATGGAACTACATATTTCTTGGTTCGGTTCAAGGGTGTGGCAAATCCAACAGTTGCAAGTTCAGAAGTTCTCGATACTTGGGATGCAAAGTGGGAATATCAAAATATTCTCGCAGGACGTAAGAACGCAATTTCTGCGGCAATTCAGACGAATGGTGACATGGGTATCATTGATACTCAAATGGCATCAACAGTTTCTGCTGGGAAGCGCGGAACAAACGTCATGCCACTTTTGGTTGGTGGTGTAAAAACCTTCAATCAGGGTAAAAACGAACTCGTGAGAGTAAAGGTACGAACAGATTCTTAATATCATTATAAAGACACTATGAGCAATAAATTTACTGTTTATGTGCTTGCTGGGCTTGTAGTGGTATTAGGAGCGTTTTTACTACTTTCAGAGTTTAGCAAGCCAGTATCATTCGGTGGATTAGTGCATAATACTCAAGAGATTTTCTCAAAAGGTATTAAAGCAGGTTCGTCTGCGGCTGAAGTGATCGATAGCTCGGGTAATTGGGTTGGCTCATTGAGTCTCTCATCGAGCGATACATCAACTTTCGCTGGAACGAACTCTTTCACTGGTGCGACATCTTTCACAAGCACAGTAACAATCGGATCTGGTGGGACTGCGATAAATAAATATATCTGCGGTTCTAAGACTTGGAATCCTGATTCGATTGCCTCATCAACCGATGGACTTCCTGGAATTACAACTACAACTGTTGCAGTATCAGGAGCAACACTTGGAGATGTTGTCTTAGCTTCATTTGATAGTGCAACTTCTACAGAAGTATGGACTATTAGTGGAAAAATGACTTCGTCTGCAACCGCGACTGTAACAATGGTGAGCTATCAGACCGCAGCGCTTGATCTTTCAACATCGACAGTGAAAGCGTGTGTGATTAAATAGTTCGCTATCCATTCTGCTCATCACTAAAAGGTGAGCAGGACTGGGTAGCGAATATAAAGGTTTAGAAATAATAAATATATGAAAAACATTATAAAATATTTAGTAGCAGCGATCTTTGGAATAATCGTATTCTCGTTCGCTTCATACTATCTTGGTGGTGATAAACTTGGTGGGATCAATCCATTAACAGGTACGTTCACAAATTCGAGTGCAAACGCATCTTCGACTTCAGTGGGCGCACTTATCAACGCAAATACAGGGAGAAATTATCTCTATATGTGCAATGATGGATCAAACACCGCATATCTTCATTTTACTTCTACTACTACAAACGTAGCGGCAGCAAAAGGGATAAGAATTGCAGCGGCAGGATGTTATACAATCGATCAGAGTAATTTATATCTCGGAGCAATTTATGGCATCACTTCGTCAGGAACAACCACACTAAGTTATATCGAGAAATAATATGTTTCAATTAACCCCAAAAGAGAGATTTCCAATAGCGCGTCAATTAGATAATGCGTCTGATCCGTCAACGTATTATTTGCGCGCAACAATTAAAGATGCTGATGGAACAACTATCGACACTGTTGATTTGACGCACATTGCAAATCACTATTATTCAAAAACATGGGAAGTATCGGCAGATCCGGGGCAAGAAGGTAGGTTTATTACAATCACAGTAAAGGTGTATGATGACGCTGGATATTCAACTCTCTCTGGGGTATACGCGGCAACCTCTGAAACATATCTTATTCAAAAAAGACTTGTATATAATCTTGTGGGAGGTGGAGGAGGTGCGGATATAAGTTATAAAAAAATTGAGGACATCGTAAACAAAGGGGTTGGGAAAATTAAGATTCCAGACAAAAAAATAGATCTTTCTCCAATCGAAGAAAATATAAATAGGTTACATGAACATGTTGGTAAGGTTGAGGGAAAAATTGATGAAATAAAATCACAAGTAACATCAATTGAAATACCAAAACCAGAACCAGTGGATCTCTCGGATGTAATTGGAGGAATACAACAGATTGCTGATTATCTTCAGGATATGCAAGCAACTATTTTACAACATATCAATTCAAAATCGGATGATAGTAAGAGTGAGATTATGGATGATATTCTCATTAAGAATAGTGATACATTGAGGACGCTTACAAATGAGATCCAAACCGCGCGAGACATGATCTTAAAAATTCCAAATATCCTCGATACAATTTCAAAATTAAAAGAAACTCTTTCAAGTAAAGATCTTATGGGGATCTCCGATGAATTAAAAAAGATAAATTTAGTCATTGGAGGGCAACAAGAAGAAGTCGCTCCAATTTCGTTTAGAGAAAAATTAGGAATACAATGAAAATATTAAGAATTTTATTATCAATATCAGTGTTGTTATTTGCAGGAGTATATTTTGCCGGAGGGCAAACAATTCCTTCACTGAATCCACTTTATCTAAGTGGAAACGATATTTTAACACGCAATTCAAATTATAATCTAGGATCTTCAACGCTTCCGGTGAAATCTGGCTACTTTACTAATCTCTACTCAGGAGGGTATCAAGTAGCAACAGGAACAAGTGGAATTACTACTACAACAGGCAACTGGATTGGTACTTGGCAAAATCTTAACCCTTCATACTTTGCACCTTCTTCAACGGTATCGAGTCAATGGGTTACTACCTCGACACATATTTATTATCTCCCTGGAAGAGTAGGAATAGGAACAACAAATCCTAATTATGCTTTTGATGTAAACGGAATAATCAACGGGAGTAATAATGCTTACTTCGCAGGCAACGTCGGCATCGGGACGACGGCGCCGATTAGAAAATTAGAGGTTTCTGGAGATAACGGATTTAGAGTAGATTCATCCACTGGTTATTCTGTAAACCTGAATTATTTATATGGGACATCAATTGCCGCACTATATGCTTTGGATAGTGGGTCGGCAATTACAAATTTGGCACTTAATCCAGGCGGTGGCAACGTCGGCATCGGGACAACAAGTCCGGGAGCTACTCTTTATGTAAACGGCTCAACGACAATCTCTAATGGACTTACGCTTACAGGACTTTCAAACACATTTCTAGCAGTAGATTCAACCGGTAAAATTATTGCTACATCGACACCAAGTGGAACAGGTATCACTTCTCTTAATGGTTCGACTTCTTCAACACAAATATTTGCACTGGCTTCATCATCAAATGCGTTCTCAATCGGAACAGCAAACGGGGTGCATACATTTACTTTCCCGAATAATGTAGCGTGGTTCACTAACGATGCAAACTATATTGACTTGACTGATTTATCTTCTTCGGCTACTGGAATAACATACAACAATTCTACGGGTGCTTTTTCGTGGACTTCTGGATATGAAGGACTCAAAACTACTTCATCAACAGATTGGAATACCGCTTATGCCGATCGCCTTAAATGGGACGGAGGTGCAACTGGACTTGTCGCCGCAACAGGACGCACTTCTCTTGGACTTGGAACAATGGCAGTAGAGCCGAATACTGGTTCGTCAACAATTACAACCTTAGGAACAATAACAACTGGCGTATGGAATGGTACAACAATCGGTGCGGGGTACTTCGCTTCTTCAACCCTTGTACAGTCACTCTCGTCAGCAAACACACTTTTGAATGTAAGTGCTTCAACGGGTGCGATCACTCTCACCGCAACAACAACTCCTGCATTTGCGAGTGTAAGCTCAACGGGAAATATAACGATATCCGGTGCGGGAAGCGGACTTATTTATTCAGATAGTAACAAACAGATATATGGAGAAAAGATTTTATGTGCGTGGACGATAAACGTAACCACCGCAACAACGACAACACAATATGACCCCGCTTGTATTCTTCCTACAACTTCCACAATCACAGGAATTGCGTATGTAGACCAAGCG
>JAJYXK010000014.1 GCA_021801825.1 bacterium
AGCATCCTCGTATTGAGCCCAGCTTTGAGGGATATGGATGGTTTACCTATCGGGAAGCTCTCCAGATTTTTATGGGGCCAAAGAATAATGAGAATAGAAAAGTATTAAAACAAGCACACGACTTTTTAGGGGCTAAAAACAAATCAGCTGCCAGAACACAGCCCATGAGACCTCCTCGCTTACACAGTTCTCGGCCGTCACCTCACGCGCACAAATATCCAGAGACATCTCAGGAAAAATAATATCTTATACAATATAATAAAACACTCTCCGAGAAAGGAGAGTGTTTTATTATGCAGGAGACAAATTTATTTTCCCATTGCCATTACATATATAGTCTGGAATGCCTCAGGGTGTTTTTGAGCTAATTCTGCAAGAATTTTTCTATCAATGATAATATTCTTTGCTTTCAAAGCGGCGATGAATTTGCTGTACGTGCCACCTTGAGCTCTGACTGCGGCGTTAATGCGTACTTGCCACACCGCGCGATAATTTCGTTTCTTTTCTTTGCGTCCGCGAAGCATGCGAGATTGCGCATGCAATAGCGCCTCTTTTGCTGCCTTCTCTTTTGATTTGCGACCCCAACGGAATCCTTTTGTTTTTTTCAGAACTTTCTCTCGTTTCTTATGAGCGATCGTTCCTCGTTTTACTCTAGTCATAATAAATTAATAATTAGTGAATAGTGATTAGTGTTTAGAGCGTTCCCGGCTTTGACTTTATGCGTTTTATGACGGTTTTGTCGGCTATATAGTTTCCATCTTTGCGGCGTTGTTGTGTTGCGGTCTTTTTTGCGCGGAAATGACACTGTGCCATTTTACGGCGAACTGCCTTTCCTGTTCTTGTTACCGTAAATCGTGTGGTGATTGATTTTTTCATTTTTCTAAATAGTTATTTGTTTTTGATAATTTGCATAGCGATACCGCGTCCTCCTTTTTTAGGAGCAACGGTCACCTTGTGTTCGGGGGTAATCATACCGACAAACACCCGTAATCGTTCAAATGCCCATGCTTCATTTGCTTTTTCTCGTCCGCGTAACGCGAGCATGATTTCAACTTTGTGTCCTTTTTCAAGAAATTCATCAACTTTTTTTGCTTTGATACGCAAATCGTTTTCTGCGGCGCGTCCGGTGATGCGAACTTGTTTGAGATCGGTTTGTTTTTGACTGGCGTGTTGTTTTTTATATTCCTTCTCTTGCTGATAACGGAATTTATCGTAGCTAATAATCTTTGCAATCGGGGGATTGGTGGTCGTGGTGACTTCAATTAAATCAAGACCTCTCTCGCGCGCCATGGTAAGCGCCTCTTCGCGTGAAACTACGCCGATATTTTGTCCTTGATCATCAATAACTCGCAACTGTGGCGACCGTATTTGATCGTTGATGTGTATCTGTTTTGTAATTATATGTTTTGAACGTTACTTACCACGAAATAGTATCATTTTATGCGGATAACTGTCAAATAAAACAATCAAGGCCCCTTTGATAAACAGGGGCCTTGGTGAGGTTAAAAATTTGCTATAGGAAGTGCTGCCGATGAAACCTTTTCCATTCTTTTAAAGAACTGAAGAAGCTTTTTTTCTTCATCTGCGTTTGATGTATAGGGAAAATCTTTCATTACTTCTAATAATTTCCCTAAGCTTTCTCTGTGTTCATGGTGGTTGTTTATTTCAACCTTTTCTCTTCTTATGGAGCATCGCACTTCTCCTTCCTGGATCTGAGAGAATAGACAAAATGCATTAAATTCCCTTATCTGTCCCGCAAAATCTTCTGAGTGAGGAGGGAGTCCCAATAGAGGCATTGATCCGAACCATGCATCTTCCAAGAATTTTTTTGCTACTTCAATCGCTTCTCCGTATGTCTTGTCCTGGTTTATGATAAGTTTTCTTGTTTCACCTCCATATATAGATAGAAGTGCAAAAACTTTTGTTGCTATCTGATGCGCTGCTAACATAGCGGGTTTTTTCTCTGGGATGTTTAAATCACCCTCTTTTTTGAAATATGAAAAATCACTTTCGCTAAATTCCATTGTATTTCCTCGCAAATTGTTTTTAGATTACTATTTTTGGTATATCACATTCTTGTATTATTGCAACACTGGTGTAATTCACATATTCTGGGATATACTTCTTTTATGGAATCAATACAAAACAGAAAGGCGCGCATGGAATATGAAATTCTTGATACTCGTCAGGCGGGATTAGTATTGTCGGGTGGGGAAGTAAAGGCAATTCGTTCAGGTAAGGCGTCTTTGTTGGGGTCATATATAAAAATCTATGGGGGAGAGGCCTGGCTTGTGAATGCGCACATCGCTCCGTATCAAGAAAAGAACCTGCTTTCAGAATATGACCCCTTACGTGCGCGGAAATTATTATTACAACGCAAAGAGCTTGCGGAGCTTGCTGATTCCATTAAGGAAAAGGGACTTTCTCTGGTGCCCTTGCAGATATTTGATAAAGGTGGTATAATAAAGATTGAGGTGGCACGTGTGAGAGGAAAGAAACAGCGAGATAAGCGCGACACGATAAAAAAACGAGAAACAAAAAGAGATTTAGATCGTTTCCTCAAAAGGAGATAAGGTTGAACTTTACAACTAATTATGGGGGCGCACGCTTTGACAGGGGTGCTTCTTATAAATTTGCATACCAAGCTGATTGTCTTGTAAACCAATCAAAACAATAATTGCCAAACCTATGGCTTTCGCGTTTGCCTAAGAACAAACACGAACTTCCCTCCGTAATTTAACGAAGGGCATCGGTTCCGAATGTCTCATACGGAATATACCGGTGTTATATATGAGGCTCGCCACGGTTGATTGGTTCGTAGATCATGGTTAAACGTAGAACCAAATCATTGTTGTTTATCAACTAAGTATGTAGACGGTTTGTGAGAACATTCTTGGACGGGAGTTCAATCTCCCCGCCTCCACTGCCAAACAAAAACACCAACTTGTCGGGTGTTTTTGTTTGGCAATAAAGTGGATGGTGTTGGGGGGATTGAATCGGAGGGGATCGGGGAACAGATGGTTCCCCGTGTTGGAAAACAATCCCGACAATATGTCGGGATGTTAGAAACCGTGGGTTTCTAAAGAGCGAATGAAATGAGCGACGTGAAATCTCCCCGCCTCCACAAATATAAATCCCCGAAAGGGGAATTTATAGTTGAGTCTTTGTGATATACTAATCTCATGTTTAGAGACACAGAAAAAATATCATCAAAGGAACGCACAGAGGATGATCGCAGATTTGTCCGTGCTGCGCTTGAGGCAATGAAGGGTAATGACGAGGGAGAAAAAGTAAACGCATGGAAGAATGCGGCAGCGGCTCGGCTACGAGAAAGATATGGTATTGATGATTTGAATAATATTGAAAAGGTACATTTGTCCAAACTCACTGAGCGGATTTTAGAAGAACAACGAGCACAAATGGAACGATGTGATATGTTATGGGAGCAGGGAGATGAAATTGGTTATCAAATTGCTGCGATGGCACTGTTTAGTGAAATAGAAACAGAAATAGCTGATAGGTGGCTTTGGGAAACTTTGGGAATAGATAGAGATAAAATTCCTGGGGGAATAGTTGATGATGTGTTTAAGGAATATTTGAAGCGTGTAAGAAACAGGGGGTATCTTTTGTAGTTTTTTAAAAGTGTTGTGTCTAGGATTAGGCTTTTTGCCATTCTCTTATATGGTTTAGGGTCTTTTTTGTATACTTGCAAATAGAGTTGATTTGTTTCATAGTATAGGCAGTAATATTTAAAATAATTTAATCAAAACATAAAGGGATTGATATGAGACAGAAGAAACCATATCTTATCCGAGATGGGTATATTCCCCTTGATAAGATTAATGTCCTTCCTCAAATGAGACAAACATTTGATGGAATTGAGGGTCTCGCGGACGACATCCTTGAAAAGGGATTAATCCACGCGATTACCATCGCTTCTTTAAAAGAAGAGAAAATGAGGATTTATGTAAAATATGTTGAACAAGTCTTTAAAAAGAAAATAGACATAAACTCTCTCATTTCATATACGGGTTCTTATTTTATTCTTATTGCGGGGGAAAGAAGATTGCGCGCATGTAAGACATTAGACGAACGGAGGTTATATCATCAGCGATTTGGAAACCATAAAATCAAATCAACTATTTGTGTTGATATATCTCCCGAAGAGGCTATTAAACTTCAGGGTTCGGAAAATATGCGTGATCCGATTCCACCACACGAAGAAGCAGAATTTCTTGATAAATACTATCGGTTTCTGGAAAAAATAGAACCAGTAACACATGCTTCGTTTGCGCGTTCTGTTGGCAGATCTTCCGAGGTTATTCGTTCGGCGTTACGTTTCTCAAAACTTCCTCAATTTATTCACCGCGCGGTGCGAGACCATGTTTTGGCGTATGGATGTGCGTGTGAATTGGGTCGTCTGTATGAGCGCGGAATACGTGGAAAAGAATTAAGAGACTGGTTTATTTCGGTAATAGTAAAAGATTATAAAGTTGATGAGTTTCAACGTATTGTTCGTAAGCATCTTATTGAAAAAGACTCTATCCAGACATCTTTACTAGACAGCTTTTTTTCTCTTGAATCGGAGAAAGAGGCTAAACAAGAGGCTAGAAGACGCAGTATTGATCAAAAAGTAAGCGATGCCTTTCATTATCAAAGCAGATATTTTCTTAAGGTTCTTTATCTTTTTGAGCATGGGTTTCTTGGATTAGAGGATTCTCCCTTTTCTCTCTTGGGACCGTTGCGTGCTTTTGAGTCTCTTATTCGTCTTGTTGATGAGAAAGTAATTCCTCATTTAGAAAAGGTTGTTATTCTTCAAAAAGACAAAAACCTCCTAAAGAAAGGGAAACCTGTTTTTTCGCGGGCACTTTCTCTTACGACGGAGGCTCGTCCCTTTGCGATGTAATTTTTGTTAATATAAAAGACCCGTTCGCAGTGTTTCGCGAACGGGCTTTATTTTCAAATAAAAAGGTTCATTTGAGGAGGTTCTTTTCGCTCTCCTCTGATTTCTATTCTTCCCTGGCGATAGTATGGACCAGAAGGGATCAGAAATTTACAGGTTTCTTTTATTGGGCACATACCACATGTTTTTTCATATGTGGCCGTATTCTTTTCTGTCCAACTAGATTTTTTAGAAACTCCCACGTGAGTTTTTCTCCCGTGGTAAATTCCCACTTCGCTTGAATTTCCTGGGTGTAATCTACACCAACCCCTAGACATGAGCCAAAGTGCGTTACATAGATCTAGGGGATTTGTTCTTGTTTCCCTACAGAATTCAAGAGAAATTTCTCGTGCTGCTGCAAGATATTCTTGTGTGAGTAAATTCCCACACCCGCTGTCTGTTGTTAATATCTCGTGCGCAGTTATGATTCTGAGCGCGTGGAAATCAATAGGTACAGGAAAATGGAATGAGTCTGCGAAGCCTCCTTCTACTAGAAAGTAGATGAGCATACTAACCATCTTCTCCCTGAACCCAAAAAATCCATGAGGGTGAAGCGGGTTTATTTTTCCACTATTAAGAATCCTCTCCTTAATCTCTGAATACTCAACCCCTTGTAATAATAAGGCCGGATTCCCGTCCCAGAACGTATACATCTTTTGGAAATTTTTCATCCAGAATTTTGGGACGATGGTTGCATTATATTTTAGTCCGACTTCTCTCAAACGTTTTGAGAATTGTTCTAAAAGTCCCTTCTCATCATCCAAGAAGAATTCCGGATCAAAATAGTGAGGATATTTTTCATAAAAAGTGGTAAGCGCTTTTATTGCTGCGTCGCTCTTAATCCCTCCCCGCATATAATAACAGGAGCAGAAAAGAAATCGTGCGTGTTCTACCGAACCTCTCGTAATAGAAGTTGGCAAGAAAATTTGTGGGAGCTCTCCGGTGTTATAAGGAGGCTCCTTTTTTAGAAACATTTCTACGAGTTTTTTAAAAACTTCGTAGGCGCGTTCTTTGTTCTTATAAATTTTCAAGGTACCTCCTTTTGTGTGCGCTTAACATATATCTTTTGTGTATATGTGTCAATGTTTTTGTTTTTCCTTCACATTCTTCTTATTTTCGGCTATCTTGTAAGAATGCTTCGGAATATCAAATCCTTTAATCTTCCTGAAATAGAAGAAAAAGTGCTTGCGCTATGGAAAGAGCGGGGTATTTTTAAAAAATCTATAACTCCCCAAAAAGGGAAAAAATCAAAACAATTTAATTTTTGGGAAGGTCCTCCGACGGCGAATGGTCGCCCGGGAATCCACCACGTCTTAGCGCGTGTATATAAAGATGTGTTTGTTCGTTATAAAACCATGCAGGGTTTTATTGTACCTCGTAAAGCGGGGTGGGACACGCATGGGCTTCCGGTTGAGCTGCAGGTTGAAAAGCAACTAGAACTTTCTTCTAAAAAAGATATTGAGGCGTATGGTATCTCTGCCTTTAATCAGAAATGTAAGGAATCGGCGGGCGTGTATACATCAGAATTTGAAAAGCTAACTGAGCGTATTGGATTTTGGTTGGATATGGAGAATCCGTATGTGACCTATCATAACGACTATATAGAATCGTTGTGGTGGATTATTCAGCAAATTTATCGAAAGGGGTTGTTGTATGAAGGACATAAAATTGTTCCCTGGTGTCCCCGTTGTGGTACCGCGCTTTCTTCTCATGAAATTGCCCAAGGATATAAAACGGTAAAAGACACTTCGGTATATGTGAAGTTTCATCTTAGACCGAATCAGAAATTTGGAGCATATGCTACTAAAGACTCTGCATATATCATCTCGTGGACAACTACGCCTTGGACATTACCGGGGAATGTAGCTCTCGCAGTAGGGAAAAGTATTTCCTATGACGCTATTCGTGTTGATGGTGGCTCCGAGTTGTATATTCTCGCTTCTGATTTAGTACGTACCGTTTTTAAAGATGCTCAAATTGAAACGGTGCATAAGAATATAAAAGGAAAAGATTTAGTAGGGCTTTCGTATACACCACTATTTTCTGTTCCTGTTTTTGAGAAATCAGATACTGCATATAAAGTGTATGATGCTGATTTTGTAACCACAACCGATGGAACGGGTGTAGTGCATACCGCGGTTATGTATGGAGAGGATGATTATGAATTGGGTAAACGAATAGGGCTTCCACAGCATCATACGGTTGATGAAGCGGGTCTTTTTACGCGTGACATCCCTGAGCTTGTGGGGAAGTTTGTGAAGGATGAGCAAACGGAAATAGAAATATTTAAGTTGCTGCATGCGCGAAATGCATTATTAAAAAAGGAAAAGTATGAACACGAATATCCATTTTGTTGGCGCTGTGGTACACCCCTGCTCTACTATGCGAGAACTTCGTGGTTTGTTGAAATGACAAGACTAAAGAAACAATTACTTACTTCAAATGAGACCGCGAATTGGATTCCAGGACATATTAAACAGGGGCGTTTTGGAGAGTGGTTAAAAGAAGTAAAGGATTGGAATTTTTCTCGTGAACGATATTGGGGCACTCCGCTTCCCGTGTGGCGTTGTACGCAGTGTTCGCATACACGCGTTATTGGGTCAAAAGAAGAATTGATTGCGACTCAACCAAAACATGACACGCGGTTTATTCTTATGCGCCATGGAGGATCTCTTCATAATGTGAAACGTGTTACGAGCGGAGATCTAAAAAAAAGCATTCAATATCCGCTGACTAAAAAAGGAGAATTGGAAGTCCGGCGCACGGCTAAAAAGTTAATCCCTAAAAAAATAGATATTATTATTTGCTCAGATATTCACCGCGCCCATCAAACCGCTCAAATCGTTTCAGATATTATTGGTGCGAAGGTCGTTGTTGATAAACGATTACGAGAAATTTCTTTTGGAGAATTTGAGGGACAATCCGTTGATAAATATAATGCATTGTTTGCAGATTATGAGTCTAAATTTACCAAAGCTCCCGAGGGAGGGGAGACACTTTTTGATGTGGCAAACCGGGTCAATGAATTTACGCAAGATGCTCTTAATGTGCACAAAGGTAAAACGGTACTTGTCGTTAGTCACGAAGATACTTTATGGATGCTTGATGCGGTACTCTCTGGACGAAGCCAAGAGGAAAGTATTGCTTTAAAGAAAAATGCGGATGGTGGTTTTATAAAGACGGCTCACACTATGTCTCGGGAGTATATTTCATTTCCACGTAATGAACATGGATTGGGAGATTTGCATCGTCCGTATATTGACGACATACGAATAGATTGTGCCTCGTGTCATACTCCTATGAAACGGGTAAAAGAAGTGGTGGATGTGTGGTTTGATTCTGGCGCTATGCCATATGCACAGGCGCATTTTCCATTTGCGCAAACTCTAGGTTCTGCAGATAACTTTACTAAGGCTATCAAAAAAATAAATTTTCCTGCTGATTATATTTCTGAAGCAGTAGATCAGACACGTGGATGGTTCTATACGCTTTTAGCTATTGCCACGGTGCTGGGCCTTCCTACACCATATAAGAATGTACTTTGTTTAGGACTTATCCATGATAAGAATGGGCAAAAAATGTCTAAATCAAAAGGCAACATTGTTGATCCGTGGATGTTAATACAAAAGTATGGAGTAGATTCTATCCGATGGTATTTTTATACTGTGAATGCTCCTGGAGATGCAAAGAATTTTGATGAAGAGGATGTGGGGAAAGCATTCCGTCGCACGCTGATGGTTATGTATAACTCATTTGCATTTTTGCAAATGTATGGAGTCACCAAGCGAAATATTTCTCAAACACCGGTTGCGACCAATATATTGGATCGCTGGATTCTTGCGCGGCTTGCTTTGTTAACTCGCGAAATGACATCGGTTATGGATATGTATGATATTACTAAGGCAACCGCAGCGGTAGAATTGTTCATAGATGATTTGTCTCGTTGGTATATTCGTCGTTCTCGTCGTCGATTCCAAAAACCAGAACAACGAAAAGATGTGGAGGTTGCATCACAAGTGCTTGCTTACGTGTTGTTGCAGTTTTCTAAGTTACTCGCTCCGTTCACTCCGTTTTTTGCTGAGAGTATGTATCAATCTTTGCGAAAGGATTATGTGTTTGCTCAAAAAGATTCGGTGCATCTAGAATCCTATCCTATTTTTAAGAGCAAGGCTTCTGATGAGGGGATTGTGTCGGTCATGGCGTGGGCGCGTGATATTGCGAGTGAAGTTCTTGCAAAACGAGCCGAATTACAAATTAAAGTTCGTCAACCACTCGCGCAGCTCACACTTTCGGGCAAAAAGCCAAAGGGATCTTTTGTCTCAGATATTCTTGAAATTATTCGTGATGAGGTGAATGTAAAGGAGATTATTTTTTCTTCAGAGATTGCAGGTGGAGAAAAATTTGTACTTGATACTACTATTACACCAGAATTAAAAACCGAAGGGTTGTTACGGGAACTTACTCGTGCGGTTCAAGAATTACGACAAGACGCACGTTATGTGCCCAAAGACAGTATTATCCTTGCAATCTCAAGTACTTCTGATATTGAAGCGTTAGTACGAACCCATGAAGCATTTATTAAAAAAGAAGTAGGCGCGCGTGTTTTGACTATTGGGAAAATGGAAAAATTTGACGTAGAGATAGATACCAAGCTGGATGGCAAGCGATTATGGATGGGAGCGAGAAAGAAATAATTATTTGGGAGAAAGTTAAATTATTTTGATTTACAAAAGCCAAAGTTTCTGACGATCGTCAGAAACTTTGGCTTTTAGATCTAGGTTCTGGCTGGGGGGATAGAGATTAAAAACGACTTTTATGTGTTTGGTGATATGTGTCTGTTGCATAAATTTTTATTATGCGTCATACTGTATGCACTGCTCTTGTGTTGTGAGGACATAAGAGTCTTATAAGAAAAAAGAGTGCACAACGCTCTTTTTTCTTTTTTATTATTTTTCGCGTCTCTTTTCCGGTTTTATTTTTTATTACGGTTGATTTTGCTCATTTTTGTGGTAAAATCTTTTCCATATGATGAATAAAAGAAATGCAACTTTATTGCTTGCGATTGTTGGCATTATAACGATTGTTGGTGTTTTTTTTGTATATCCCGCATCGTGGTCGCAGTCTGTTAGCTCATGGTCTCCATGGAAACTAGGATTAGATTTGGTAGGTGGATCTCACTTAACGTATAAAATAGATACGTCTGCCATAGAAGCTTCTCAAATCTCTGATACACTCGCGGGGCTTCGCGATGTTATAGAGAAACGTGTGAATACTTTTGGTGTGAAAGAACCGCAGGTAGCTATTTCACAATCGGGGGGAGAGCAATTCTTAGTTATTGATTTAGCAGGTATATCTGATGTGAATGAAGCAATAAAACAAATTGGGCAAACTCCGTTTTTGGATTTTCGTACCGTAGGAAACGTGAATGCTTCAGGAACTTCGGAGTGGGTACCTACTGAATTGAAGGGACAGTATGTGAAGTCAGCATCTCTCTCTTTTGGTCAGCAAACATCTCAGCCGCAAGTACAACTTCAATTTACCAGCGAGGGATCTGATATATTTGCGAAGTTGACCGAGCAGAACGTTGGGAAACAAATTGGAATCTTTGTTGATAACAATTTAATCAGCGCACCAGTGGTGAATGAAAAAATTCCCTCGGGAAATGCGGTAATTAATGGAAGATTTACTGTTGATGAAGCAAAGTCACTTGCTCAAAACATAAATGCGGGAGCGTTGCCAGCGCCCATTACGCTTATTAATCAGCAAACGGTAGGAGCGAGTCTTGGAACGAATTCATTAAACGCGTCTTTGTTTGCGGGACTTATCGGAACTATCCTCGTAATGTTATTCATGGTTTTGTATTATCACTGGCGTGGACTTTTGGCTTGTATTGCTTTGATAGTCTATATTGTGCTTTCTCTTACTATATTTAAATTGTTTGTGACTATGTCTCTTGCGGGTATTGCCGGATTCTTGTTGTCTATCGGTATGGCAGTTGATGCAAACATTCTTATTTTTGAACGTACGAAGGAGGAGTTACGCAAGGGATTAGATAAGGCCGCTGCTATGCGTGAAGGATTTCGTCGCGCGTGGTCTGCTATTCGCGATTCAAATGTCAGTACTATTATAACCACCTTAATTCTTTTCAATCTAACGTCAGGATTTGTGAAGGGGCTGGCGCTTACCTTGCTCTTGGGAGTCTTGGTGAGTATGTTTACCGCCATCACGGTAACACGAGGACTTATGATTGTGTTTTCAAGAAATACGTCGGAAACGTCTAAAGTAACTAAAGTATAATACTATGAACATTATTCGTTATAGAGGAATCTTTTTATCAATATCTGCGGTGTTGGTGCTTGCGAGTATCGCCGCGCTTCTTATTTTTGGATTTCGTCCCGCGATTGATTTTACGGGAGGAACTTTGTGGCAAGTTCGCGTGAGTGATGCATCTCCCGTGACCGAGCAGCGCATTAGTGAAACCCTTGCAACTACGGGGGGAGTGGAAAGTCCGGTAGTATATAAAGAACTCACCTCAGACTCATTTCTTATAAAAACGCAACCGTTAAGTGAAATGGATCATCAGCGACTTTCGGGAGTTTTGAAAAACGCATTTTCATCTGTTGAAGAAATGCAGTTTCAATCAATTGGACCAACTATTGGAGACCAATTACGCTCTCGCGCTATCTGGGCTGGAATCTTAGTGTTGGTGGGTATCTCGTTATATATTGCATTCGCATTTCGTAAAGTTTCGTATCCTGTGTCATCGTTGAAATATGGTCTCGTAACTCTTGTTGCGCTCTTTCATGACGCGATTATTCCGATGGGGATTTTAGCGGTATTAGGAAAAACACACGGTATAGAAATTGATACCAACTTTGTGGTTGCTATTTTGGTTATTATTGGATTTTCAGTCCACGATACTATTGTGGTGTTTGATCGTATCAGAGAAAATTTGCTTTTGCACAGAGCAGGGAAGCAATCTTTTGATGTGACAGTGAATGAAAGTATTGTGCAAACGATGGCTCGTTCCATAAATACTTCTCTTACGCTTGTTTTAATGTTGATTGCATTGGTTATCTTTGGACCCGCGAATTTGCGCGTATTTACTGGCGTTTTACTCGTAGGAACTATCTTCGGGACCTACTCATCAATCTTTATCGCTAGCCCCCTCTTGACTCTTTGGCATAAGTTTGATATAAAGAAATAGTCAATAAACCTTGCAGAATACCCCGATAATGTGGTATACTATATGAAAGGGTTGGTGACCAACATAACTTTATAACAGTATTTTATTTATGACACTTAAAGTTTTATTAGATACAATCGTCGCTACGCTTCCGAAGCGCCAAAAAGATATAATCTCTCAGAGATTTGGTTTGGGGTCTAGTCAGATAAGAACCTTGGCGTATTTAGGGGAGAAGTATGGCATAACTCGTGAACGTGTTCGTCAGATTGAGGCCGCGTCACTTCGCATGCTTCTTAAGGCGGCTCAAGAACAGAAAGAGCTTCATGAAATTCTCAAAAAATCATTACAGCACATTTCCTCATTAGGTGGAGCTCGTCGCGCTGATTTTTTGGTTGATGATCTTAAATTGGTTCTAGATGATAAGACGGTAAGTGGACCATATTTAACCCTGTTATTCTCTTTGTTTAAAGAACCTTTGTATGCGCCTGAAACTGATGAGTTGTTTGCGTTTTGGTACACCGATGCTACTACGCTCAAGGAAGTGAAATCGTTTATACAAAAAGTTGCCGCATTTCTTAAAAATAAAAAAGAAGCCCTTATTGAGAGAAACGAATTTGATGTTTTGTTTGCACAGGTGACCAAGCAACACAATGTAAAAGAATTTATCGCTTTGAATTTCTTGTTAAATTCAAAAGAATTTAGAGTAAATCCGTATGGTAATTTTGGTTTGGCAAAGTGGCCCGAGATCACTCCGAGCACCATTCGCGATAAAGCATACTTGGTTCTCAAGAAGCGAAAAGTTCCCATGCATTTCCGTGAGATTGCTCAGGAAATTAACCGCGTGAAATTTGATACTAAAAAAGCTCATCCACAAACTGTTCATAATGAATTAATAAAGGCGAGTGATCGTTTTGTGCTTGTGGGGCGAGGATTATATTCGTTGCGAGAATTTGGTATTGAACCTGGAAATACCCGCGATGTCTTGCTGCGTTTATTAAAGAAGCACGGCCCTATGGAACTTACTAAGTTAGTAGAATTAGTTTCTCGCGAACGTATTTTGAAACACAACACCATCTTTCTAAATCTTCAGAACAAAAAGTTTTTCAAAAAAACCAACGGTAATTATCACCTTGCATAATGTTTCACCCCCTAGATGCGTCACGGTCTCGCATCTAGGGGGTGTTTTTTGTTATAAAAAATGGTGCTATACTCTTAGATATTGAGTGGTTCACTGATATGAGCGATTTTTTCATCATTGCGTTTGCAAGTTTTTATCAAACTCTTTCCACGGTTGCGTGGTTTATTGTGCCGATATTTTTTATAGCGCTTTTTTGGCGGGTGCGACTATTTTATATTCGTAACGAGTTTCTCAAAAATGTGAAATGGGAAATGCTTGAAGTCAGGTTCCCCGCTGATAATGTACGCACGCCCAAATCAATGGAGCACGTATTCACGACGTTATATGGTATTTATTCATTTGGTATAAAATCGTTTGATAAATATTTGGATGGAAAGGTGGAGTTGTGGATTTCTTTTGAAATTGTGGGTCGTGCTGATGGCATCCACTTCTTTATTCGACTTCCTGCGCAACGAAGAAATATGGTTGAAGCGGCGTTATATGCTCAGTACCCCGAGGCCGAAGTTATTCAAACGCACGACTATACTTCTGAACTCCCTTCATTATTACCCAATGATGCGTATGATATATTTGGCGCAGCGTTTGAGTTGGTAAAAAAGAACCCTTATCCTATTCGCACGTATGATTTCTTTGAAGAACGAAACGACATCAAGAATGAAAAGGGGGTTGATCCGCTGTCTCCGTTGTTTGAAATTATGTCTAAGTTAAAAGGAGAAGAACAGATTTGGATTCAGCTGTTGGTGAGCCCTACCGGAAAGCCAACGGGTGTTGATATTGCGAAAGACGCGGAGAAAGAAGTAAAGGAATTACTTGAAAAGAAAGGTATAAAACCAAACGAGGCGGGAGCACTTAATTTATCGGGAGCCACTGCTAATACGAAAGATATTATCAAGGCAATTGAAAACAAAATATCAAAACATATTTTTGAATTTACTTTACGATTTATCTATATAGATAAAAAAGATACTTTTGATGGACAAAATTGGGGGACGGTCATGGCGGCATTCCAACAATTTAATACTCAAACCATGAATGCGCTCAAGCCAACCGCCATGCCATTTTATGCAAGCGTGTGGGGAAAGATTTTCCCGTGGTATAAAAAATCTGTGGTTCTTTCAAAGAAACGAATGATTTATGATTCATATATTGCTCGTTATTTTGGAATGTCTAATCGTATGGCGGAAGAAGAACTTCCTGTAGTGAATACTGAGGAATTAGCAACTCTATTTCACGCTCCGGCAAATGTAACCCGTGCGCCCCGACTGCAAAAAATTGACTCTCGCAAGGGGAGCCCTCCACCGAATCTTCCTCTTGAATAATCTAAATCCATTGTATGAATGATAATATTTTATATTTAGGAAAAACTAATTTTCGTAATCAAGAACGTACCTTTGGTATTAAGCTTGCGGATCGTCGCCAGCACACGTATATTATTGGTAAGTCAGGAACGGGGAAGAGTACTCTCCTTTTGAACATGGTTATTTCCGATGTGAAAGCGGGACATGGGGTGTGCTTTGTGGATCCGCACGGAGAAACTGCGGAAGAAATTTTACATTTTATTCCCGAAGAAAGAGTTGAGGATGTTATTTACATAAATCCAGCAGATATTAATTTCCCTATTGCGTTTAATCCATTGGAGCGAGTTGATTTTGAGATGCGTCACTTGGTCGCGTCAGGTCTTATGTCGGTGTTTAAAAAAATATGGCCCGATGCGTGGTCTGCGCGTATGGAATATATTTTAAACAATACATTATTGGCGTTATTAGAATATCCAGGATCTACACTCTTAGGAATTATGAAAATGTACTCTGATAAAGAGTTTCGCCGTAAGATCGTTAGTGATCTACAAGATCCGAGTGTCCGCTCGTTTTGGGTTGATGAATTTGCTAAATACACACAGAAATTAGAGACCGAAGGAGTTGCTGCAATTCAAAATAAAATTGGGCAGTTTGTGACCAACCCATTGATTCGCAGTATTATTGGACAAGTAAAATCATCTTTTGATTTTCGTCAAGCAATGGACGAGGGAAAAATTATTATTGTGAACCTTTCTAAGGGAAAAATTGGAGAAGATAATTCCAACCTGTTGGGGGCTATGCTCATTACTAAATTACAGTTAGCGGCGATGTCTCGGGTTGATATTCCTATGAGCGAACGCAAAGATTTCTTCTTATACGTTGATGAGTTCCAAAACTTTGCCACCGAATCTTTTGCGACTATTTTGTCTGAGGCAAGAAAATATAGACTATCTCTTATCGTTGCCCATCAATATATTGCTCAGCTGGAACAAGAGAAAAACACAAAAGTACGAGATGCTATTTTTGGTAACGTAGGAACCATGATTGTATTTCGCGTGGGAGCTGATGATGCGGAGTTTTTGGAGAAAGAATTCTTTGAAGAGTTTTTAGCAAGTGACTTTGTTAATTTGCCCAATGCGCATATTTATGCGCGTATTATGGTTGATGGAATATCCTCCCGTCCGTTTTCTGCAAAAACACTTCCACCACCACCCTTGCCTGTGCCTTCTCTTTTTGATACTATCCTCCAGTCATCGCGGGCGAAGTATTCTATTTCAAAAGAGAAAGTTGATGAGAAAATCCGCGCCGATTATTATGGATCTGCTGATGCAAAGGCAGATGATATGGTGGCGCGTCGTAATGAGCGATCGCTTCATGAAGTGTTAAAGAAAGAACTCCCAACTGATTCTCATAAGAAAAAGGAGCATGAACATCCGTCGCGAGAAAAAAAACCACTTGAAGAACGTCTGAATGTGGATGTATTAAAAAACCTTATTCGTAGTTCGCTTAGTAATCCTCAAGACAATCAAAATGTTTCCGAAAAGGATGCGTCTGATGGTGCTACTGAAAACGAATAGAAATTTAATCAAAATTAGTAATTATAAATTTTATAGATATGCTTGCATATAATGAAGTGAGAAAGGGACATGTTATTGTCTATGAAGGATCCGCATATGAAATTTTGTCGGCTGATTTTTTGCGTATGCAACAACGCAAGCCGGTTATGAAAGTAAAGATGCGTGAATTGGCGAGTGGAAAAGTGAAAGAAACTTCGTTTCAATCTAGTGATGAGTTTGAGGAGGCGGAGCTAGATCGCATGCCCTCAGTATTTTTATATAAAGGGAAGGGAGAGTTTTGGTTTTGTGAAAAAGGGAATCCAAAAAATAGGTTTATGCTACCCGAAGTAGATCTTGGAATTTCTGCTCAATTTCTTAAACCAAACAGTGAAGTTACTACTGTTAAGTTTGGTGATAAAATTATTACCGTGCAGCTTCCTATTAAGATGGAATTTTTAGTAACCGAAGCGCCGCCCGCAATCAAAGGAAACACTGCGCAAGGAGGAAATAAACAGGTAACTTTGGAAACAGGAGCGACTGTAAGCACTCCCATGTTTGTGAATGAAGGGGATATGATTCGTGTGAATACCGAAACAGGAGAGTATGTGGAACGGGTGCAGAAATAGCAATTAGCTCGCCTCGCTGAAGCTATGGCGAAGCGGGTGGTTAGAGGGTGTATTTAGAGAAGAGTTTTAAAAACAACCCACAGGGGCTGTTTTTGTATATTGACTTTATTATATCTTGTGTGTTATAATATATCCAGCAAACTACAAGTAAATACTTGAGAATGCAGTGGTTTTTGAGCAAACGTTCAAACACACCGTATTGGTGGCCACAACTCCATGCCTATGAAATGGCTGAAAAAAAGGAGAAAAAAATGGAAACCTCAGAAAAGATTTTGAAATTAAAAGATTTATTACTGAACTGTTTTGCTAACCCGCATCTTTCTAATGATTTGTCTTCCGGTGTTAAGCGGGTGATGGATAATTTCTACAATACAGCGAGTGAAGCAAAATATGACTTCGAAAAATATTGTGATCTACAGTATATTGTTGATTATACGCTTCAATTAATAGCGAGAGCTCTTCATGGATCTTTTGATGAACAGAAAAGATCTAAGGAATTTCTCTCTACCGCTCTTGGGACAAAAGCGTGTTATGGCGGGATGACCAGAGAATCGCTTGTCACCGAGGTAGTAAAGAAAAATAACGTTTCTGCAAAAATTGAAACTCTAAAGAGTTTGTTTAATGAGTTGCTTTCTGCTGCCAAGGACCTTGGACTTCAGGTTTTTGACGAGGAAGAATTCAGATACAGCTGGTACTACTCTCTTCATATTTCAAAGATTGAGATATACAGGTATTTTCAAAGAGAGGGGGTCCCAGAGGCTTTCTTAAAATCATAAATTGTCCTTTTTATTGTTTATGAAGTCGCCCCGTTGGGGCGACTTTTTTTATATAATAAATTTGCTATAGTGCCACTATGGAGAAGGATATTTTATTAAACGCAAAACATATTCATTTTATTGGAATTGGGGGAATTGGAGTTTCGGCAATCGCGCGTAAATTTTTATTAGAAAAGAAAACGGTGACGGGATCTGATATGGTTATATCTCCATTAGTTAAAGATCTTCAGAAATTAGGGGCGCAGGTGTGGAAAGGACACTCCGCCAGTCATATTTCAAAAGACATTGAGGTGGTTATTTATACCAAAGCCGCAAGTAATGATAACCCTGAATTAGTACGGGCTCATGAACTCGCTATTCCTACGCTTACGTATTCGCAAGCGCTCGGTATTATTTCTGCGCATATGTACACTATTGCGGTCGCGGGATCGCATGGAAAAACAACCACTACCGGTATGATTGCGTGGGGACTTTTGCAAGCAAAAAAAGATCCGACCGTAATTGTGGGGAGTTTATTAAAGGATATTCCCACTAATTTTATTGCAGGAAAAGGAAAACACTTTGTAGTGGAGGCGTGTGAATATGGAAAATCGTTTCTAGATTTAAATCCTCATATTGCGGTTATTACCAACATTGATAATGATCACTTGGATTACTATAAAACAAAGGCAAATCTTATTAGGGCATTTATTGCGTTTGCGCAAAAAATTCCCCGCGATGGATATCTTATCACCAATCTTAAGGATCCAGCGTGCGCTCGCGTTGCTGATGCGGTCTCGTGTCATGTTATTGATTATAGTTTTGTTGTTCCTCCCGCTGATGCGAAGCTTATCGGAGAACACAATAAAATGAATATGCGCGCCGCGTTTTCGGTTCTTAAAACGCTACATATTCCCAAGGGAACTATTTATAGAGCGCTTACTTCTTTTTCTGGAACCGCGCGACGGTTGGAATATAAGGGGGTTACTAAAAAAGGAATGGTGGTGTATGAAGATTACGCGCATCACCCAACAGAAATCGCGGCAACGCTACGCGCGATTCACGAACATTTTATTGATAAAAAAATTATATGTGTGTTTCAACCGCATCTTTACTCTCGCACCAAACTTTTGTTTAAAGATTTTGTGAAACAACTTGTTTCTCCTGATGTGTTATTTATACTTCCTATCTATGCGGCACGAGAGAAAAAAGATATAACTGTTTCATCTCAAAAATTAGTGAAAGAACTTTCAATAAAACGGAAAGGAAAGAAAACGGTATACGTTCCATCGCATGAAAAAGCAGTTTCTTTAGCGCGATTATATGATGATCCTAACACACTTTTATTAACCATGGGGGCGGGGGAGGCATATAAGATCGGTGATGAATTATTAAAATGATTATTTGTTTTCCTTCCATTCGCCAATTCCCCAGTACTACAACGGGGTTGAGTACGGGGCGCAGCGTGCGAATCGGCGGATGGGATGTTTTTATTTTTTAGTCATAGACATGTTTTTCTTAAAACAAAAAAAACTTAAAATTTGCGTGGCATTATCTGGTGGTGTGGATTCATCGGTTGCGGCGTATTTACTTAAAAAACAGGGGCATGATGTCTTTGGGGTTTTTGTTCGTGGATATAACGTAGATGGATGTCAGGATCGTGAAGCTCATGACGCGCGCCGCGTAGCCGAGACGCTTCAAATCCCTTTCTATGTGTTTGATTTTGAAAAAGAATACTACAACCAAGTGGTGAAATATATGCTGGACGGCTACGCGCAGGGGATCACCCCGAATCCCGATGTGGTGTGCAACTCTGAGATAAAATTTGGATTGTTGTATGAAGCGGCGATGAAATTAGGGGCTGATGCGGTGGCGAGTGGACACTATGCGCGAACGAAATCAAAAACTAAAAACAGAAAACTTATAATAGGGAATAACTATGCGCTGAGGGCGGGGAAGGATAATAACAAGGACCAATCGTATTTCTTGTGGCAAATTCCACGCGAGCGGTTCTCAAGAATACTATTTCCTATCGGCGATTTAAAAAAGAAAAAAGTAAGAAAGTTTGCGCAACAAGCCGGACTTTTTACCGCGACAAAAAAAGACTCACAAGGAGTTTGTTTTCTGGGAAAATTTTCATTTGTTGATTTCTTGAAACAACACATCCCGTATGGTCCGGGGGATGTGGTGGATATTTCGGGTAAAAAAGTGGGAACGCACGATGGTGTGCTTTTATATACTCTTGGGCAACGACATGGATTTATAAATACTGCAGGACATGAAATGTTCGTGGTAAAACGTGACATTGCCTCTAATACATTAGTAGTTGTTCCCGAAGGACATGAATTGCTTTCTTGTGCGCAATTTCATGCTACCAACGCAAACTTCTTGGATGAAAAATTTGAAGAAAAAATAAAACAAGGACACGTTGTTTCGGTATTAGCGCGCGTGCGATATCGCCAGCCATTATTTAAAGCACGTGTTTCTTTTTCCAATGGTGTGTTTACGGTGCATCCCTCTCGTGCTTATAAACTGTTTCCAACCGAAGGACAATCGGTAGTGTTTTATGATAAAAGGGAAACTGTTTTTGGGGGAGGAGTAATTTCTGGATAGAATAGGTAAAAAATAAGTTACTATGAAATACAACTCCTTTATTGGTGGTTTTTGTATGAATTGACATCTTGTATATTTGGTGATATAATTATAGCGCACCTTTAAATTATTATATAGAAAAATAAAGGTTTTAATTATAAATTAAATTAACTAATTAGAGGAGTGGTCCGTGAAAAAAATAACATTTTTCGTGAGATTGCTTGTATTTACAATATTTTTTGTGAATACGGGTATTGTCTCTGAGCTGTCTTCTCGGATTACCTCTGATAAAAAGGTTAATTTGAGAAACATTCCTATTGCACAGAAATTGTGTGTAGAGATTACCATGCGTGCACGTGAACAGGTAAAGAGTGGCACCGCATACTCTCCAAAAGACTACTTCAGAGACATGAGTCAAATTTTTCGTCTTGAAGATAGTCTTTCTGTATATACTTCATCACCTTCAATAATTGCGGAATTACAGGAAATGTTGATGATTTCTGTGAGAAAGGGTATATATACCTATAAAGAGATAACCCTTGCTCGCGAAAGCTTAAAAATGAAAGGCGATTATTTTCGAGATGCACTTATTTCGAATGTAGAACATGTTTCATTTTCGGAGATAATATCCTCTGTTTCCCTGTGGTTTCTAAGACAGTATATATTGGATCTTATTCCTGCCTTATTGCTTATATTGCTTTGGGCGTATGAAAAGGAGCGAACGAGTATTCTCAAAAATCCCCTCAGTATCTGTTTATCTCTAATTTCTTTTCCTGTATTTTTTTCCATCATATTTTTTCAATGGATGAGAGAAAAAGGAAGAGAGATATATGCAGAAACTCAATTAAGAAGAACGAAGGATAGATTTTTATCTATTCTGTCTGAAAATGAGATGGGGGCCATCAAGACATTTGCTCGAAGTAATTTATCTTTAAGGGTATGGAACACATCACTCTCCGATTCTTTTAAAAGATCATTTGCTTTGTCTCTCGTTGCTTTTTTCCTCTGTTCTTTATCTACTATGCAGGTTACTTCTTCAGAAATACAACATCACGCAGTTGCCTTGTATGAAATCGTTGCTGATTCTGGGGGATTTCATTCTGTAGATTATGACATTGGAATAACTGCGTCTGTGCCTGGCAATGAATTCAAAATAAGATTTAGCTCTCCAACTACTATCTCTTTTGATAGAGCTCCCATTCTTTTACAGGGATTCTTCAATCGGATTGAACATATTCCTCTCTCTGGATTATTGTTTTTGTTTTTTAATTTAAACAATTCAATAATCAATAATAAGGAGAAAGGAAATGAAAGCTGTTTATATAGCAATCGTAATTATGTTCTTGTCGGGCATCACCGTTGCTCAATCTTTTGAATTAAAATCCCTCTCAGTTTCTACTGGGAAGAGTGCAACCTCAAGCGGATATGACATCAATATAGGATTTTCTAACGGAATCAATAATTTCAATGTTATTGGAAACCATCAACGGGTATATGGAACTTTTTCTATACCAGTTGGGATTCCGTGGCTAGCTGTTTCTGTTAGTGGAGGATTCTATAAAAATTGTCCATGGATTGGTCCGCTGGTTGTCTTTAAGCCCACTACATTTCTTTCCACTACTCACTGGTATGGACTTTCTGCCGGACATCCTGATGTTCCAGCATTGGAAGTAAATGCTCTTATTAAGTTTAACTCTATGACATTAACCTTCGGGAATCTCTCTGCCTCCTGCGCAATTCTTACTTTTGATTGTGCTGAGACTGACTATATTCCTGGGTTGAAGTATTCTGGCGCAATAAATGGTTCGTGGACGTTTTTTCTTTCTACGGACTATTCCACAAAAAATAAAGAACCTTTATTTATGTTTGGTTTGAAGCACGCGTTTTAGTTGGCTTCAACCAAGAATCCCGGCGGTAGCCGGGATTTTTATTTTGAGTTTCTTGTTTTACGTTGTATCTTGTACTTATGCGTATTTTGGCGATTGAAACGAGCTGTGACGAGACTTCTTTTGCGGTAGTGTCTATTGATGAAGCTAATGGATTATTAATAACTATTGAAGAAAACCTTGTTGCGTCACAAGTAAAATTGCACGCTTCATTTGGAGGCGTGGTTCCCGCGCTTGCCAAGCGAGAGCATATAAAAAATCTTCCTATTTTATGGGAGAAAATTAAAAAACTAAAAGCAGTACAAGAAAAAAAGATTGATTTGTTGGCGGTGACCGTTGGTCCTGGACTTGAACCAGCGCTATGGACGGGCATTCAGTTCGCACAAGAGATGCATAAAACATATTTTGAAGAAAAAATTCCTTTGGTAGGCGCCAATCATCTTGAGGGGCATTTGTACAGCTTCCTTCTTACAACCAACGACTCACAACCAACGACTCACAATATTTTTCCTATTATCTCTCTCATTGTAAGTGGGGGACATACTATCGTGGGAGTTTTGAAGTCGCTTACTGAATATAAAAAACTAGGAGAAACACTTGATGATGCGGTGGGAGAATCTTTTGATAAAGTGGCGCGATTGCTTGATCTGCCATACCCAGGGGGCGCTCTTATTGAGCAACTTGCAAGGGAGGGTGATTCACACGCAATTGAACTTCCGCACCCTATGATTCATCAAAAAAATTATAATTTTAGTTATGCGGGTTTAAAGACGGCGGTGTTATATTATCTTCGCTCGCAAGGAATTGTGTCAGAGAATTTTTCTCCCCGTGCGGTGGCAAAGAAAGCAAAGATTCCAGAACAATTACAAAGAGACCTCTCCGCGTCATTTCAAGATGCAGCATTTGCTCCTGTCGTCGCAAAAGTTTCTCGCGCCGTGTCTGAATATAACGCTCATGCTGTGTGTATTGGAGGCGGCGTTGCGGCTAATAAAAAACTTCTCGAATTACTTGCTGAGAAACTTGGAAAAGTCCCTGTTGTTGCTCCTCCATTTGCATATTGTCAGGATAATGCGGCCATGATTGCGCTAGCGGGGTATATGCGATATATATCAGGAAAGAAGTCGTATCCACTAAAAGCCGATGGAACGATGAGTGTATGAGTTATCAAGTAGAAAGGATAAAGTAGAAAGGGAAAACATAATAATACTATTACCTGATAACTTGAAAACTTTATAACTTAAAACTAAAACATGTCTCTTTTTAGAACACTTACTAAAAACATTGATTGGAAATTATGGATTGCTCTCGGGCTACTATTGTTTGCGGGACTGTTATCTCTTGCAAGTTCTCGTCCGGAGCTTTTTTACAAACAGTTGTTATGGATTGCTATAGGATTGTTGTTTATTGTCTTTTTTACATTTCTAGATCTTCGTTCTTTCTTTAGTCATAGTAGCGTTAGTAATATTTTCTATGCGCTAACCATTGTTTTGCTTCTGGTTACCTTTTTTCTTGCCCCGAGTATTAATGGAAATCGCGCGTGGTTGCTTATTGGGCCATTCCAATTTCAACCCGCGGAGCTTGCGAAGCTGGCGCTTATTGGTGTTTTGGCGGTGTTTTTTGCTAAGAGACATGTCGGTATTGCACGATGGAAAATTATTATTGGATCTTTTCTCTATGCATTAATCCCGACACTTATTATTGCCGCGCAACCGGATATGGGGTCTGCGCTTATGGTTCTTGGTATCTGGTTTGGTTTTCTACTCGTTTCGGGGATTCCTATTCGACGTTTGGTAGTTGCGGGAGTTTTCTTTATGCTTGCGTTTATACTCCTGTGGACGTCGGTTTTTAAGGACTATCAAAAGAACCGCATTATAGGACTATTTCAACCACAACAAGATCCTCTGGGGGCAAATTATAATGTTATTCAATCAAAAATTGCTCTTGGTTCTGGTGGGTTGTTTGGTAAAGGATTTGGTCAAGGGACACAAACACAACTTGGATTCTTACCAGAGGCACAAACCGATTTTATTTTCCCCGCGATTGCTGAAGAGGGTGGATTAGTGGCGGCAGGAATTGTACTTGCGGCGTTTCTATGGCTTATGTTTCGTTTACTTCGTATGGGAATGTTGGTTGAAGGGAATGTGGCCAAATTTATTTGTCTGGGAACTGCGGTGTTGTTTTTTATACAGTTTATCGGTAATGTGGGTTCGGTGACTGGAATTATTCCGGTTATTGGAGTCACATTTCCTTTTGTAAGCTATGGAGGATCTAGTATGTTGGTTAATCTTATGCTTATTGGAATCGTGCAATCATTTTATGTAAAAAAGTAATAAGGGGTTAGGGGATAGTGATTAGTATCCTCATACTTGATATTTGCTTACTACTTAATACTAAACACTCATTTTTTATGTTTTCCCGTCGTTTTTTTATTTTTTCTATCATTTTTGTTTTGTTAGTTGGAGGAACCGTGGCGGCGCTCGCGCATTTTACCACCCCCGTTATTCTTTCTCATTCGGTTGTTTTTGAAGTTGCGCCAGGAGATAGTGTGTGGAAAATTGCACAAGCGCTTTTTGAACGAAAGATCATTCGCTCTCCGCTGTGGTTTGTTCTCCAAGCCTCTTTTTCAGGAAATTTTGGGAGTCTAAAACCGGGTGTGTACGAAATATCCTCAATGTCTCTTCGTGAGTTAATCCACACGCTTTCCTTGGGTCCGCAAGAAGTTCGGGTGACCATTGTTCCCGGTATGACCTTGCGAGAAATAGATACATTATTAACGGAGCGAGGAATACTCTCAGCTGGTTCACTACGCACCGTATATCCGAGTATTTTTCGTGAAGTATGTTCTGTGTGTTCGTATGCGCAGAGTTTAGAGGGATTATTAGATCCCGATACCTATCAATTCTATAGAGGAAGCACCGCGCAGACGGTAGTAAAAACTATTTTAGAAAACTCTGAAAAAAAACTCTCTGTAGCGCGCGGAGATAAAAAATATACTGATCGTGAGCTTTACGAAAAAATAATTATTGCTTCACTGCTTGAAAAAGAAGTCCCAAGATATTCTGATAAACAATTAGTTGCGGGTATTATTTATAAACGCCTTGCTCTATCTATGCCATTACAGATTGATGCATCTGTTCTGTATGGTGCTTGTGTTACTGCCGGGGAGAACTGCACAGCTCCCCGTGATGTATTCAAAATAGACAGCCCCTTTAATACCTATCTCCGTAAAGGATTGCCGCCAACTCCTATTGCCGCTCCATCGTTAGATTCATTGCGCGCCGCATTTGCTCCTCATGCAAGTTCCTATTTATATTATTTAACAGATCCTGCGACGGGCACCACACATTTCAGCAAAACATTTGATGAGCATGATGCTAAGAGGGGGGTTTATATTATGAGATAAATATAATTGCCATATAAGATTTTCGTTTTTAGTTAGTTGCTTTCTTCTGCCTGGCGAGAGTGCACAAGTTATCCCCATGTCAATATTGACTCGGTGTGTATGATATGTAATTATACAGGTGATGCAATTCTTTATCGTATTTCAATGCCTCGCGATAGGCAGGGAAATCCAGCTTAAATTGCGCCAGTTACATTATTAATATGAACAATATAGATGCCCTTTGAGGAAAAGGGAGTCTTTTATTGTCGTTTCTAACCACCATAGATTCTATGCATACGCTACGCGTCAAATCTTTCTCAAAGCATTCTGGTGATTTCACCAAACGCCCCTATTTGGCCGAAATTCAAAACAATTCATGGAAATGGTTCACTGATCATGGGATCAAAGAGCTTTTTGCCGAAGTGTCTCCTATTAAAGACTACACCGGTAAGGAATACGAGCTGTATTTTGAGGGATATTCTTTTGATGAGCCAAAATTTTCCGAAGAAGAGTCGTGGCAACGAGGATCTACCTATGAAGCCGCGCTCCGCGCGAAGGTTCGTCTGGTGCACATTCCTTCAAAGCGCGAGATGACGCAAGATGTATATTTGGGTGATTATCCAGTGATGACTGATCGTGGGACGTTTGTGTTAAATGGAGTGGAGCGTGTGGTGGTTTCTCAGTTTATTCGTTCCGCAGGTGTGAATTTCACTGCGCGGGGAATTAAAGGAAAGAAATATTTTGGAGCAAAAATTATTCCTGACCGTGGAAGCTGGATGGAGTTTGAGACCGATGCCAATGGATCTATTGAAGTAAAAATTGATAAACATCGTAAGGTGCCCTGCACTTCGTTATTACGCGTGTTTGGTTTGGCGACCGATGAGGAAATATTGAAAACCTTTGCGGGTGTTGATACGGGCGTTGTAAAGTATATTGAATCTACTCTTAAGAAAGATGTAGCACATGATGTGGACGCTTCTTATATTGAAATTTATAAACGATTGCGACCGGGAGATTTGGCGAGCGTTGATAACGCAAAAGGACTTATAGATGGTATGTTTCAACGAACCGATCGTTTTAGCTTGTCAGAGGTAGGACGATATAAATTCAATCAACGATTACTAATCTCAGAAAAAGAAAAGGTAACTACTCAGTTGGTTCGGTTAGAAGATTTAATACTTATTGTAAAAGAAATTATCCGATTAAATAATGATCCAAAAGCGATGCCTGATGATATTGATAGCTTATCAAATCGTCGTGTGCGTAGCGTTGGAGAGTTGTTGCAGGGTCGTATGCGCGTTGGATTCGCGCGTATGCGTCGTATTATTCAAGATCGTATGTCTACTACCGAAGCGGCTATGCTTACCCCGATGCAACTTATCAACCCAAAGCCGCTTTCCTCAGTAGTGCGTGAATTTTTGGTTTCTTCTCAACTTTCTCAATTCATGGATCAAATCAATCCATTATCTGAATTGGAGCACAAGCGTCGTTTATCTGCGCTTGGACCTGGTGGTCTTACCCGTGAGCGCGCAGGATTTGAAGTGCGTGATGTACACACCTCTCACTATGGACGCGTATGTCCTATAGAAACCCCAGAAGGACAAAACATCGGATTGATTGTGCACTTATCTACCTTTGCTCGCGTTAATAAACTTGGATTTTTAGAAACCCCGTATGTACGCGTGAAAAATGGCGTGGTGACTGATGAGGTGGTGTATATGGATGCTGCCGAAGAAACAAAATATAAAATTGCAGAAGGAGGTACCGAAATAGACGCGCACCGAAAAATTAAACATGAAGATGTTGAAGCTCGTATCAATGGAGAACCGGGTATGTGTACCAGAAGTGAAGTTGATTTTATGGATGTGTCTCCGACTCAGGTAGTAAGCTCTGCAACCAACATTATTCCGTTCTTGGAACATGATGACGCAAACCGCGCACTCATGGGTTCAAACATGCAACGTCAAGCAGTGCCTTCCGTGCGACCACAAATGCCGTTAGTGGGTACTGGTTTTGAAGATGTGGTTGCGCATGATTCTGGACGCGTGGTTCTTGCGCCGGAAGATGGAGAAATAACTAAAGTTGATGGACAAACTATCACCATGAAAGGCAAGAGTGGATCTATGCATTCTTTTGAGATGAAGAAATTCCGCCGCTCAAACCAATATACTACTATCAATCAGAAACCAATTTTGCTTCCTGGAGAGAAAGTAAAGAAGGGGGCGGTTATTGCAGATGGTCCCTCAACGGATCATGGAACATTAGCTCTTGGACAGAACTTACTTGTTGCATTTTTGCCGTTCTTTGGAGGAAATTTTGAAGACGCTATTGTACTTTCTGAGCGTGTGGTACAACAGGATCGTTTTACGTCTATTTATATTGAAGATTTTTCATGCGATGTTCGCGATACTAAATTAGGACCAGAAGTAACTACCTCTGATATTCCAAACGTGTCTGAAGATAAATTGCGCAACCTTGATGAAGAGGGAATTATTCGTATTGGAGCAGAAGTGCGCGCCGGTGACATCTTGGTGGGTAAAATTTCTCCAAAAGGAGAAACAGAGCTCACTTCAGAAGAAAAATTATTGCGTTCAATCTTTGGAGAAAAAGCTCGCGATGTAAAAGATACTTCATTGTATATGCCACATGGAAAATCAGGTCGTGTGGTTGGTATTAAAATATTTTCTCGTGAACGAGGAGATAAGTTGGATCCGGGAGTTATTAAAAAAATTCAGGTTGAAGTTGCTCAATTACGTAAGGTTCGCGCGGGAGATAAACTCGCGGGACGCCACGGAAACAAAGGAGTTATTTCACGTATCCGCGCTGTTGAAGACATGCCATATTTAGCTGATGGAACTCCCGTTGATATTGTGCTTAACCCGCTTGGAGTTGCGTCTCGTATGAACTTGGGACAAGTGTTGGAAACTCACTTGGGTCTTGCCGCGCATAAACTTGATTATCGCGTAGTCACCCCTGTGTTTACTGGAGCAACTGAAGATGATATCAAGCACGAGTTGAAAGAAGCGGGATATCCTGAGAATGGAAAATTAGTTGTGTATGATGGACAAACCGGAAAGCGATTTGATCAAGATGTGACTGTTGGATACATCTACATGTTGAAGCTAAACCACTTAGTTGAGGATAAGATTCACATGCGTTCCATTGGACCATATTCATTGGTTACACAACAACCGTTGGGAGGAAAGGCTCAATTTGGAGGACAGCGATTCGGAGAAATGGAAGTGTGGGCGTTGGAAGGATACGGATCTGCGCATACTTTACAAGAAATGCTTACTATCAAATCTGACGACGTGCTCGGACGCGCCGCCGCATTTGAATCAATCGTCAAGGGCGAACCAATTCGGGCATCAAACAATCCGTCTGCGTTTAATGTTCTCACGAACGAAATCAACGCGCTTGGATTTAAGATAGAACCCGTGAAAAAAGACGATATTAACGAATAATTTTTTCTCCTATGTCTACATTTTTTGATTTTGATTACATTCGCTTAAAAGTTCCTTCTCCTGAAGAAGTTATTGCTTCCTCATTTGGAGAGGTGACAAAACCAGAAACAATTAATTACCGCACACAACGACCAGAAAAAGACGGATTGTTTTCTGAGCGTATTTTCGGTCCTACAAAAGACTACAAATGTTACTGTGGTAAGTTCAAGGGACTTCGTTATAAGGGAACTACGTGTGATAAATGCGGAGTAGAAGTGACGCGTGCTATCGTTCGTCGTGAACGCATGGGACATATAAAGTTAGCGGCCCCCGTAGCGCATATCTGGTTTCTTAAGACCGGTAATTCAAAGATAGGAATTTTCTTTGATGCGCCGATTAGCAAATTGGAGAAGGTGGTGTATTATGCGGCATATATTGTGACCTCAGTTCATGAAGATCGTCGCTTGGATGCTATTGAAAATTTAAAGACCGAATTTAAGAGCAAGAAAAAAGAATCTGATGCAGAAACCCTTGAACAGATTGAAAAATCATATGCGACCATTAGAGATTTTCTCATGGGTTTGAAAGTGGGAACGGTTATTAATGAATTGGAATATTTTGATTTTTCTCGCAAATTAGGAGATGTATTTGAGGCGGGAACGGGAGCTGAAGCTATTCGTAAGATTTTGGAGAAAGTAAATTTGAAAAAAGAAATCGCTGAGACCGAAAAGGCGGTAGAGCGACTTACGAAGAAATCAGATAATATTATTGAGAAAAAATTATTACACAAGTTGCGTGTGCTGCATTCATTCTATGAAAACGGCATTCGTCCCGAGTGGATGGTGATGACGGTGCTTCCCGTACTTCCTCCTGATTTGCGTCCAATGGTTGCGCTGGATGGAAATCGATTTGCGAGTTCTGACTTGAACGATTTGTATCGCCGTGTTATTAACCGCAACAACCGATTGGAAAAATTAGTTGAGTTGCGCGCGCCTGAAATTATTGTGACGAATGAAAAGCGTATGTTGCAAGAAGCGGTAGATGCGTTGATTGATAACACTACTCGATTTGGACGCCAGCAGATGTCTTCACAAAATCGTCCATTAAAATCTCTTGCCGATATCTTAAAGGGAAAGCAGGGACGTTTCCGTCAAAACTTACTTGGAAAGCGTGTAGATTATTCGGGACGCTCTGTTATTGTGGTGGGACAAGATTTAAAATTAAACGAATGTGGTCTTCCAAAGAAGATGGCGTTGGAGTTGTTTAAACCATTTATCATCAACCAATTATTGGATCGTGGTATGGCTCACAATATTAAGAACGCCAGCCGATTAATTGAACAAGGAATTCCTGAAGTATGGGAAATCTTAGAAGAGGTTATTCAAAACAAAGCAGTGCTTTTGAACCGTGCGCCAACACTGCACCGCTTGGGTATCCAAGCATTTAAACCGGTGCTTATTGAAGATTTGGCGATTCGTATTCCACCGATGGTATGTAGCGCGTTTAACGCGGACTTTGATGGAGACCAAATGGCAGTTCATGTGCCGCTTTCAAAAGAAGCGCAAGATGAAGCATGGGATAGAATGCTTTCCTCAAAGAATATTATTCGCCCCTCAAACGGAGAGCCAGTTGCAACTCCTTCTTTGGACATTGTGTTGGGATGTTATTATCTTACGAAGATTGTAGGAGAAGTTGATAATGAGCACATACATCGTTTTTCAGAAAAATCAGAAGCTTTGATGGCGCTTGAATTTGGTGTGGTGCGTATCAATGAGCCGATTCTTATTCCTTCGTTGTGTAAGGATCAAACTTCAGTAGGGCGGCTTATTTTCAATGAAATCATCCCTCAAGAAATGGGCTATGTGAATGATTTAATGAACAAGAAAAATCTTCAGAAATTAGTTGCGCGTTATGTTGATGTATTGGGATTAGACACCGCGTGGGAATTTTTGGATGCTATCAAGGTGCTTGGTTTTAGATATGCCGCATTGTCGGGTACTACCTGGAGCACGTTTGACTTGCGTATTCCCAAAGAAAAAGAGGCTATCGTGGCAAAAGCGCGAGAACAGGTACGCGGTATTGAGCACCAATATGAAGAAGGATTCTTTGATTCCGATGAAAAGAAAGCGCGCGCGATCCAAGTTTGGAATGGCGCGAAAGAAGAGGTTGCCGCAACCGCTCCTCGCGCGTTAGTAGAACAAGGAGAAAACCCTATTTTCAATATTATTGATTCAGGATCTCGTGGTTCATGGGCTCAAACGAACCAAATGATTGGTATGAAGGGACTTCTCACAAACCCACAAGGAGATACTATTGAACTTCCCGTTATTTCTTCATATAAAGAAGGACTTTCGGTGTTGGAGTTCTTTATTAACACACACGGGGCGCGTAAAGGACTTACCGATACCGCACTTAAAACTGCGGAAGCAGGATATATGACTCGTAAAATGGTTGATGTTTGTCAGGACATCACCATTAACAAAGATGATTGTCATACCAGCGATGGTATTGTAGTAGAGCGCGCGGTGGGGGCTGAATATGGATTTGCGTTTAATGTCCGTTTGTTTGGTCGTACTCTTGCGCATGATGTAAAAGAGGGAAATAAAATTATTGCTCGTGAAGGACAGATTGTGGATCGTGTTATTGGAGAAGCAATTCTTAATTCTTCAGTTCCTGAAGTAGTAGTTCGCTCTCCAATTACCTGTCGATCTTTGTATGGGGTATGTTCAAAATGTTACGGACTTGATTTGGGACGATTACAGCCCATTACAACCGGAGAAGCTATTGGAATTGTTGCTGCCCAATCAATTGGAGAACCGGGAACGCAGCTTACCTTGCGTACCTTCCACTCAGGAGGAGTTGCGGAAAAAGATATCACTTCAGGACTTCCTCGTATTCAAGAAATTCTTGAAGCGCGCGCGCCCAAAGGACGAGCTGCGCTTGCGAAGGAAGATAGTATTATTGAAGAAATAGAAGATCGTCATGCGGCTCGTATTATTAAATTACGTAGTACCGCTCGCGCAAAAGGAAAGAAGGCACAAGAAAAAATTACTGAGTATCAAGTACCTTGGAACGCGACACTATTCTTTAATGTGGGTGATAAAGTAGAAAAAGGGGCACAGCTTCATGAAGGAAGTATTGATTTGAAAGAATTATTCCTTTTGAAAGGAAAAGAAGCTGTTGAGAAGTATGTTATCAACGAAGTACAAAAGATCTACGTATCAAACGGAAGTATCATTAGTGATAAACATATTGAGATCATTGTAAAACAAATGTTCTCTCGTGTGCTTATTAAGGAAACGGGGGATAGTAACTTTGTTCGTGGACAGGTTGTTGAGAAAGCTCGATTCCTTGAGGTAAATCGTATGTTGCGCACCAAAGGAAAAATACCCGCAAAAGCTCGTCAGTTACTTTTGGGTATTACCCGTGCCGCATTAACTACCGAAAGCTTCTTATCTGCCGCCTCGTTCCAAGAGACCGCGCGTGTGTTGGTAAATGCTGCTACTGAATGTAAGGTTGATAAGTTACGTGGATTGAAGGAAAACGTTATTATTGGTCGCTTTATTCCCGCGGGAACAGGGCTGAATTCCAGTAATCAACGAGGCGTTGGAGAAAAAGAGTCGGCATCCGCTTCATCAGACGATGAGGAATAGAGATGCTCTAGACGACTTGAAATACTAACATTTTTATGATATTGTCTAAAACACTTATGGATCAAAACGAAGAGAAAAAAGAATACGAATTATCCTTTTTGTTGAGAGATGAAGAGGGAATTGCTGCATTGCAAGGCATGCTCACTAAGTTTGGCTGTGCCATTACTTCACAAAGCGAGATTAAGCGAATAGTGCTCGCGTATCCGATAAAGAAAGAAACAAGCGCATTATTTGGCTACGTATATTTCAATGCGGTTCCTGAACAAATGAAAGAGTTTACTCATGAACTTCGTTTGGAAGCTCCCGTTCTTCGCTTCTTGCTTATTAATAAGCCTATTAAGCGAGAGTTTGTTTCTGCAAATGAAGGATCTCCCCGCAGAACTTCTGATGTTTCCGATAAGGAAGTTGTTTCAGAAGAGAAGCCATCACACGCGGTGACTAATGAAGACTTAGAGAAAAAACTGGAAGAGATATTGAATTAAGAAATATACACTATTACTTTTAATATTTTTTAATTTTAAAAAATTATGAATCTCAATAAAGTATTTATCATTGGTCGCGTTACTTCAGATGTCTCATTGAAGGCAACCGCAACCAATCAGCCAGTTTCTAATTTTTCTGTGGCAACTAATCGTGTCTGGAAAGATAAATCTGGTGCTAAACAGGAAAGTACTGAGTTTCATAATATTGTAGTGTGGGGGAGACAAGCGGAAATCGCCAGCCAGTTTCTTACAAAAGGCGCCATGGTTATGATAGAAGGAAGACTTCAAACGCGAAGTTGGAAAGATACGAATGATCAAAACCATAAAATTACCGAAATTGTATGTGAAAATATTCAGTTAGGACCTCGTTCGGCGGGAGGAAATGCAGGTGGGGGATCTTATACTCCTCGTGCCGCGTCTCCGAAAGCAAAAGGAACAGCTATGGATGCGCTTGATACTATGGGAGATTTGGAAGAAGCCATTCCAGAGATTTCATTGGATGAGGCGGAAATAAAACCAGAAGATTTACCATTTTAATTTGAGAATTTTCATGAAGTATTTTTATTAGAAATTATAAATTGAGATTTAAAAATTAAATGGAAATTAGAAATTAGAAATTAGAAATTTATTCGTATATATGGCATTCACAAATTCAAAAAATAATTCAGCGAAGCAGTGCTTCTTCTGCTCTCAGAATCTCAAAGAGATTGATTATAAAGACACCCTTTTGCTTAAACGATTTATCTCAGGGCAGGGAAAAATTGTTGACCCGCAACACACTGCAACGTGTTCAAAACATCAACGAAAATTAGCGCAAGCAATTAAACGTGCTCGCTATCTATCATTGTTGTCATTCGTGAAGAAATAGCCCAGATAGTAGAACTTTTGTTCGCTTCGCGACTACTTGCATCAAAAGTTCACTACTGGGTGCATTATAAAAATATCCCGTGAGGGATATTTTTATATTTGTATCTGTATAATTTTCTTTCTTGGTCTGTTTTTTAGTATGTATGCTATGCTTTTATTTTTTATAATCGCGATACACATCAATATAAATACATCATGTGATACTACTAGTATATTTTTGTTTCTCTTATTTTTCTGTATTTGGCGAATGAATTTCTGCGCGCGCTTTTGTACTTGTAGAAAAGTCTCTCCTCCCTTATGCGCCCTTCTCTCAATTGGTTTTTGTTTGTATATTTTCCAGTCAATTTCCGATTCTTTTTTCCCCTCTGCAATACCCGCGTTTCTTTCTTGAATTAATGCATTTTCTAAAACACCTACGTTTAATTTTTTTGATAGAATGGTTGCCGTATCCAGAGCTCTCTTTAAGGGACTTGTGACAATAACATCTGGTAGTATGTTGTTATTTTTTAGTTCTTGCGCAAGCTCTCTCGCTTCTTCTTTTCCCTCATTGGTCAAATGACCGTTGAGTGATCCAAGTATAATATCTCGTTTTCCTTCCCGAGTTTCTCCGTGCCGAACGAAAATTATTCGCATATATTTATCCCTCTAAGCTTTTGATAATATCTAAGACAATAGGTAACTCTCTTACGTTATCTTCTCCACCAATGTGCCCGTAATTTTCTAGGAGGTGGGTGTGTGCACCGAGATTTTTTTCAAAAATTGTTTTGTTTTCTAGCGGTACATAAGGATCATTATCAGAATATATATAATGAAAACTTTCTGCGTGTGTTTTTACTTTCTTAAAATCAATAGGATCTTCTAACCAAGGACGAGCAATTTCTTTTTCCTCTTCTGTTTCTAATTCGTTGAGCGTGAACCATCCCGCTACGCACACAACCGCGCGAATTTTTATATCGTGGGGGAGTGTTTCTAAATATCGTAAAATAGTTTGGCATCCGATACTATGACCTACCAGAATCGTTTCTTGTGTTGGTGTGATATTTTTATCAAGAAATGGTACCCATTCTCGTATGGCTGGGGTATCTGGATTTGGCATTTCTAAAATATGCACTTTATGTCCCTGTTTTTCTAATTTTTGTTTTAACCACGGAAACCACCCTTCTTCTGGTGATCCTCCCCATCCGTGGATGATGTAGATATGGCTCATAAATTTGATTTTATCTATTCAACAAATGTGTATTTCTTTCTTTTTTCCTTTTTCACGTGCTGTATTAATTCTTCTGCAAGTTTTCTCTTCCTTAATAAGGTTGGAAGATTCTTTCTATAATAAATCCACCTAAGAAGTTGGATTGATTCGTGTTTACCGAATTTAACTCCCCAGATAGGGACGCAGTTTTCATTTTTCGGTTTTGTGCAAACAGCAACCCCACTTACCGGTGATAATTCTTTTATTTTCTTATGTAGCCACAGAATGTGATTTTTACTCGCAGATATAAATCTTACAAAAACACGATAGTTTGTATATACCCTCCCTTTATATGTTTCGCGTCTATCAATGTAAGTTTGAATGTTCCCATCACCGTCTAAGTGTCCGCGCAAGAAATCTTTGAAGAATTTGTTTGGAATTTCTATTGCTCCGATGGTGTATGTTTTTGCTGGAAACAATCCTATTTTTAGGAGCCAATTGTAGAACTGAATATTTCCAAACTGAACTCTGTATCCTCTATCATTTTCAGTTGAGCCTATTTTATTAGTCAGATTTAAACAGTGCTTAAAGGTTTCTAGGAGCTGGGTGTCAGATGACCTTATACTAATATGTCTTCCGTCTTTTGATAAATTTCCATCGGTTACCAAAAGACCAATAATATATGCAAGTTTTGAAGACCACACAAAATTCTTTTTAGGTAATTTTGTTTTTGGCATACTGTGCCCGAGGCCGGACTCGAACCGGCAAGGCCTTGCGACCATAACATTTTGAGTGTTACGTGGTTACCAATTTCACCACCCGGGCAAATATCTATAATGAATAAATTGATACTAACAAGTTTTTACGCTAAAATCAACGTAGTTATAAAGTATAAAGTTTTAAAGTTAAAAAGAATATTTTTAAGATGACTTGATAATTTTATAACTTGATAACTTTCAACTGATTCATGGCTCGCGTTATTGCAATTACTAATCAGAAAGGTGGAGTAGGAAAGACCACCACCTCTATTAATTTGGCGGCATATTTGGCGTCTATGGGGCGACGAGTTTTGCTTATAGATTTTGATCCACAAGCAAATGCCTCTTCGGGTCTTGGGGTTCCTTCACATTTAATTGCCGAAAGTATATATCATGTGCTCATGGGGCAGATGTCGTATGATCAGGTAGTTCGTCGCACCGCGCTTCATAATTTGCATATTATTCCCGCAAACCAAGATTTATCGGGAGCAGCGGTTGAGCTCATGAATGTTTCTGATCGAGAGTCTATGTTAAAGAATGTAATAAACCGATTGCGACATCATTATCACTATGTGTTAATTGATCTTCCGCCGAGTTTGAGCTTGCTTACCATTAATGGATTAGTTGCGGCTGACGAAGTTTTAATTCCTATTCAGGCAGAATATTACAGCTTAGAGGGATTGGGGCAGTTATTGGGAACAATTGATTTAATTAATAAAAACTTAAACGCGCGTGTGAAAGTATGTGGCGCTCTCTTGACTATGTACAATAAGAGAGAGACCCTCAGTAGGGAAGTGGCAAAAGAAGTTCGCCGACATTTTCCGTATCATGTGTTTGAGGCGGAGATTCCACGCGCGATTGCGCTTGCTGAAGCTCCTAGTTTTGCAAAGCCGGTGGTGTTATATGACCCTCATTCATCAGGCGCGCGCGCCTATGAACTGCTTGCGCGAGAAGTGATTGCTCAGGAACCACAGGCCACCATGTAAAGTGGCAAATATCAAATTACAAATACCAAACTAAACGGATAGCAGACTATAAATAAGTTTCAGAAATATCCATTCGCCAATTCGCGCGAATTGGCGAATGGATAGAGGGGGTGATATATAATTTTATTTTGTATGAAAAATATGATTATAAACACAAAACGGTGGGTTCAAATATTTAAACTATTTGCAAACATAAATCGCGTGAAGATAATTATGTTATTGCAACAAAAAGGACGACTAAACGTCACCGACATCTCTGATGATATTGGGATTTCTCTAAAATCCGCTTCTAAACATTTAGTTATGTTGGATCGGTTTGATGTTATTAATGGAGAGGGAAAATCTGGGCATGTATTTTATATTTTGAATTCAAATATGCCCGTTGATATTAAGCAAGTGATATCTTTGTTTATAAAACCAAAATAATATCCACCATTTGTTGTTGATTTTCCGACGCTACGATTAAATTATCATTCGCCAATTCGCGCGAATTGGCGAATGGTTAAAGATAGCTGTATAATTAATTGCTGATATTTTGTATTCTTTCTGATTTGGCATTTGTGATTTGGTGTTTTATACTATCCCCATGGGTTTGGAATCTTTAATCCCCAACAAGAACGGAACTCAGCCGCAGCAAAATGGCGGTTTTGTTCGTGATGACCAAAATGAGATAGATGAGATTGATATTGAAGAAACTCGGTATACTGTTCGTAAAGAGCGCGATGATTTGGGAGTGTTGAGTTCTTTGCTTGCAGGAACTTCGCATCCGCGTAGAGAACCATCTCCGTTTCAACAACCCGCATCTCCCTATGCGGCTCCACAGTATCCAACACACAACGAACGACATACCACATACAACACACCACATACAACGCACAACGCATCGCATCAAACCTTTAATCCGCAATCTCTAGCGCAAGAACCACGGGTGCGTGATGAAATGTATCGTGAACCAGCACAATCTTTTTCCTCATCAATATATGAGCGTGAGGAATCATCAGAAGTTGAAGCTCCCTACATACCACCATCACACACAGCTCATCAATATCAGGCAACACATTCTACGCATGAACCAATTAATAATTCTGTAAAATCAAAAGGGGAAAGAGATATTCCCGCTTTATCAGGCCCTATTTTTCAAGTAGAGGTGGGGAAGATTCAAGACAATCCGTATCAACCACGCAAAGAATATGATCCAGTTGCACTTGATGAACTCGCGGCGTCTATTCGTGAATTTGGTGTTATGCAGCCATTGGTGGTAACTCGTATGAATGAGGAAACCGAAGATGGATTGCGTACGACCTATCAATTAATTGCGGGACACCGTCGTCTTATGGCGTCTAAGAAAATTGGACTTAAGACGGTACCCGTAGTTATTCGCACTGCCCTTAAACGCGCTGACGCGCTTGAAATGGCAGTGGTTGAGAATATCCAACGACAAGATCTAAATGTTATAGAAACTGCTCGTGCGTATGCGCGTTTGTCTGACGAATTTGGTTTAACACAACGAGAAATCGCAGCACGATTGGGAAAGAGCAGGGAGTCAATCGCAAACACGTTGCGATTGCTATCGTTACCAACGCATATGCAGGACGCGGTTTCTAGGGGGCAGATTAATGAAAGTCATGCGCGTATTTTGATGCAAATTCAGGATCCCATGCAACAACAAAGAATTTTTGATCAAATCGTAAATGAAAAATTAAGCGTGCGTGATGTAAAACGCACCTTATCTCGCGTCACTCCGCATCCGCATATTACACATCACTCCGCGAATCCCGAAATGAAATCTTTAGAACAAGATATCTCTGATGTAGTTGGTGCCCCGGTACACATTGAATTGTCCGAGAAAGGCGGAAAGATCGTGATTCATTTTTATTCACCCGAGGAGGTGCAGGGAATTGCACAAAGAATTAGGAAGGAACAGCAATACTAAAATAAGGGGCGGGGGGCAGTCGCCATGGAATTAGTTGTTAGGGTTTAGAAATCGAAAAAAATATTCTACTCAAATGGATTTTTTTCTCCGAACGCGATGATTAATAAGTTTTCTGATGATAAAAACTTTTCTATTGTTTTTTGAATGTCATCATTTTTTACTGAATCTATTATTTCCATTATTTCCTGTGGTTGTATCATTTTTCCCGTGAGTTTTTTTAGTATCCATAATAATTCCATTTCCTGTGATTGGTTGGTAAATTTTCTCAGCAGTACTTCTTTAAATTGTTCTTTAAAATCTATTAGTTTCTGTTCATCTTCATACAATGTTCCTATCTTTGAGAGAACATTTCCTATTCCTTCTAATACTTCTTTTGGTTTTGTAGTAGCCGTTGATATGTGAAGCAATGATGCGTCTCTAAATTTGGAAATAGCTACGCCTATGGTATATATAAGTCCTTCTTTGTGTCGTAATTCTTCCTTGAGAATTGGTACCTTGCCATATCCTATAGAATTAGCTATTAATTCTAGTATAACTAGTTCTTCTAACCCCACATTAGGACACAAAAAATTGAAAAATAATCGGGTTTGATTACCTGTCTCTTCAATAAAAATTTTTTCACTTCTTTTTTGTGGTGGAGGTGTTTCAAAATCATTCTTTACTCCATCGGCGGCATTGTTCCAATCCTCGGTGAAATTTTTTTGAGCAAAACGCACAACTTCTTCGTGTGTGATATTTCCACTAACAATAAAAACACTACGATTTGGTGTTATATAGGCGTTATAATATTTTTGTAATTGTGTTGCTGTGATGTTTTTTATGCATGTCTCCGTGCCTATGGGCGTTTGAGATAAGGGGTGTTTGTCAAATACCAACCTCATTAGTTCAGATCCAATACGTTTATTCTTACTATCTTTAAAGCTGGCTAATTCTTCCAGGATTATATTTTTTTCTTTTTCTATTGTTTGGGTGTTAAATAGTGGTTGAGTTATTATTTCTGCTAGTATATTTAACATCTCCTCACTATGATTTTTTGATGATTGCACGCGGACAGAGATACTCTCCACGCTGGTGTATGCATTTAAATAGGCCCCTTTTCTATCAACTAATGTTCCTATTTGATCCAGTGAATGTTTTCGTGTTTCTTTTAGTAAGACGTGTTCAAGGACATGGGCAAGTCCATATTCGTTTGGATTTTCATACCTGGATCCTGCGCTTATCCACATTGTAGCAGCCACCGTCTCAGAATTTTTATCTTCTATGGTTATGACAGAAAGGTTATTTTTGAGAATTGATTCCTGGTATATTTTCATTTGTTTCTTTTATTCTATATAAGAAGATAAAAAAGCACAATGATTTCTCATTGTGCTCAGGAAGCGCTTCCAAAGATGATGGTGTAGTATATTATCCACCATTTGGATATGGATTGCTCTCCCCGGGTGATATTGGTTCTCCGTCTCCACCTACTTCTGTACCTTCGGGCGGGTTATCACTAGTGGAGCTGGAAGAGGAGTCATCTGATTCGTCATAATCTGAATCACTGTCTCCGCCAAATCGTAATGGAATGGAATTCACATCGGTGATTTTCATATCACACCTCAATTAATGTGTTGATGTTTGGTTTATTAATCCACACAAGGTGGTTTTAATTTTTGACAAGCAGAAATTATTGATTGATAGATTTGCTCGCTATCTTTTCTGTAAATTGCGAATCTGTATAGATTGTGTCTCTGTCCATTATAAATATGGTGTTCTTTTAATACTCCTTCTATAACAGCACCTCTTTTTTCGAGGGTATGAAATGAAAGTTTATTAAACTCATAGACATCCATGTATATTTTGTGGAGAGAGAAGTTTTTGAACAGAAATTCTATAAATGATATAGTTGCTTCTGGGGCATATCCCTTTTTTCTATAACTTTCTTCTAAGAATATGGTGACAAAAGCGTATCCATCATATGAATTTAGTCCATAAGAAAATTCAGTACCGATTATTTTATTTTCATTTTTTAATTCTATCATCATCTGTAAATGTCTACTCCGCGTGAATTCCCCGCGGTATTCTATGAGAAATTCATCAAATGATAAAACTTTCTTTTTGTTGGTACAGAGATTCATATAATCAGAATTATTTCTGTATTGGTAAAGATGCAATATATCATCTTCGCTTTCTGCTGTCCTTATTAATAGGCGAGGAGAATTAATAACTACTCTTTTCATAATTAACTCCTTTTCAATTTTCTAATTTGATTTTATCACATAAGATAACGTTGTCAATACTAGATATGAGGGGTTGGTTACTAGGGGAGAGGGATGGCCGTCTGTGCATAACTTTTTGTATACATACTAAAAACCAGCCAATAGGGCTGTTTTTTAATAAACGGGGGCAACTTGACAACTTGCTAAATCTATAAATATGGGGTATACTATAATCAGTTACTTTTACATGGGAAATTATAAATAAAAAATAGATTTGGATTTCTGAAACACAGAGACTCAAAAATTAAAAACAAAAAGCACGGAGGTGCACAATGAAACGCAAAATCTTTTCTTTCGTTACCCTCCTGCTTGTTATGTGTATCATACCCGCAGGAGTGTTCTCACAAACCTCTCTTTCTGATGGAAGTGTATCAAATACATTAGGAGAGTGGATTACCACAGGATTGCCAAACGTAGCTGATCCTCCTCATGCTCCCGATGCTACTCGCAAAGCATTTTTGCAGTCAGATCCGCAAAAACCGTATTTGACGCTCGTGTTTGAACAGTCTGATAGTGCGGTGAACGGACAGGTATATTCATACCTATCATATTATAGAGTTTTTACTAGTATGATGCGTATGGCGGCTAAGGCTGTTATAGAGGCAAAGAGTTTTTTTAGATCTCCTTCGGATATTGAGGTCCTTTTGTCCATGAGTTACATCAATAGTAAAACAGGAGATGGTTCATTCTTGGGATCTAAGGTTGTTTCAAATCAGTGGGGTACGTATACTTGGGAATTTAATTCGCCCCTCAATGAATTTGATATATTCTCCATTGACGTTGCCATGGGACCAAATTCAAAACGAATGATGTCTCAGTTGGGGATTTACACAATCCATCTGTATGATAAGAATGGTGCTCTGATTTGGAACTATAATCTTATCACTGGTGTTCCAAATGAAAAACCCACCCTCCCCGTTGAGTTTAAGCTGGAACAGAACTATCCGAATCCATTTAATCCTTCTACCAAAATAAGGTTTTCCATTCCTGAATCTGGAAATTATAGACTGATTGTATACAACGACATCGGTCAAGAAATTTCCATTCTTATGAATGGATTCTTATCACCCGGAGTTCATGAGGCAGCTTTCAATGCAACGGGTTTATCTTCCGGCGTATATTTTTATAGACTGATCGGGAAAAACACCGTTCTTTCTAAAAAAATGTTGCTGGTTAAATAAACTCCACCTTCGCCAAGGCTATGGCGGGCACGGTAATTTTATAATTTCTTTTTACCCCGTACTCAATTTGTAGAATTGTAGTATGTGGGTTACTGTTCTTTTGCAGACAAAAAGCCCCGCTCGTTCGGGGCTTTTTTGTTGTGTAATTATATGGGGAATACTTCGTTTGTATAAGTAAGCACATTTTAGTTAAAAAATCCCCCAAAAGGAGGTGAGAATAATGGGATTCTTTAGCGATCTTTTTGGTGGGTCTAATTCATCATCAAGTAATAATTCTTATTCAAATGATGGGAAGAATTTCGCAAAGGTTAGTGAAAATTCTTCCAGTGGGAATAAGGTTGATGTATATCTCGGTGACCCGAATACTGGAAATCACTGCCACTATTTTGTTTCGGAAAATGGGCAGTCCGGTATGGTTCACAGAGGAGAATGTGATAATTGTTCACCATCTCCTTCTACAAAAAAATAGGCCCATTTTTACGGCGGACCTCTCATTTCTTGTTCCGCCGTTTTATATCTGATACGATTTATATAATATAATAAAAACAACATGCTTTCATATTCTTTATTTAAGGTGCGTATGCAAGCCATAGAAAATAAGGCAAACTTTGATTATTTCAAAAAATCTGGGATGCAGGACGTGTATTCCTCAATACAACTCATATCTGAAATGTTGGCTCATAAAGTGAGTGGTGAAGTTATTGAATCACTCAATTTTATGTTTTTTGAATTTGTTCTTGATAATGACACTCTATTCCAAAATAAATCTGTTCTTTCTCAAGGTGGTTCAGAAATGAAGGAGGCTCTTATATTTACTATCTTAAAAAAGATAGAAGGAATTAATATAGAAACAGAAACAAAATGGGTCCACGGTCTTTTGGGATATATTCAAAAACTTTCTAATCTCACCGAGCATATCTCTATGAATTCTTCAGATGATATAAATAATATTCGTGTTTCTTTTGAGAATGAATATCATAAAAATAAGAGTTAGACTTGAATCCATGTTTATACATAAAACAGCAGAACATATTTCGTCACCCGATTTGATTTGGACGAAAGATGAGCGAAATAAATTAGAAGAAGATATTTTGAGTCTTCGTGACGATCAGATAGGTGCGCTTGCAAAAATACTCGTTGGTTTCCGTGATGAAGATATTTTAGATATTGTGCGAGATATAAGAGAAAATGGAGTAGAATCGGGGCATCTATCTATTTTGCTTGAAGAGGCGGATTCTAAAGAGCGTGTGATTTGGTGGGTTGGTTATTTTAAATCGCCTTATTAGACTTAGGTGGTTATTAATTAGAAAGATGTGACCCTCATATCTCTGTGCATAACTTATACAACATACCTTAAAAAACAGCCAATGGGGCTGTTTTTG
>JAJYXK010000005.1 GCA_021801825.1 bacterium
GAGAGGCAAGGTCCGTCATCCGGGTGCTATCTCTCCCTTGTTTTAAGAGTTCTGAGGGATTTAATACGAGAACCACTGCGGCAGTCAAGATAGCTAAGATACCGATGACTACTAATAGCTCTATTAAAGTGAAGGAGGATTTATTTTTCATCTTTAAAATAGCTTTTATTTTTCAATTTATCTGGCATGTAACTTTCGGCATTATATTTTTTATATCCCTTACCGTAATTTAAATCTTTCATAAGTTTTGTTGGCGCATTTCGTAATTTTAATGGTACGGGAAGATTTCCAAATTGTTTTACGTCTTCTTTAGCAATTTGCAGCGCGTCATATGCTCTCCTATCTTTTTTACAAGATGCTAAATATGATACTCCGTGAGCGAGATTGATAGCACATTCAGGAAGTCCTATTATTTCTACGGCTCTAAAAACACTATTTGCTACCACTAACGCGGTTGGTTGCGCAAGTCCTATATCCTCACTGGCAAAAATAACCATGCGCCGCGCGATAAACTTTGGATCCTCCCCCGCTTCCAACATACGCGCTAAATAGTATAGTGCCGCGCTCGCTTGTCCTGCGCGCATGCTCTTAATAAATGCGCTAATCGTATTATAATGCTCTTCCCCTTTTTTATCATATCTAATGAACGCTGATTGTAATGAACTTTCCAATGTTTTTACGGTAATTTCTTTATACAATCGCACTGCATTTTCAATCATCGTAATGGCTTGCCGCGCGTCTCCATTTGCCCAACGAACCAACCATTCTATTGCATCAGTATTCATAGTAGGATGAGCGCGAGTAATTATCTCTTTCATATCAGCATCAGATAACTCATTTAACACAAAAACACGACATCGAGAAAGAAGTGCTGAGATAACTTCAAAACTGGGATTCTCGGTGGTAGCTCCAATAAGCGTAATGACTCCTCGCTCAACATACGGCAAGAGAAAATCTTGTTGTGCTTTATTAAAACGATGAATTTCGTCTAAAAATAATATCTTTGGTTTTCCAAATGACCCCTCTTCAATAATTCTTTTTACATCATCTTTTCCCGCAGAGACTGCTGAAAGCTCATATAATTGCGCATCCATACTTTGAGCATATATTTTTGCTAACGTCGTTTTTCCACAGCCCGGAGGCCCCCATAAGATAAATGAAAACAAATGCTTTTTTTGAATAGCAATTGAGAGCGGTTTTCCTTTCCCCACCAAATGTTTTTGACCAATAAACTCTTTTAAAGATTGTGGTCGTATATGTGACGCAAGAGGCTCCATGAGATAAGTATAAAGCCCCGATGCTCTTTTTGAAAGAGATCGGGGTCCCGACCTTGCGTCGGGATAGTAAGTATATTCTATAATGAAAACTGCTCGTAATGAATTTTTTCTTCAGATACTCCTTGGGTTTTTAGAATGGCGCGCATTGTGTTCATAAACGAAACCGGGCCGCACAAATATACCGAGCGCTCTCTTATGTCAGGACAATAATCAAGTATAGTTGAGTGTGTTATCGTTTTTACGTGTCCCTCATAAGGAGATTCGTGTGTATACACAATATGTACATTCTCTGGTTTAATGATCTCAGAAATCTCACGCTCAAAAATAACATCATGATGCGTACGAAAACTAGCAAGTACTTTAATATCTTTATGGTCCCCCACCAACTCTACCATTGATCGTATGGGTGTAATACCAATTCCCCCCGCAATACAAAGAATCTTTTCTTCTTTCTTTATTTCATTTCCAAAAATACCGTGCGGACCATCAATAAATACCTTAGTTCCTGAATGGATGTGGTGTGAAAGTTTTTTAGTATAATCTCCCGATTCTTTTATAGTAAGACGAATATCCCCCTTACCAGACCCAGAAGAAATAGAAAATGGGTGCGCTTCATACCAGACCCCTCTTTCAAGAAAACGCGCTATAACAAACTGCCCGGGGATATATGAAAATCGCTCCATATGTGTTCCTGTAATAAAAATTGAGTATACATTTTCTGTTTCAAAAATGATTTTATCTACAAAGAAACGGTGCACTGCATATTTTTTGATGGGTTGAACAAATCTAAACCAGATATATACCAGGGCTGATATCGCATACAACGCCGTCCAGAAAATATGAGCAAAGGTTGTTTGCAAATCTCCTCCTAATTCTGTCTGGTGTCCAAATGAGATAATTATTGCAATATAGGTAATTAAATGTATCCCATACCAATATTCATAACGTAATTTTTTAAGAAGCACATATACTGATGAAACTCCAATCATAAGAAACAGAATGGCTCCTATGGTTGCTTGTATAATTTCATCTCCCGAAAATAAGAACGAGAATGTTTTGTGAAAAATAGAATCACTAGATCCCCTGGTATACGCCAAACCAATCAGTAACGGATGAGCTATTAAAAAGAAAACCGTGCTAAAACCAACCCAATGATGCGCTCGAGAAAGGGCATCTAGCCCAAAGGTTTTTTCTAACCATCCCACCCTTCCAATAACCACAAATTGAAATAAAATACTAACCGCGAGCAATAGTCCTGCAAGACGTCCAAGGGCTAAAAGCAAATCACCCGAGTACAAAAGTTCTCCCGATGATACGTACCACACGTAAAACACCATCAATAAAGTTATCACTAAGATAGAAACTGCGTATTCTTTCTTCATATATATATTGTACTACAGACAACAACATTAAAAAACACCTTAAGAAATGGTGTCTATTGTGATGTCCAAGATTTTTGACGATCGTCAAAAATCTTGGACAATATAAATTGTTTTTTTTACTCACTCTAATTTACTCTGTTGTTTTTCCGTCAAAGTGTTCCTCCTGTGCCAATGCTTCTGCTTTTGTTGCGCGTACGACTCCATCCTGGTGTTCTGGAGGAGAATACACCGTGTACAACTTCATAGGACTTTCAGAAGAGGTATTTATGATATTGTGCTTTGTTCCGGCTGGAATCACAATAGCAAAATCTTTGTGTATCTCGCTTGAAATATCATTTAATATAGCCGTTCCATCTCCTTCTTCAATACGGATAAATTGATCTAAGGTATGCACTTCTTCTCCGATGTCTTCATTTGGTAATAAACTCATTACCACTAACTGACTATGCTCAGCGGTATAGAGAACCTTTCTAAAATTTTCGTTGTTTAATGTTTCTTCTTCAATATTTACAATGTATGCCATATAAATTTGTATTAAGAATAATACTAACTTACTAAGTATAAAACATTACAAACAGAAATACTATAAATCAATATCCTTCTCCACGTATTTCACATCATCGGTATACCACACCTCCACTCCATTCTTTTCCGCATAATGAATAGCACGACGAGTATTTAATTGTCCTATACCAACTTTCAGTCCAGCTTGATGAGCCGCCGTTATTGCTTTAGGACGAAATGCCAACCAATGTCCTGATATTTCTTCAATACCATGTACAACACATTCCCGTATATGACGCCCTCGGACCGTAAAGTGAAATCGCTTATCATCCCCCGCGCTTGTGGCAATATAACTACAATAAATACGAGGATCTATATTTTTAACTTCTGCGAGTGCGCGCATAGAAAATGAAATAAATCTTAGCATGTGAAATACTTCGGGGTGCATGCGATGCAATATATGTATGACTCCTTTATATGCAGTGTATGATTTTAATTCACACAATAGCTGAGATGGTGGAATCTCTTTAATGAGCTCTGAAAACTTAATAGCGCTTGGAAACAACTCCTGTATTTCTGAAAATAATAGTTGGTGAGCTTTTTTCTTTATCTTTCCTTTTTTAAGAAGATATGGTTCTCGGATGATAAACAATTTTACCCGTGGATCGTGTAATACAAACACCACTCCGTCTTTAGAGACATCAAGATCAACCTCCAAAAACGAAGCTACGCCCCCAAGCTGAGCCTGAGTAGCCGCAACGCTGCGATGACCAGAAATACCCCGATGTATAACAATCAGAGGACGCATACCATTTAATTTAGAAGAATTATGGAAAGATTAAGAAACGAAGCAAAGGTCACCCATGCTACATACGGCATAAATAAGAAGGAGATTTTTTTATCTATTCGCCACGTATCTATCATTAATGCCACGATCATAAGCCACAAAAGAATAATATCCACATAAGCAAACAGCGGGTTATGAATACCAAAAAACAAAATAGACCACATCGCATTCAAACACAATTGAACTAAGAATAGAATTCTTAATTTTTTTGATATCACATCTTTCCGTGTCCAAAGAAAATAAAACGCTACTCCCATGAGTACATATAACACCGTCCACACGGGACCAAAAATCCATGATGGAGGATTGAAAGATGGCTTTTGCAACTCCGCATACCATGAACCGATTTGAGATATGGTATACAATGACCCAATAAATCCGGCGATTTGCGGGAGCACAAGAGAAATAATTAATTTCCCCCAATGAATCTTCTTCATAAATTATTTTTTATTTTTTTAATAAAGTTTGTAATTTCTTTTTCAGTAAGAATCCTTCTCTGTTCTCCGTGTATGTCCAAATCACCAATTCTATGATTCGGAATAATATGATAATGCAGATGCTTAATACTCTTCTCTGCCCCCGCTCCATCTCGTACTAATATGGAACAGTTTTTAATACCAAGTTTGTGAAGAATTTTTACTCCCGCGTGCAACAATTTTGCAATATCAGCATTTTCTGTTTTTGTTAAAGAAAGAAACGACTGCGTGTGTCTTTTAGGAATCACGAGTAGATGATATGGCGCGTAGGGCGCTTTTGCGTAGGTTAAGTATGCACTTTTCTGTCTAATAATTTGCCGATCCCCCTTATCACAAAATGGACAGGTGGTTAATTTTTTAAGATATGCGGTATATAACATATACTATTCATGTAACAACGCCGTGCAATGAGCGCATCGTTTTGCTTTCAGAGGAATTTCGCTCAAACATTCTGGGCATTGTTTCGTAGTAGCGTCTATGGGCTCTCTTTTATGTATGCGCGTCATTAATTTATTAAGTGGAAGAACCACAAAGAAATATACCGTTGTTGCCACAATCAGAAAAGAAATAAGGGCGTTTATAAAATCGCCGTAGAGAAATTTACTTCCGTTTATTTCAAAACTAAGTTGAGAAAAATCTGGGGCTTGTATAATGGCCGCCACAAACGGTGTGAGTATATCTTTTACTAATGCGGTGACAATCGCACTGAACGCCGCTCCCACTACAACACCGACCGCTAAATCAACCACGTTACCTCGGAGAATAAACTCCTTAAATCCTTTTAACATATTATTATGAGTATACCTTTTTTGTTTTATTGATTCCAACCCGATTGTTTCATGTGTATCTTATTATTTTTTAGAAAATAAACACCTTCCGCTTTCAATAATTTTTGTTTACCTCGTATTCCCCCTTTACCCGAGTATCCAGTCAACACCCCATTCTGAGCAACTACTCGATGACACGGTACTACGGGCGCATACGGATTGTTTTTCATACACATACCCACCGCGCGTGCTGCGCGCGGATTACCCGCGAGTCGCGCGATTTGCCCATACGTCGCCACTTTCCCCTTCGGGATTTTTTTAACCACTGTATATACTTTTTCTGTAAATAAAATATTTTTAGTAACCATACTATTAAACCTTGCAAAACTAGATAAAATTTTGATATAGTAACTATACCTTAATAATTAAATAAGGAAAATATTCCCCGATAGCTCAACGGTAGAGCGGATCCCTGTGAACATCTTTTATCTGTTGTATAATTGGTATATGACTGAGAAAAGAACCTACGCCGATCGTAGAGAGGAACTTATTAAAGCCGTAGCAAAAAGACGACGGAAAATAAAACTTCTCTCAATCGAATACAAAGGTGGAAAATGTCAGGTTTGTGGATACAACAAATATCCAGGAGCATTAGACCTTCACCATATTTCAAAGGACAAATCATTTAGCATCGGAGACAAAGGATATACCCGTTCTTGGGAGAAAGTGAAACAAGAACTTGATAAATGTATTCTCGTCTGTGCTAATTGTCATAGAGAAATAGAATCTGGCGTAACGCAGCTCCCTGAAGTAATTCAGGGTGAAAAATGAGGTGAAATCGGTGAAACCCTTTTTGGGCAATACCGAGCCGACCCTTCAATTTTTATGAAGGTGGGTGTAGAGACTATTCCTTTACGGAAGTACTCTTATGCATGCACAAGAGGAAGCCCCTCACATCCCCATGGGATGATGATATAGTCCATGCTTAGTGGAAACATTAGGATCAATGTAAGGATAAGGTTGTAGGTTCGAATCCTACTCGGGGAGCAGAGCACGTCTTAATATAACCGACGAAGAACCCTTGTTTTCTGGGGTTTTTTCGTTTTCAGCATTGTTGAGATGAGCTTGCTTTAAGACTAAAAGTTCTTCAAATAATAGAGAGGAATAGGATTTTATTATAACTCCTTCAGCAACTTCAAACTTGTTCCAGAAAAAACTTAAATAATGTCTCTTTAGATGTTGAGGAGCTTTCGTATACGTCTCATATATATTTTGAGAAAATTTTAAAATCTCTTCTAAAATATCAGTCGATAGATATTCATTATTTTCCTCGTTTTGTATTCTTTCTTCAATCTTTCCTAGATTTTTGTCTATTTCTTTTTTTATTTTTAGAAATTCATCATTCGATAAAACCTTTTCAATTAATTTTTCTTGTGCCACGCGCTTCTTAGCCTCTAACGCCGTTCTTTGATTAATGAGAGATTGTTTTTTCGTAAGAGCCTCCGTCTTCATCTTTGAAATTATACCTCTGGCTTTTGAGACAACGGTATTAATAAATTGTTCTTCGAATTCCAGCTCTTTGAATTTGTTAGCAACTTTTTCCTCAAGTTCCTCTGTTGGTATATATTTCCCACATCCAAATCGATGAGAACAATGATAATACGAAATATGTTTATTCAAATGCCATTCCGCAGTATACCTATGCCCATGTTCAACACACCAAATAAAACCATTCAAAAGCCATGTATATTTCCTTCGCCTACAAGCATGGTTGTTATGTCCAGCTAAAATAGATTGAACACAATTAAATGTCTCTCTATCAATAATGGGTTCATGTTTTCCCTCTTTCTGATGTATTTCTCCCCAGTGCACCTCTCCTACATACACGGGATTTTTTAACATGTCATAGAATATACTTGGGGATAATTTTAATCCATTACGAGACCTTAATCCTTTTTCGTATAATAAGTCATTTAGGTCATATGCGTTATAATTTCCTGTTGCATATAATGTAAATGCCTCTTTTATCAATGGAGCCTTCTGTGGATCTGGAATAATTATCCGAAAAGCCATTTTATCTTGCGTTTGCGGGTCGGTTACATTCAGATAGCCCAAGGGTGCGGATGATGGAAAAAAACCCGCTTGTGCCTTAGCGTAGAGGTTCTTTTTTACCTTTTCTGATATGGTATCGCTTGTCATCTGGCTAAAAACCGCTGTCATTGTCTCCATGGCTTTTGAAGTAGCAGATTCATCGAAGTTTTGCTGAAACACATATCGTAGTAATATCTTATTTTCATGAAGTCTATTTTTTAGATATAAATAGTCCATGGTATTCCGAGCAATACGGTCATTACTAATAGCAAAGACAGCATTGATTTTGTTCTCTTCTACCAGTTGTAGAACCTTCATAATTCCTTCTCGATTTAAATTTTTTCCACTTCTACCCTCGTCACGAACTACCTCAAGAAGCTCATATCCTTCCTTTTGAAGAGCGGTTACGCATGCTTCTTGTTGCACATCTAATGAGATACCGTTATCTGCTTGATCATCGGTACTAACACGACAATAAGCAACGGCGTATTTTTTGTTTTCCATAATAGTAAAATTATTATTAGTAATTATAAATTGAATTAAAACCCGAAGGGTTAAAGAAAAAATACTTCTGCTTGCAGAATTATTTATATATTTATTAAATTTTATTTATTAATTATTGTATTAATATTCTTAATATACTTAATTAAAAATTTTTATTAGATATATAAAAATATTTTATGTATTTTAAAAACATTTTATGGGTCCGTTATTTTAGTTAATGTAATGAACCCTTGCTGGAGGCTTGTTCTTTTTTGGTTCATTAAATTCTTTATTCAATTCATCAATAAATAAAGTCCCCTTCTCTGTCGGAAATATCTCTCGGGTATTTGTATTTGTTCTATCTCCAAATTCTATGAGATCCATTTCTTCCAACTCTCTTAGAAGTTTATATACGGTTGGTTCTGATACACGAAGAAATAAGGCAAGAGATTTTTTCGAGTACATACAACCCCTTC
>JAJYXK010000012.1 GCA_021801825.1 bacterium
GCGTTAACAAAAAAGGTGCAAATTCAGAGTATTTTCATTGTGGATGGATATACCGGATCGGTAAGTCAGCAATCAATGACCGAGCTATAGTCTTTTATGTAATAAAAAAGGAACAATGAAGGATTTCTAATGGTGTAAAATGCTAAAAATGCTTTGAGAAAGGAAAGTTTTATATTATACTAGATAGATAGGAAAGAGATTCAATGAACATTTCATTTCTAAAAAAATTAGTACGAATCATTAATCCTAAAGTTGAAATAGGAGGACTTGAAATAACCGATACCGGCATCGTATTTTTTTCTGTTACTCCAGAAACTCTAAAAACTACTCAATATTCTATATCTCTAGAGGCGGGAGTTATAAAAGAGGGGAAGGTGATTCATGAAGAAGCGCTTACCAAAAGCCTCGTAGAACTTCATAAGCGTATTACTATAAAGAGCAAGAAAGAAATTCCTGTTGTAGTTTCTATTTCTGATGAAAATATCTTCACGCAATTATTCACTCTTCCTCAACTATCCGAGGGGTCGTTTGAAGAAGCGGTTCGTCTTAATATGCAGACGATTTCTCCAATTAATTTTAACGAAGCATATTCAGGATGGGAGCGTATAGAAAACAATGTTAATGTCGCCGATACCGAAATAATCTCTTCTTTTGTGGAACGACCGGTTATTGATTCTTTCTTGCGATGTCTTAAGAAAAGTGGATTTTTAGCAGTGGCGATTGAGCATCGTTCTATGTCTTTGGCGCGGTTTGTTTCTCAGCGCGAATCATCGTTTGCAAAAACAAAATCATATATTTTGGTACACATTGGAGGAGACGGAATCACTATTGCGGTTATGAGTAAAGGACACTTGTGTTTTGATAAGTTTTCTTCTTGGCAAACGATTCTTAAGGAAATGCATGTCACACGGGATATTATATTTTCAGACTTCGCGACACTCATTATACGAGAAATTCATCAGGTGAGTAATTTCTTTGTGGGAAGATCTCATGACCCAATATCAGGAGTGTATATTGTGGGAGGGGCCATGGAGAGTCAATTAATAGAAACTCTAAAAAATAAATTCTCATTTGGAGTTTATCCGCTTACTATCACTCATACTCCAAATGATGAAGCATGGTTTGTAAGCGCTGGGGCGGCTCTCCGAGGACTTATTCCTCGTTCACAAGATGCCGCTATTAGTTTAACGCCAGAAGATACTCGTGAAATGTTATTGCATACGCAGATACTTTCGTTCGTGGGGGCGTGGCGGGCATTGTTGATAACAGCGGGATCTATTATTTTGGGGGCATTTATTGCGGTGTATGTATTTCTAAATTATCTTATAGGAACTATTTCTTATGATTTGAATACTTCTATCACCCCCGCAAGTGTTACACGATATAATGAGTTAAAGAAAGAGGCGACGGTGTTTAATGAAGGAGTTGAGCGCGCTTCCTTGGTACAAAATCAACAAGTTCGTTGGCATAAAATTCTCTCTGATATCTATGGTCAAACAGGTCCGTTGATAGCGATTGATAGAATCTATATGCAAGCATCAGATTCTGGTATTACTATAAACGCGCGTACCAATAAAGAAGAATCAGCTATTGAGTTTAAGAGAAGAATAGAGCAACTCTCATCGGTACAGAATGTTCAGTTACCTCTTACCAGCATTACGCAAGCAGATCAGAACAATATCGTGTTCAAGATTACCTTTAATAAGAAGTAGAAGCTATTGAAGCAATGAAATATTTACCAAAGCAGATAGAAAAAAAATGGCAGAAAGCATGGGAAGAAAAAAACATATATTCCGCAAAAAATTTTTCTCAAAAAAAGAAATATTATGCGCTTGTTGAGTTTCCGTATCCTTCGGGAGATGGATTACATACCGGGCACGTGCGTGGATATACCGCAATGGATATCATTGCGCGTAAGCGTCGCATGGAAGGACATAATGTACTCTATCCCATAGGGTGGGACGCGTTTGGACTCCCTACAGAAAATTATGCTATCCAAAAAGGATTGCATCCCACCGTTATCACCAAAAAAAATACCGATACATTCCGTCGCCAATTAAAATCACTTGGATTCTCATTTGATTGGGATAGGGAAATTAACACAACCGATCCACAATACTATAGATGGACACAGTGGATATTTTTACAGTTGTATGCGCATGGTCTTGCATATAAACAAAAAATGTTTATTAATTGGTGTCCAAAAGACAAAATTGGACTTGCGAATGAAGAAGTTGTAGATGGCGCATGTGAGCGTTGTGGAACAAAAGTTGAGCAAAGAGAAAAAGATCAATGGATGTTACGCATTACCGCGTATGCTGAGAAGTTATTAAAAGGATTAGATGCCGTTGATTATATTGAAGCGATTAAGTTGCAACAAAAAAATTGGATTGGGAAGTCAGAGGGAACACGAATTGAATTTCCAATCCATTATGTAGCAGGCAGCTCTCAATCTCCAGAAAATATAGGAGCAAATTCAATAGAAATATTTACTACGCGCGTGGACACTATTTTTGGGTGTACGTATGTGGTGGTAAATCCAAAGCATCCTATTCTAGATGCGAATCGCGCATTAATAAAAAATTGGAATGCAGTTGAACTATATCGCGCACAGGCAGAGAAAAAAGCGGGTGCACAACGAAGAGAAATTGAAAAGGAAAAAACAGGTGTCAAAATTGAGGGTGTGTGCGTAATAAATCCTGCAACTAAAAAAGAGATTCCTTTGTTTGTATCAGATTACGTTCTTGCTGAATATGGCACCGGCGCCATTATGGCGGTTCCTGCTCACGACGAAAGAGACTTCTCTTTTGCAAAAAAATTTAATCTCCCTATTATCCCCGTGATTACTGCTCACGCAGAATCTACTCCTAATGCAGATGAGGTGTATACGGGGGAAGGTTTAGTTATAAATTCGGGGAAGTTTATCGGGATGGAGAGCGAAAAAGCAAAAAAAGTAATTGCTGATTTTGTGCACGGAGAATCTGAGGTTCATTACCATCTGCGTGATTGGGTTTTTTCCCGCCAGCATTATTGGGGGGAACCGATTCCTTTGGTGTTTTGTAAACAATGTGAACAACGTATTAAAGGCGGCACTTTTAAGAAAGGAATTTTTTCAAAAGGGGAATTATCAAATCCCGGTTGGATTGCTCTTAAAGACAAACAACTTCCTCTGGAATTGCCAAAAGTAAAAAAATATCAACCAACTGATACTGGAGAGTCTCCTCTTGCGGCCATGAATGCGTGGACAAAAACGGTGTGTCCGGTATGTAAGGGTGAGGCGGTGCGTGAAACAGATACTATGCCTAACTGGGCGGGGTCTAGTTGGTACTTTTTGCGTTATATTGATCCACAAAACAAAAAAGCTCTTGCGGATGGTAAAAAGATGAAGTATTGGATGAATGTAGATTGGTATAACGGAGGAATGGAACACACTACATTACACGTATTGTATTCTCGTTTCTGGAACAATTTTTTGTACGACATCGGAGTATCGCCAGTAGCCGAACCATATAAAAAAAGGACCTCTCACGGAATGATTTTGGGAGAGGGAGGGATTAAGATGTCAAAATCACGAGGTAATGTGGTAAATCCCGATGGAGTAGTGCAAGCATATGGTGCTGATGCTCTGCGCGTATATGAAATGTTTATGGGACCCTTTGATCAATCAATCGCGTGGGATCCAGGAAGTATTGCAGGATGTAGCCGCTTTCTTAATAAGGTGTGGGATATTTCAATGAATAAGGTTTCCGCGCGCACGTCTGCAAGTGAAGATTTAAAATATAAAATCAACACTACTATTAAGAAGGTAAGTGAGGATATAGAGTCAATGAGTTTTAATACCGCAGTTTCAACGCTGATGATATTTGTGAATACGTGCTACGCGCTAGAAGAAATTCCTAAAAACGTATGGGAACAATGTATTAAACTACTAGCTCCCTTTGCGCCATTTATTACAGAAGAACTATGGCACCAACTAGGTCATAAAAAAAGTATCCATATAGATATGTGGCCACGGTTTGATGAAAAACATCTTCGCTCCGCGATGACCCCTCTGGTGTGTCAGATAAATGGTAAGAAAAGAGCGGTTGTGGAAATTCCTGCGGGGACTGAAAAGGAAGGAGCTCTTAAACTAGCGTTGCAAGATAGAGGATTTGCCACCTATGCGAAAGACAAAGAAGTGATTAAAATTATATTTGTGCCAGATAAGATTATAAACCTGATTATAAAAGATTAATTTATTTTTACTGCCGTGATTAAGAACATTACGCTTACCTTGTTGGTTATATTTTTCTTCTTGTATTTCTTTAATGCTATTGCGCAAGTACGCAACAAGCTACCCGCGGAACGCACCGCTCCATATATAGGCGTTCATAGATAGAAAAGTCTCTTTGATATTAAATACACAAAAGGCTCCGTAGACGGAGCCTTTCAGTGTGCTGAAGGAGAAGATTTTTAATTAAATTTTAGAAAAGTTTTCAATTCGTCGGTATTCGCTCTCTTTTCTGCCATTCTCTTAAAGAGTTTTCTATCGGCATTAAAAAGAATCTGCCATTCTTTTACCGACAAATGACCTTTTGCAAGTACTTCTTCTGTCAAGGCTTTTTTCGCGCCGGCCAGTCTTTTGGGTAAGCGGTCCCTGAGATCAAGGATTGAGTAAAGGCTTTCTCTACTTGCTAAGATAATTTCTTTTTTCGCAGCGTGCTCTTCTAGGGCCAGAACCTCATCTGATATTTTTCCATATGCCTTTTCGTGTAAATTGACCAAAGTGTTCCAGTCCGATAGAGAAAAGGAATTTGTTCCGAAATCTGATGCCTGGTTTATTAATTCTTTTTCGTTTGGATATGAGAATAGAATTCTTTTTCTTTCTCTTTTTAAGGCCTCGGTTATGTCCTGTACATAACCCTCATATGATCTGTAGTATTTGCGAGGTGATTCAATAATCTCCGTGAGTATTTTGGAGGCGTCTTCGAACCTCTTCATTCTTTCCATCGCTGAATAATCATAATTTTCAACAGCATATAGGTCATCGAAGAAATTTAATCTCTTTGAGAAATCATCAAACAAGAATTCCCGAGCCTTTTCCCCGGTGGTGTTAATGGGACTTTTTTCTTCTTTGCATGCAATAGCTAATGCAAGAATTAAGAATAATGAAAAAATAATTACCTTTTTCACTTTCGTTTCTCCTTATTCATTTTTAGTTGTTGTTCAAGACCACTAATTCAAAAATAATCTTGAATAACAACTAAAAATAGTTTGTAGGTTTCTATTTAGAGAATAGCACATATCTAACAAAAAGTCAATTACTTAAAACATCACATAAAAAGCCTTTTTGAAGGCCTTTTTAGTCGCTATCTACTAATTTCTAGTCCCTAATCGCTAGTTTGTTGGTCGTTCCAGTAGTGTTGCTACTAGTTTTATTTCCTTTCCGTTGCGAAGTACTAACATTTCTACCTCAGTATCCCCACAAGAATCTTCTAGGAAATCTTCAAGCGTATAACGTTCATTAAGAGAAGTTCCATTCATAGAAATAATAATGTCGTTCTCTCGCAACCCTGCTTGATCGGCGGGGCTTTTAGGTATAATTGCTGGTTGATGCGGAGAGGGACTGGTGACTAAGATGCCTTGTCTACTTGGAAGAGAAAGCCCCAGCGCAATAGTGGGAGTAATAACGACATGTCGCACACCTAAAAACGCCCGTCTGATTTTCCCAAATTTTTTTATATCTTCTAAATCATTCTTTATAGCGTTAATAGGAACTGCAAATCCAATATTTTCTGCCTTTGATACATTAGCTGAGTTGATTCCAATAACTTCACCGTTGCTATTAATGAGTGGGCCGCCAGAATTTCCTGGATTAATAGCGGCGTCAGTTTGAATAAGATCGTGAAGCATTTCTTTTCTGTCTTCATTATGAGCTTCAATAGTTCTTCCCAGACCCGAAATAATGCCGCGCGAAATAGTGTCAGGAAATACCCCCAACACATCTCCGATGGCGTATACGGTCTGTCCTAATTTTATGGAAGTAGAATCTCCAAAGGGAAGCGTGGTAAATGTTTTTTCTGTCCGTATGCGTAAATAAGCCACATCGTGAATGGGATCAGTATCAATAAGTTGTGCTTGATGTATGGTACCATCGTGCAAAGTAACTTCATATTCAAAAGAGCTGGTCTTAATAACGTGAATATTGGTAATAACAATACCCGTAGTATCAACGATAAATCCAGAACCCCCTCCACAGTCTAATGCCTCCTCGTCATTTTGATTGGGGTAGGATTTTATTTTTGTTGCGTCTCTTTCAAACACAGGAAACCCTTGCGTAATTTTTTTGGTTCGCTTTGGGTCGGTGGTGTCAGTGGTATGGTTAGTTTTTTTTGAGATGCTGATAGAAACAACAGCCGGAAGGGATTGCTCTATTACTTCAACACGCTTTTCTTCTTCAGTCATAAAATTAGGGATTAGTGATTAGGAGTTAGTGAAATGGTACAGTTGGACTCGTTACTAGTTGCCCGCTTCGACTTGCATCAAGCGAGGCGAGCGAGAAACTTATCACTTTTTCAAATACCAACCAATAGAAATAAGAACAATTCCCGCAATTCCAATCCATGACCAAAACGACCAATCAAAAAATGAAACAGCAATTAATACCGCTATAGCGACTGTAAGCAAAATTTTCCATTTTTGATGCTTTATCCTCATAAGGTATAACTTAGTATAACGGTTATTTTTTTTGTATGCCACTACCGTTTGGCATTGCAGAAGAATTTATTCCTCCAGATAAGTTCATAAACACCTGCCCCATAACATCCTCTAATCTTTTAACACCTTGTGGGGGAGTAAGTGAAAGGACGGTATTATAGCTAATATCAGAAACAACAAGTTTTATAGCGGGAATTTCTATGTCGGGATTATCCATTCTTTTAGTGATAAAATCGGGATTCATAGACACTTCTAATTTGTAAGGAAAATAGTCTGTTCCCACCCATACATCAAAAGATTTTATTATCGATGGAGAGCCCTCTTCTATTGAAATGCCTCCATTGGTTAGATCGCTTATTTTCTGCAACATTTCTTTTAATTGTGCTTCATCTAATATAATCATTAGATGGGTAGTAGAGATATCTCCAACGTTCTCCTCCCCCTTGTTCTCAATATCAGAAATAATTTTTTCTTTATAAGTATTAAATATAGAAATTAACTTATCTTTCTTGCTAGTAGATGTCGCTCGTTCATCCGAGGAAGCGCTTGATGTTTTTTCTGGTAATGTTGATTGAGCAAGTTCTTTAAAGGCATCAGTGCTTGAAGATGTTTTATCTACAGAGAACCACTGATTTTCCAAAAATTTTATATCACCAAATGAGTTTCCAAATAAGAGGGAAAGAGTATTCGTTACCCCGCTCACTTTTCCGTAAACAGTATTCCCTATACCAAATGAGTTGAGAGTTATGGTAATGGGCGATGTAAGGTGTGTGGAGTTGTGGTATTGTAGTGAAAAATCTGTTTTAAATGAATCTGTATTCTTTCCGGTAAAATCTATAAATTGTGTTATGGAGAATGAAAAGCCTTCATTAACTAACGCGGTAGAAGAAGTGGTTCTTTTTATATTATGCAGAAAGGTTTTATTCTCAGGAATGCGTGCGTCAACAGCAATAGCTGCGGTTCCTTGTATGGTTTGTATTGAGGGTAATTTTTCAAACATACGAGAGAGAATTACCGTAGGAGATGTTGTGTATTGTGTGTACGCAAAAACTGCCACCGCAATACAAAATATAATAGCACCAATTATAATGCTATAAGTTTTTATATTTTTGTGTTTTGGTACTACGGTATGTTGAGATGCACCCATAAAATCTACTCGTACTGCGCACAGATTGCTTTGTCCTTGAGATGTTATGATGGTGTGGGCTGCTTTAAGAGCTTCTTCTATATCATGCGAATGCCAGCCGTTTTTTTGTAAGGTTGCTATTATATCAGATTCAACAACGCATGATCGTAATTGATTTACAATATACGATACTAATTCGTTATGGTGCATAGGTAAAATATTACTTGTTATAAGTATAGCCGCTTTTCTTTGTAAAGAGAATATATTAGAAGTTATTCTTGTGATAAACTAAATACGTGTTATGGAAAAGGATGACGTGCAATTAATCACGGCGTATCAAAAGGGGGATGCGCGCGCATTAGATGAGCTTATATATAAATATACGGGATCCGTGTATGGTTTTGTGCGAAAGTTAGTTCACGTTAGTACAGAGGCGGAAGATATAACGCAAGAAACTTTTATAAAAATGTGGAAAAAAATAGATCAGTATGATACACGGTATAATTTTAAGACTTGGCTTTTTACTATCGCGCGCAATTCCGCCATTGATTATTTAAGAAAACAGAAAAATGTTGTTTTCTCAGATTTGAGTGATGGTGAATCTATTAATTTTGAAGATACGCTTTTTGATATGAGTCCGCTTCCCGATGATTTATTTGACAATAAGAGGCAAAGAGAGAGATTGAGTATCGCTATAGATAAATTATCAATTCAACATAAGGCTGTAGTGTTACTAAAGCACGAGCAAGATTTTACTTTTGAGGAGATTGCGAGAATCCTGCATATTCCCATGAATACCGCAAAGGGGCAGTACTACCGGGCAATTCAGGCACTCAAAAAGGATGTAAATGATGCTATGGACCAAATAATGTAAAACAATCGTATAATATAATGAGTAAATATGAACAACGAAAAAATAAAAAAAATTATTAATTCAGAAATCGCCCCCCCAGAGCTTGCGGGGAAAATTATTGCACGCGTTCATACCTTGCAAAAACGTCGTATTTTTTGGGGGACTATAATGTTGAGTTCTTTGACGGTGGGATCCTTGGGTTCTGTGATATATGCGGGCAGTTATTTTGTTAAGATGACTGTAAAGACTGGATTTTCTCAATATATATCTTTGTTGTTTTCTGATGGGGCGACACTCATGTCTTCATGGAAAGAGTTTCTATCATTATTAGCAGAGTCAATTCCTCTGATGGAAATTATTCTGGTATTAGTAGCCACGGGAATTTTTGTGTGGTTGTTATCCCAGATAATAGAAAAAAAGAAAGCGGTTCATTACGCCCTTAATTATTAAACATAATCATATATGAAGTCACTGCATGAATATATTCATTCAAAAACAGCGCGAAGAATTATTATAAGTATTGCAGCACTTATTGTTGTCTTGCTCTTTTTTGAGTTGGGAATGTTGGTGGGGTATAAAAAAGGAACTTTTGCATGTCGTTTGTCTGATAATTACTTCCGCATTTTTGGCGATGAACGGGGCGAACGAATGGGGCTTGGCATGCAAATTCCGAAGGGGGAAATGCCGGGCGGCCATGGCGCAACGGGGAAAATAGTACACATAGAATTACCAGCAATTGTTGTCGTAAATCCGAACAAAATAGAAAAAAGTATTTATATAACCGATGACACTATTATTAAAAAAATGAACGAAACAATTTCTGCTTCTGATTTAAAGACTGATGATACTATTGTGGTAGTAGGATCGGCAAACAATCAGGGACAAATTGAAGCTCGATTGATTCGGGTGTTACCACCTCCTCCGCCGGGATTACCACCCCCCGCATCTACCACAAGCTCACAAATAAATAATACGTATTAATATATGAACACTAAATCTGAAAAACGTTTTTCTTTTGAAAAGATAAAACGATACATTATAACGCACAAAAAAATAAGTATCGTCATATTATTATTACTACTTGTTATTATATATAGACTTTTTATAAGTGGTGGATCAGTAGATTCTATACACTATACACTTGCAACAGTTCAGAAAGGAACCATTAGTTCTACAATTGTCGGAGCCGGACAGGTGTCTGCCTCTAATGAAGTTTCTTTGAGTAGTCAGGTTTCAGGGGAAGTGCTTTCTGTGGCTGCAAAAGTTGGACAAGAACTCAAAAAAGGAGACTTGATAGTGCAAATCAATCCCCATGATGCGGAAATTGATTTACAAAATGCGAAAATATCTTTGCAGAAATTGTTAAAACCCACCGATGCGGCAACGATGCTTTCTGCAAAAAACGCAGTGGAGGATGCTCGGCAAGCAGAAGAGAAAGCGCAATTAGATCTCACAAAATCATATAATGATGGATTTACCACAATATCAAACACATTTCTTGATCTTCCGGACGTTTTATCTGGATTGAATGATTTATTATACGGTAGAGATGGTTATATCTCATCTCAGTCAGTGCAGTCATATTCAGACCTCGTCCGTTCATATAGAACAACGGCGGGATTGAGTTATGATGCTGCAAATAACGCATATACCACAGTACTTGCTGAATACAAAAATATCTCCCGTTCGAGCGCTCCCGATGATGTAAAGAGAGTTCTTGATGATGTGTATAATATGACTGGGAAAGTCTCCCAGGCTCTCAAAGATGCAAAAACAGCCGTTGATTATTTTAAGAATGTGCAGCAACAACAAAGCTCTTCTTCATCAAGTGCCCAGAACTATGCAGCAGCAACCGCGGCTCAATCAGATATCACTACGTGGACCAATAAAGTTACTCAAGATCTAAGCTCATTATTGTCTTCACAGAATACTATCGTAAGTGCTCAAAATAATATTTTGAGCACCAAACGAGATACGGAGACAAAACAAGCAACACTCAAAAAACTTCAAGATGGTCCCGACGAGCTTGATGTTGAAAGCCAACAATTAGCTCTCAAACAGAAAGAATATGAATATGAAAAGTATTTTTTAAGAGCTCCTTTTGATGGAGTCGTGGGGAGTTTGAGTGTAAAACAAACAGATAGGATAAATAGTGGAACTGATATTGGGACATTTATTACAAAACAGAAAATAGCGGAAATTACTCTTAACGAAGTTGATGTTTCAAAAGTTGCGGTGGGGAATAAAGCAACGCTTACCTTTGACGCCCTAGATGGTTTAACTATATCGGGAACAGTGGCGGAGGTAAATTTAGTGGGCACAACTGCTCAAGGGGTAGTAAGTTATGGGATAAAAATAGAGCTTGAAGCGCAAGATACTAGAGTGAAATCTGGTATGAGCACTACGGCGACTATTACTACTCAAACACGCCAAGATGTATTACTGGTTCCTAATAGTGCCGTAAAATCTCAAGGAGACGTAAGTTATGTGCAAGTTATGAAAGCAAATGAATCTATACCGACGAATCAAAAAGTAACTACGGGACTTTCCGACGATACAAATACGGAAATTATCTCAGGATTACAAGAGGGGGACAAGGTTGTGGAAAAAACAACAACGGGATCATCTTTACCCACTCAGAGCTCAAAGACAACTAGTACTAAAAATATCTTGCAGGGTGTAGGAGGCGGTTCGGGGAGAGGAATGTTTCCGTAAAACGAATGCTTTGAAGCTATGATAGAAATAAAAAATATAACAAAGATATATCAAACAGGAGTGGTGAATTTTGAGGCGCTAAAAGGAGTTAGTTTTGATATTCAAGACGGAGAATTTGTTGCTATTATGGGACCCTCTGGTTCGGGAAAATCCACCTTAATGCATATATTAGGAGCATTAGATACTCCCACAAGTGGAACATATTTTCTTGATAAAAAGGACGTATCTGTTCTAAGTGAAAATGAGCTTGCTGATATTCGCAGAGATAAAATAGGTTTTGTGTTCCAATCATTCAATCTATTACCTCGCGCAACGGTGTTGCGGAATGTAATTTTGCCATTGGTATATGAAGGTGTAGGGAAAGAAGAGCGAGCAAAAAAAGCCCAAGCGGCGCTTGTCTCGGCTGGGCTTGATGAAAAATATTTTCCGCACCTCTCCAACCAACTTTCAGGAGGGCAAATACAAAGAGTTGCTATCGCGCGAGCATTAGTAAATAATCCATCGTTGATTTTAGCCGATGAGCCAACGGGGAACCTAGATTCAAAGACGGGAGAGATCGTATTGGGAACATTCCAAAAATTAAACAAAGAACAGGGGAAAACTATAGTATTAATCACTCATGAGCCAGATATCGCACAACATGCAGATAGAATCATTTTTATTAAAGATGGATTTTTAGTGAGCGATTCAAGGGGTCACAAAAAGAGAGTCATACAATAATACCTATGAAAACACAAGATATTTTAGAAGAGACCTATTTAGCCCTTACTTCAAACAAGGTTCGCTCAGGACTTACTATGTTGGGTATTGTTATTGGAATCGGGTCGGTTATTGCGATGCTTGCCATAGGACAGGGGGCTCAAAATTCAGTTGAATCCAATATTCAATCAATAGGTTCAAATCTAATTACTATTTCTCCAGGAGCGCAACGAGGACCAGGAACCTCGGTGAGTTCAGGAAGGGGTTCGGCAAAGTCTTTAAAATTAAGCGACGCAGAAGTGATTGCAAAAGAGATTTCGGGGGTAAAAGCGGTAGCGCCAGAAGTTTCAGGAAGATATCAGATAACCGCGAAGGGGACTAATACGAATACACAAGTAGTTGGAACGAATGGGGAATATCCTGTGGTAAAGAACGTTGAAATAGACATAGGATCTTTTATTTCTGGGCAGAATGTAAACAGTTCAGCTCGGGTTGCGGTACTCGGGTCCTCGGTGAGAGATGATTTATTTGGTACCAGTACAGATGCAGTTGGTAACTCCATAAAGATAAATAAAATAGAATTTAAAATTATTGGGGTTTTGAAAGAAAAGGGGGGATCCAGTTTTGCGAGTCAAGATGATATGGTGTTTATTCCTGTTACTACAGCCCAAAGACTTCTCTCAGGTGATGAATATTTGAATGCTATTGATGTATCCGCGCAAGACGCAAATCTTACTACTCAAATACAAGAGGAGATAACCGCTCTTTTGTTAGAAAAACATAATATTTCAGATCCCTCAAAAATAGATTTTAGAACCATGAATCAATCCGACATTGCCTCCACAGCTTCCAGTGTTACAGAGATATTTACCATTCTCTTGGGATCTGTCGCGGGAATATCGTTGGTGGTCGGAGGGATTGGTATTATGAACATGATGTTAACGACCGTTACTGAACGCACCAGAGAAATTGGGTTGCGAAAGGCTATCGGAGCAAAAGCAAAAGATATTAGTACTCAATTTCTTATTGAGGCGATTACTATCACGTTTCTGGGAGGAATAATCGGAGTTATTCTCGGATGGTGCGCTGCATTTGGAATCTCTTATTTTGGTATTATACAGACAAGCGTATCATTATTTTCAGTACTTCTTGCTTTTGGCGTGTCGGCTTTTATAGGAATTGTATTTGGATATTATCCCGCAAGACGCGCGTCAAAATTGAATCCAATTGATGCATTAAGATACGAATAAATATAAACTTATCAACAAGATAAAAATATAAAATAATATAATCATAAAAATGAATAAAAAATTTATTGTAGTCGGGGTGATAGTGTGTATTCTTATCGTGGTTGGTATTATTGTGAGCACCTCAAAACCCGTTCCTCAAAAGGAGACTCTCGCAAGCACTACTCCGGTGGCTCAAAAGCAATTTACTATGGCAGAGGTTGCGCAACACAATACTAAAGATAGTTGTTATACCACGGTGCAAGGAAAAGTGTATGATCTTACGCCAGCCATAAATACTCATCCGGGGGGACCTGATAAGATCGCGAGTATTTGTGGAATTGATGGCACACAGGCGTTTCTGGGTAAACACGGAGGGCAACCTAAACCCGAAGCCGGACTCGCAAAACTACAGATTGGGGTTTTAGCTCAGTAAAAACTAAAAACGTCACTCATAAAAAGTGATGTTTTTAGTTTTATAAATGCGGTACCTTTTGTACGAAATCCGAACTTTTTTTGACGAGAACCCCGACCAGTGAACTCGCCCCGCCGCCCGCCTCCGCTAACGCTTCGGCGGCAACCTCGCAGAAAAATTTTCTCCTCATTTTTTGATTTTGCGCGCAACCATCTTTTTCTTTTAAAAGGAAGAGGAAATTTTTCTGCTCGGTTCCGCCCTGCAAGTTTTCGGGCGGAGCGGCGGGGCTCAAACGCTCGGGCGAGGCGGAATTCCCCCCACACCCCCCTTCCGCCGCGCCCTCGCTTCGGCTGACGGCCAAATTCATGCCAGCGTTAGCTGGCGCACCGCGTTAAATTTATTCTATCACGTTCTCAATTTCCTTGCCTATTTCCACTACCTTATCAATTGATCCGTCAAAAAATTCTATTTTCGCCAATTGTTGGGAAAGTTCCTGACTGCTCAATCCTACCACCGGAGCAATCGCACGAATAAAATCTTTCTCGTCTTTTTTATAAAATTCAACGGATTCTTTCCAAATTGTTTTTAATTTTTCTATTTCTTCTTTATTTTTTTCAATACAATCTTTTTTTGCGATTAGAACATCTGCAAACACGGGATAATCTTTACTAGTCGCAACCACACTTGCTCTTGATAACTCAATCGCTTTTGAAAGCCATGGCTCCCAAAGCACGGCGGCGTCAACGCTTCCGCTAATTAACGCTGTGCCGATTTCGTCACCTTTCAAATCTTTAATATCAACATCGTCTAATTTCAGTCCATTTTTATACAAAATATATTTCAAGAAAAATTCACTGATTTCTCCTTTTTCCAGTGCCACTTTTTTACCCTTAATTTTTTTGATAGGCTCGATAGCTTCACGACTTATTAAAGCGTCGCCGCCGTGCGAAATGTTGAGTCCCGCTATAATTTCGCCATCGGTTTCCTTAATCAAACGAATCGCTGAGTCAACCGTTACATTCAAAACATCTATTTTGCCAGATTTCCAATACTCAATTTTCTGCCTGTTATCACTGAACGAAATTAGCTCAACGGGAAGCGAATATTTATCAAACAATCCTTTATCCTGCGCATAGAAAAATGGACTATTGCCAGGCCAATAATAAAGACCGATTTTCAAAGCGGTGCTTTGCGCTGGCTCTCCTTCTGAAAGTTTGCTTTTGATAGTTTCTGATCGGATTATATACGATAGTGCGCGCCTGACTTTCTGAAATTCCTCATCGAAACGAAGCGTTGATTTGCGAGGATAAGAGAAAGGAATGTCTAAAATTTCTCTGACTATCCCAGGTTTTGTTCCCATTACAACAATTCGTTTTGATAAAAATAAAGCTTCTTCAATATCGTGAGTGACGAAAATGACCGTCTTTTTCCCTTCCGACCATAAATCCAAAATCAATTCCTGCATTTGATGTCTCGTTTCAACATCTAAGGCATTAAGTGATTCGTCAAAAGCAATAATATCAGTGTCTTGTGCCAAAGCGCGCGCAAAAGCCAGTCTTTGTTGCATTCCGCCGGAAAGCCAGCCCGGATATGTATTTTTATGTTTATCTAATCCTACACTTTTTAATATTTGTTCTATCTTTTGTTTTTTATTGACTTTCGAATTTTGCAAAGCCGCAAGGATATTTTGCTCAACAGTCAAATGATTAAAATTCGCATATTTTTGCGGAACGTACGCAATGCGTTTGTCTTTTAACCAGTCTGATTGCTTTTTGGAATCAATTTTAATAAAGCCATCATCGGGTTTTTCTAAACCCAATATACACTTCAACAATGTTGTTTTCCCACAACCAGACGGACCAAGTATTGAAACAATTTCTCCTTCTTTGATATCAAAAGAGATGTTCTCTAACACCTTTTTGTTATCATAAGTTTTATAAATTTTCTGTATATTAACGTCCGCCATAATTATTTTTTGTAGGGAAAAAGTTTGTTATAACTTTTTCTGAAAAGGAAATCAGAAATAAAACCAATAATGCCCATCAATAATATTCCAACATAAACATTTGATGTTAAAGAAAATCTCTGCGCCTCTTTTATCATATGGCCTATACCAGTTTGTGCCGCAACCAATTCAACGATAATTACATATGACCAACTCAATCCTAAAGAAATACGCATATTGTCATACATTTCTGGAAGCGCGGATTGCAGTTTCATTTTGAGGCGTTGAAAAGTGGAGAAATTCAAAGAATACGCCAGATCAAAATAATCCCTCGGAACATTTAGCAAATTGCTATCAAACAAAAGAACTATTTGAAAAAATGTTCCGATGAAAAGCAAAACTATTTTTGCCTCCTCGCCTATACCGAAGAAAAGAATTGTCAGCGGAATTAAAACCGGCACCGGAATGTACCTAATGAAATCAATATAGGGGGAAAACAGTCGCTTAAAAAATTTTGATTCCGACATTAACAACGCTATCGGTAATGCCACAATTATGGAAATCGCGAACGCTATCATTACTCTGTAAACAGTAGCAAAAATATCAACCGCTAAACCATTTCCAAAAAGCGACATTGCGGAAGTGACGACTTTTACTGGCGACGGCAAAAATAACGGATTTATCAAACTGGTAAATTCCGTTATTAAATACCAGATAATCAGCAAAAGCACAGCTAAAATTATAGCTGGCCAATAAGTGCGATTTGTTTTTGCTGAATTAGAGAGCACATTATTTGAATTGATTGACGATTTCATTTGTCAGTTTATCCTCAGATTTTAAGCAGATATTTGTATCTCCATTTTTCTTTAAGATATTGCAAACGAGGTCGTAAGTTTTATAAGCATTGACCGTGTTTGTCTTATCAAACAATTTTATATTTTCTGCTTTATCAATCCAACTAACCCCGGACTTGAAGTCTTTCATGTCTTGAACCGAAACAGCAAAAGCTTTTGCCATAATCTGATAGGCGTCATCTGGGTTTGAATTTATATAATCAAGAGCTTTGAAATATCCAGCTGCAACTTTTTCTAATGTCTCTGGGTGTTCCTTCGCTAATTTTTCATCGGCGAAAAGCAAATCCTGAACTAATCCGGGAATATCAGCACTTGATGCAAAGACTTTTGAGCCTGGGCGCGCTTTAACACTTGCGGATAAAGCCGGTTCATAAATTCCAGCCGCGACAAGTTTCCCGGCGGCAAACGCATTTCCCGCGTCGGTTGTTGGCATGTCCTGAAAATCCAAATCTTTCAATGTCATTCCTTCTTTATCTAACAAATACTGAAGCACAAGATATGGAGGAAAGCCGGGCTCGGCTCCAACTTTTTTGCCTCGCAAATCACGCACGGAATTTATATCGCCTGCGGTTGCAACTCCGTCTGCACCATGTGATTCGTCAATTGCCAAAAAACCAAGACCTATTGGGGCAACATCTTTTGTTGTTTGGTAGATATCGTAAGTTGCCGCATACATATTTATGTCGCCACTTCTCATGGCCGCGCGAATGTCGCCAATTGATTCAATGCGCTTTAATTCAACATCAACGCCATCAAAAAATCCTTTTTCCTTCGCGACATATAGCGGACCATATCCAGGAAAGGTAACCATAGCAATGGTAACCTTTGGAATACCAACATTGGACTGATTTGGATTTTTGAATACAAAATATCCACCGACAACCAACAAAATTACGACTACGATAATTCCTACGAGTAAGTTTTTATTCATAAGTTTATGTTATTAAAAAATTTACGACTATTATTGATTTTACACTATTAAATCGTCAACGCTAATTTCTAACGCCTTGGCGATTTTCTTAAGTGTATCAAGGGTGGGGTTTTGGTTTTTGCCCGCCTCGATTTTGATAATTGTATTATTGGCGACATCGGCCAATCTCGCCAATTTTTCTTGAGAAAGCCCTTTGGCTTCTCTTAACTTTCTTAAATTTTTGGTGATGTTTGACATAACTAATATCGTAGTAGTAGAATTAAAGTATTAGGTTATATTTCCTTTCAACTACTTTAATGCTACACCAAAAATTAAGAAAAGTAAATGAAGTTTTTCCCGCGGTGCTTTTTACGAAGCAAAAAATGAATTTGGCCGTCAGCCGAAGCGAGGGCGCGGCGGAAGGGGGGTGTGGGGCGAATCAGTTGCCGTTTCGTTCAAAAAAGGTTCGCGCAAAGTGTAAAATATCACCGCATTTATAAAACTAAAAACATCACTTTTTATGAGTGACGTTTTTAGTTTTATAAATGCGGAGGCGGGAGGATTCGAACCTCCGATACTCTTGCGAATATACTGCATTTCGAGTGCAGCCCATTCAACCGCTCTGGCACGCCTCCTTATTTTTTATTCTCTTATCTTTTTCTCGTATTTTTCTATGGCATCTTTGTAGTCGTCATCAGGAAATTGACAAAGCGCATGCGCAACAATTTCAATAGCAACATCGCTCACTAATCCACTATCTCGTACCAAAGGAAGATGCTGTCGTTTTGGAATATGCGCGGTTTTGTGGGGATAGTGTATTATAAAAAATTCAGAATCCTCGGTGACTTCATAAGAGCCTTCGTTTTTCATGATGGTCCGCGCGCGGTCCATGTCCTTTTCGTATTTTCTCTCTTCCTTTTCTAACCTCTCCTTTTGTCTTTATGTGGTCTAATCTTGGTGATTTTTCCATAGTGATGCGTATATATACTATACAAAAAAGAAAGATATTTGGAAAGGCCCGGCGTTTCACAAGCAGTTGTGAAACTTTTCTTCACGCATAAAATCCCCAAGGGGATTATGTGTGTGGACCCACGGGGAGTCGAACCCCGACCTATTCCATGCCATGGAATCGTTCTACCGCTATACTATGGGCCCAGCTTTTCTTCTGTGCGCTGGTATAATACAATACCAAAAGTGGTTTTTCAAATACGCCCCTGTAGTTTAATGGATAAAACAGTCCCGTCCTAAGGGATAGATCCTTGTTCGATTCAAGGTGGGGGCACTAAATATATTTTTAAATATTTGGACCTCTTGGTCCACAACAAAACAAGAAAACTCCTCGCGGAGTTTTCTTGTTTCTGTCGGGGCGCCGGGATTCGAACCCGGAATAAATCCTCCCAAAGGACTCGTGCTAGCCGTTACACTACGCCCCGAAGTAAAAACACCATATCATACTATTTCTTGATTCTCAATACGCTTTTCGGTACGATATCTGATAATGCTTCCATAGTTCAATGGATAGAACGACTCCCTTCTAAGGAGTAGATCTAGGTTCGATTCCTAGTGGGAGTACGAAAACGAACGAAGTGAGTTGTGAGATAGCGAAGCTTCCTAGTAGGAGTACACGCTATGGTTAAAGGTAACGTACTAGCAATATCTAAATGAATTAAACAAAAAACCATTCTGATAAGGAATGGTTTTTTGTTGTAAACAGGGCCATCTTATTGTTGTTTATTTTCTTTTGAGTTCATATAAGAGCTTGCTTCCTGTGGAAGAGCTAGGCTAGTAAATACAAATACAATACCGGCAATGATAAGAAGTGAATGATGCATAAATTCTGCAACATCTTTTTCTATTCCTAATAGAGGGATAAATTCTACAAGAAAACTAATAGTCAAAAGAACAATTGCGACCATGGAAAGATCATAATAACGCTTAAAAAATGATCCCACCAATGACATTCTTGTTTTTCGATTAAAATACAAAAGTATTCCACCAATGACGACCCCCAAAAGACTAATAATAATATCTTCTAATAGCATACTAGTGATACATTACTGATTAATTATTGTTAGTATAACATAAAATAAAAACAATATCACAATTATCTGAAATGATGTAAATAAGAAATTAGGCGTATGGTACAAATATTTTTAGAGTGGGTGACAATGGGTTGATTTTTTTGTAAATTTTATATACCATAGTCTGTACTGATTGCCGTGGTAGCTCAGTGGTAGAGCAGACGCCTGAAGAGCGTCGTGTCGGGGGTTCAATTCCCTCCCGCGGCACATAATTTCTTTTTAAAATTAGAAATTAGACATTGAAGATTCATCACATATGTGGTGTTGTATGGTGGCTATAGTTTAGTGGTAAAACTCCAGTTTGTGGCACTGGTGTCGAGGGTTCAATTCCCTCTAGCCACCCCAAGAGAGAATAAGTTGAGCGAAAAGTTCATTTCGTTTTGATTTATCAATAGTTTTGTCTAGTTCCAACCGTTTATATTCCGCTTCTAGTGCTGGATATGCTTTTTCTATTGGAACAAACCATTCGTTGTGTATTATGTGGACTTCTTTATCTTTTACCGAAAAGTTCTGACCGAGGGCTGAGAATATCTCTCGTTTTTTATCAAGACCCCCAGTAATAAATTCTTTACGGGCATAACAGGCAAAGTTGAATGTCTTTTCAGTAAGTTCAAGCCATTTCTCAGCTCGGCTCTCTGTGTCTCGTAAATTTGTTTTTAGTTTTGTAATCTTTGCCTTAAGCGCATCTCCTTCTTTAATAAATGTTTCATCATCGATAAGTTCTCGGTAACGCATTTTAGTAAGAGTATCGAGTTCTTTCTGTGTTTCGGCGAGTGATTTATGTTGTGTCTCATATATTTTTGTCCGTTCTTCAATTTCTTTATCATTGTGTCTGTTAAGTATTTCAAGAGCCCATTCTTGAAACTTTGGTAGTATGGTATGTCGTTCAAGTTCAATATCAATTTGATTCTCAAGTTCCTGTAGAGTTATTGGGTTTCTCTGATTACACACAGTACCTTTTTTTCTTCTGGTACACTGATAATATACGTAAGTTTTTAATTCTCCTGTGCTTTTTATTATTTTTGTTTTTTCACACGCCGTATACATTGAACCACACACCTCACATCGCATTAGTCCTGTATAAGCAAACTCGTGTGTCTTTGCTCGTGGTTTACCGCTTCTCCCTAAAATAACCTGAACTCGGTCATATTCTTCCAAGGTAACCATTGGTGTGTGATTTCCTTGATATATTTTACCAGACCATTCAAACATACCAGCATAGAAGATATTGATAAACATTTTATAAATAACACTATTGGCAATTTCAACATCTCCTTTTCGTTTTGTTTTTGATGTGCGGAAGCCCCACTCTCTATTTGCAATTTCTCGTATTTGTGGAGGGGTATAATTTCCAGTGAGCATCATATTCCACATTTTTCTAACTAGATGAAAACGCTCTGGGTCTTCGATAATAGTGTGCTCAAGTTTATCGTTCTTGTATCCTAAGGGGGCACGAGAGGGAAGCCACCCTCGTTCTGCCTTTCCCTCCATTCCTCTTCTACTATTTTTACGAAGGTCTATAATAAATTGATTTGCTACTCCGCTTTCAATGTTAAAAAGTAGAACATTATCATCGGGGAGATATTGACGGTCTATTGTTTGTATACATTGTAAAATACCTTGCTGAAGCATCCAGCTTATTGTTCCACTATCAATTGGATTTCGTGAGAGACGATTTATTTGCCAACAAAGGATACCTTGAGCTTCTCCTTTCTCAATTCGTGAAAGCATACTGGTAAAGACAGAGCGACAATTTGGTTTTTTTGCAGTCTTTGCTTCGGTGAGTGTTTCTTTTATTGAAATACCAAGATTATTTGCTAACTCTTTTAGGCGGTTTACTTGGTCCTCAATAGATTGGACTTGTCTGTCCTCACTTTCCGATGATTTACGAGCATAGAGAAAATATGTGATTTTATTTTTATCAATATTATTCATAAATAGGTTTTGGAGCCCAATAACTTAAAAACCCGAAAGGGACGCTCTGGTTGACCCAGCTATGATGCAATCACGAGGATTGAGCAAAACAGTTGGCAGAACGCCCCTTTCGGGCTCCGTTTTCTCAATAAAAATACCTCGTATTTTTATGCATCTAAAAACTACTGGGTCAACATAGGTATTATACCATATTTTTTTGTTCAAGTTGAGTGTAATGTTCATAACTTTTACCTGCCTGTTTATATAATTTTTCAAGTTGTTTCTGCTTTCGTGTTGATTTGTTTTTGTAATATGGGTGTTTTACCTGTTCTTGGAGTTTCTCAATTTTTTGCTCAAGCGTGAGTACGTTGAATAACGAAAACATCTTGTGTCTACGATTGGTTTTTTGTGAGCTATAAGTAAGGTTGTAACAATGACGACAGGCAAAATAATCTCCATCTTTATAAAGAGTTCCTACCCGTTTGCCACAATACACATTATTTTTATACCACGGGCAAATGAACCAATATCGTTTTCCACCATATCGGCAAGAAGTAGTCGTGAGGGGTATTTTATAATCAAAATCTTTCTTTTCATCTGTATCTTGGTCTGTTTGTGTGTAGTGAATACGAAGATAATTATCTCCCTCAAGAGTTGACACCTCGACACCAACACTGCTTTTATATTCATCACCTAACATACCACCTTTAGTCCAAGTGATTATTCCAGATTTCCATCCTTGAAAATATCCATTTTGTCTCAAAAATGTTGTAGATATTCTCTTTGTATTGTCTGCTTCGTTTTTGCTCATAATTTTGCCGAAATCATTTGAGATTATATTGATATTCTTTCGTGGAAAATCGTGGATTGATTGCCATAATTTTCCATAATTCCCATAATTTCCTATAGTTCTTAATATCCACCATTTTCCACCATTTCTAAAAGACAATATTTTCGTTTTTATATTCTCTATCTCTTTAGAGGCATTACTGCTTTATAGAATTCATCACCATATAGATAACTTTTACTTTATAGGAAATATTGAGTATCTATATTGTTAACTATATATAGTTACCTATATGGATATATCTCCTTCAATTCCATATTTCTTTTTGTAATGTTCTTGTGATTTGTTTTTATATTCCGACATAATCTTGTTTTCTAGTTTTGCCCATAGTTCTTTGTCAGGAACAAAAAAGATGGGATGCCACTTGAATCCTCCTTGATAGGAGGGTGGCATCAGCCATAATTTATCCCCACGAGTGTCGGTAAATTCAGAGCTTCGAATTCTAAAACCTTTCACTAGAAAATCCCCAAATTCGAGGCTAATAATTGCCTTTAATTTTCCTTCATCAACTATCTTCACTTTTACGATAATTTCATCAATTTTTAGTTTCATAGTAATTTTATATGCTTTACCTCTAAAAACCCCCACACGGGACGATTTTGTTCTATTTCTGGTTGTCCTCACGGCTCTTTTTTATGGTGTCCGAAATTCTAATAAGGTCTTTTATAATGTCTTTCTTTTCTGTAATATCGTAGTCATCTTCGGGGACCAGTTTATTAAACCATCGACTTATCGTTTGTCTGTTAAATCCTTGTTCCTGTATTGCTTTTACAAAACAGATATAAAAGCTGTGATGGGGATATCTTTTTACCGCATTGTTAAATCTTCTTTGGAGTGATTTCATATTTATAAGGTTAAGTTTTGTTAAGTTTTTAACGGTCAATTTCTTTAAGGTGTTTCTGTAATAATGGAAGCGTGTCCGCGCGATGTTTTTGAATTTGTTTATACTCTTTCTCGGTCATTGGCTTATAGACGACAGACATCAATCGTAAAAGCTTGATGCCTTTTTCATAGGCATCTTGCTGGTTGATTTCTTTTCCAAGCTCGTTTTTATAGAGGGCTTGAAATTTCTTAATGTCTTCATCTGACAGAACCATAGTTAGTCGGAATAAAGCTTGTTTTTAAGAGCTTTGAGGTGGTCAAAGAACGACCTTGCTTTAACTTCCAATCTATCCGAAAAATAGAGGTTTGCTATATCTTCAATACCCCTCTCTTTTTTGAAGACAAAAAGAGCTTTTCGTACATTTTCCTTGTCTACTGATAAAAGCTCAAAGCCCACACATAAAAGTGCGGTTGATACTCCGAGGTCATAAGTTGTAAATACAACTGATGGGTCATCAAGTGGAATATATTTCCATTCCTCGTCTGTTGATGACTTCTTTGTTTTCTTGTTTGTCATAGTAATTATTGTTAATAAATAATGTGAGAAATTTTTCACTCTCACATATATAGGGTGAAAAATCACTAGACAAAAAATAAACCCATTTTTTTGGGGTTGTTGTTTAATATTTTCTCTTTTTGTATTCTTGGTGATTACACTATTATTCCTCCTGTTTGTGTCTCTCCGTTGTTTCTTCTAGGTAATCTTCTATACCGAATTTATCATTTTTCTCTTCGTTAATTTGTGGGGGAATGAGGGCTATTTTTAGTTTGTAGGTCTTAGTTTCTGAAAAATCATAGAATGGTTCAGTGTCATTTTTGAAAAGTTTTTTTAAGAAATCAGAAATCTGTCTCTTGATTTGCTTGATGTTGTCTGGTATTGGACTAGGGATTGATTTAGTTTCGCCATTATTTTTTGCCATTTCAAGTAAAAAAATCCACGCAAGATTTGGTCTATTGTTTTTTTCGTTTGAAAATCCAAGCCCGCCATAATTAGCAGTAACAATTTTTTTGTTATTTTGTATTAAGACGTTCTGTTCATCTAGAAATCGTAGGGTTACATCTTTCCACTGAGTTGGTTGAAAGTGTGGCAGATGTACGGTTTTTTTCCCCTTAATTACACTACTTTCCTCGTTTTTTAGGGCAATCTTTTCAAGTCCTTTTTCTAAACCGTCAATTTCCATTTTTCCTCCAACAATCTGAATTTTTTGTATTTTCTCGTTCTCTTTTTCTGGTTTCTGATTCATCTCTTTCTTCATTGAATGTTGTTCTTTATATTTTGCAATTCTTACAAAAAGTTCATTGTTTTTCTCTTTAATTTTTTCAAGATTTTTTCTATCTGGCAAGGAGGTTTCCGTAATTCTTCCTAGAAAGTCATATAAGCCAACAAATAATTCGGCTATAGTTGGTTTGTGTGTTTGTTCTCCGAAAACACTATCAAAAATTCCATTTTCTATCTGATTATTATCTTGTATTTCAAACTCACAACCAATCATACTGCGAAAAGGTTTTTTGTATACATCTTTTAATCCACCGCATCCGTTACTATTTATTAGTCCTTCGACAATAGATATTATTTCAAAATATATTTCATTGATTTCATCATCTTGTGCGTCTTTATTCTCAAAATAAAACTTTGTTAATTTTATAAGTTCGTTCCAGTAAATATACAATTCATCTATTTTTTTTGGTAAAATTGAATATGAATTCTGATGAGTGTCTATATAATCATTGCCGTCTTTATCCATCCAATCCATTGAATTTACGCTTTTTTCGTCAGAATATCCTTCCCACAAAATGCCATTTTGTATAAAAAGATTATCGTATTCTAAATAACTGTTAAATTTATTGACGGTTTCTTGGGCAAGTTTCTTGTCTCCTTTATACATTAGGGGATGACAAGCCTCTTCAATAATCTTGAATAATATCCTTTTATAACTCTTATCCTTATACGAAGCGAGTTCCAATAGCACCGAATAAACCATTCTCCATTTTGTATTTGGATACTCAATGAGCCTTTCATTAACCCCGTTTTCTTTAAGAAAATCAACTAACTCTGGTCCAGAACCCAAGTTTCCAATTATTTGGGCGATAAGTTCTAGCGTCTTTGGTTTAATTCCTAACCGATTTTTATTTGGTAAGACCGAATCTTCTTTTTCTTCACTTGCAATAAGCTCGACCCACGCCCCAAAGCCATCTTTACTAAAGGAAACGTTCTTAATATACCTGTCTTCTTCAAGTTTTTTTATAATTAGTTTCTGTTCTCCTCTTGAAATTAAGACGGGTCCTTCCTCATATTCAGTGACGGTATACAATTGGATGTATACGGACCCTTTGGGACTAATTTGAGTCTTTTCACTAATTTGATTTTTTACGTATTCAATTTTTTCTTTTGGTGTCATCTTAGTGTAATTGTAATTCACTCTGAATTCTACTCTGTTTTAATGTTTTTTCAAATATAAAAAACGGAGCATTAACGCCCCGTTTTACTAAGAATAAAATATTAAAATTTGAACAAATCATCCAATTCTACACCAAGAGCTTTTGCTAATTTCTCTATGTTCTTAAGTGCAATGTTTCTTTCTCCACGTTCTATTCCTCCTATATAAGTTCGGTCCAATCCAGCCTTAAAAGATAGCTTCATCTGTGAAGTTATACCTCTTTGAATTCGGAGTTTTTTAACTTTATTACCAAATCTCTTAAGAATGTCGCTTTCTTTAGCCATACCCAAAATATAGGTCTTATGATGACCATAAGGCGACGGACTATAAGTATCACATACTTTGTGCTATATTTGATGTCATTAGATACTTATAGTCATCTTAGTAAATATCTTTATGACCAATAAAATTGTTTGCTATATTCGTGGTGTTGAAATTGTTGAAACACCAGAAGAAAAAGTTAGACAGGAATATGTTCGTCGTCTCGTTGAAGAATATGGTTATCCAAAGGAACTTATTGATGTTGAGGTCCCAATTCAACTTGGGAGAGATGAAAGCAAAAGAGCTGATATTGTTGTTTATCGTTCAAAGCAAGATAGAGAAAGGCGGGAAAATCATAATATTATTGTTGAGTGTAAAGAACCAGATGTTAAATATCCAGATGGAGAAAAACAACTTAGAAGTTACACAAACTCTACAACTGCTCAAATTGGCGTATGGACAAATGGTATAGAATTCAGATATTGGAAACGGTTAAAAGAACCAGACCGTTATGATGAAAAAGGATATTTACCAAAATATGGGCAGGAATATGGCGATAAAAAGATACTTAAGAAAGAACTCCGTCCATCAAGTAATTTACAGGCAACCTTTAAGCGTATTCACGACAATATTTATGCTAACTATAAATCTGGAAACAAAACAAAAGTGTTCTATCAAGTTATCTATCTCCTATTCGCTAAAATCCAAGATGAAAAGAGTTATGAGCCAGAATGTAGATTTATTATATATGACCGAGAATGGGATGAAATAAGAGATAAAGGAATCAGTAAGACATTTGAAAAAAGAATTTCCGATTTATTTGAACAGGCAAAAAATCGAAAGGAGTTTGAAGATATTTTTGATGGCTCGGAAAAAATAGAGATACCAATAAGACAAGTTGCCAATGTTATCAGTGAATTTGAAAACATTACTATTTTGAATACTGATGTTAAAGGTGAAGCGTTTCAGGCATTTATTAGTGGGCAATTTAGGGGTGATGCTGGGCAATTCTTTACCCCGGACCCAATTAAGGCGTTAGTCGTGGCAATGTTAGAGCCAGAACCAGATGAGGTGGTATTAGACCCCGCTTGTGGCTCGTCTGGATTTTTGGTTTTTACTATTAACCATTACCGAAATTGGGTTAAAAAACAAAAAGGATGGATAGATGAAAAGGATAATGTTCTTGACGATACTGATTTAACCCCAGACCAGCGAGAGATTTTAAGAGGCAAAATTAAAGAATATGCGGGTGTTCATATCAAAGGAATTGATTTTGACAATGACCTCACTAAAGTTGCAAAAATGTATATGGTTATGGTTGATGATGGTCATACTAATATTTGGACATCTAATTCTTTAATTCCATTTGACGAGCTTACTAAAAATACTAGAGGCACAATTACCTATGAGGGTATAGATATCATAATGACCAATCCGCCGTTCGGCTCAAAAGGAAAAGTTGAAGACCCGAACATTCTTTCTGGATATGATTTTGGTTTTGCCTGGAGAAAAGACAAAAAAACTGGTGAGTTTGATAAGGAAAAATTATTAGCTGGTAAAAGAGGCGGAGGACAAGTACCAGACATCCTTTTTATTGAGCGTTGTTTATCTCTACTAAAAAAGGGAGGACGAATGGGTATAGTTCTTCCAGACGGAGATTTAACTAACCAGAATACTGAATTTGTAAGAGCCTGGCTCAAAGATAAAGCTCAAATTGTGGCGGTAATTAGTTTGCCACAGGAAACATTTGTACCATTTGGAGCTGGTGTAAAATCAAGCGTCTTATTTTTGAAAAAACCAAAGAGCAAATCACCAGAACGTTATCCAATCTTCTTTGCTAGTTTGGAAAAAATTGGCTACGACATAAAAGGTAGAAAAACCTATAAACGGAATGGAAATGGGGAAGTGGTTGATTGTGATGGGCGCTCAATTGATTATCTTACTGACCGCAAAGGTAATAAAACAAAACAAGACCCAGCTTTAATTGAAATGACGGGTGCTTTAGATACTAATGTTCCAGATGTACTTAGTGAATGGATTAAATTTAGGAAAGAATTTAAGAGCTATCTATGGTAGAAAAACAAACGAAACAAAATATTTTTTGGCTTTGGAGCGATGTAATTGATTTTCAAAAAAGAGGAGATGTTGCATATTGGTTGTCTGAATACTTTTTGCCCGCAACTGCGCGTCTGACTAATAAACTGTCTGACGTTGCAAGGTTATCTGATTTGAAATTTAACCCAAACAGAAATCAAAACGATAGATTTTTTTATATTGATATTTCCAACATCAATACCTCTGACGGGTCTTACGAAAAGACAGAAATAAAAAATGCTTATGCTCCTTTAAGAGCGAGGAAGAAACTCGAGCGATTTGATGTTATAGTTTCAATGGTAAGACCAAATAGAAATGCAACATCCATAATTTTAGAGAATACCAATGATTTAGTTTGCTCAACTGGTTTTGCGGTTCTAAAAGCAATAAAAATAAATCCATATTACCTTTTTATTTTTACGAAGACATCATATTTTATAGACCAGTTAGTGCGTCAAACTTCAGCAACTATGTATCCAGCTGTTAATGAGAATGATGTTTTGGGAGTCAGATTTTCTATTCCTTCTGAAAAAGAACAGCAAAAAGTTGAGCGAATTGTCCAAGAGGTATTTCAGCTCAAAAAGGAAGCAGAAGCCGACTATCAAAAATTACAACGATTACTCAATGAAGCCTTTGGGTTAACTAGCAACGAAATAAAACAAAAACTTACTTTTTGGCGGTGGAATGATGAGGTTGATATTGTTTCAAGAATTGACCCAGATTATTACATAAAAGGTTATATGCAATTAGCTATAACAAAATCAATTAAATTAGAACCACTATCAAAATTTATTCTTAGTTATTCTGGCGGATACACATTTGAGACGGAAAAATATCTTTCAGATGGTATACCAATAATAAGAATTAAGGACTTGAATTATCCCGAAATTAAAAAACCAGAGGATGCCTTTTTTGCCGATTTACCAGAGCTGCAACGTTTTATGGCAAAACCAGACGATATTTTAATTTCTATGTCTGGAACCATTGGTTTATCCGCCATAGTTCCTAAAGAACTTTCAAGGTGTTATATCAACCAAAGAATAACAGCTATTACCACAAAAGGAATAAATAAATTTTATCTCTTGGCATTCTTGAACTCATCTTTTTATAGAAATGAACTAGAAAAAATTGGCACAGGTGGTGTCCAAACGAATGTTTCCTATAAACAGATTATTTCTTTATCTATACCAAGATTGGGAAATAAGGAAGAAATAATAGGAAACCTCTTAAAAGGGTTTATAGAAAAAAATAAAGAAAGCAATAAAAAACTCCAAGAAGCAAAAGAATTTGTTGAAAATCTAATATTCAAAGAATGAGTTATAAAAGTTAGATGCCATAGCCTAAAACACAATGGTTAACATAAACTTAGAAACGGTTGCGGAATTCAGAAAGATGTTCAAAGAGCAATATGGAGTTGAGTACTCAGATAAAGAAGCGTGGGAAGCCACCCACAATCTTCTTGGTTTTTTTGACCTTCTTCTTGAAATGGACAGAGAACAACATCCAGAAAATTATAGAAATAGAAAAGACAAGAGTGGAAATGTGATAGAATAAGAATATGGAAGATTGTCTGGTTATATACACAGATGGTTCTTCTGCCCCAAATCCCAGAAAAGGAGGAGTCGGTTTTCGAATCATCTTTCCAGATGGGAAATGCAAAGATTTTTCGCCATTCGGATATTTAGGTGCAACGAGCAATGAGATGGAATTACAAGCTTGTATCCTTGCATTAAGAGAAGTTTTAAGAATTAAGGACATAGAAGGCATAAACGGAATAGTGGTGTATACAGATTCACAGTATGTCGTCAGTTATTATAAAACTGCACTATTCACGTGGTCTAACCCGTGGTCTAAAAAGAAATGGTTGCGTAGCAACGGAGAACCTGTATTGAATGTACCGCAATGGAAAGAACTCTTACGTCTAATGCGTCGAATATGGGATACTTTTCACGCATCTGTTTCGTTTGAAAAAGTTGAAGCACATTCTGGGATACAAGATAATGAGGTGGTTGATAAACTTGCAAAACATTCTCGCAGAGGACCCTCTTCTATACAGAAAATATCAGTTGGTATTGTACGAAGAAGTAAGACAACCAAAAAGACTGTTAGGGGGAGTATCTGCGGGAAGGGACAGCGTATCCGTATTCGAGTTGTTAGTGCAAACTGGTTAAGTGTTCAGAAACTTTACCGCTTACGGTGTGAAGTTCTTTCAAAAAAGAGTGAATATTTTGGTAATATGGATTTTATCTTGTCTGAATATATGATGAGAGCGGGTCATATATATGATGTTATTCTAATGGATGGGCTAGACTATTGTCGCGCAAAGAAAGTACTTAAGGAAATTAAACTGAATTAGAGCAGATACTTGGTATATAAATTGTTGTATCATTCCTTCTCTCAAATATAGTTCTCACTTCCTCTACTACGCCACCCAGATATAAAATAGAACCCTTTTGGGTTCTATTTTATATTATGGCTAAGCGAGCAAACTGTTTTGCTCGCGTGAGGAATTGAACGCCGGAGCATGTGCGAATAGCAATGAGCACAGCGAGGGGGCGGTTAGACCATTCATCTGCAGATGAATGAGTCGGAACCAAGTCCCGTCGCTCACCCCATAAAATAAAAAACAGCTTTATAGCTGTTTTTTATTTTGCTTGGTATACTACATAAATGTTCCCCATTAAAAAACTTTTTAGGAATATCCGCGCGCGGCGCTTTGTGTATGAATCTTTGGTTAGGGTGGTGTTATCAAAAAACGCGTTATTACATAATCTCCATATTTTTGAAAATCTATGTGCGCCGGCGCGCATCGCTCCGGTATTAAAGAGTAACGCGTATGGACATGGACTCCTGACTATTGCTCGTGAGCTTGATAAGCAAAGGCCGGTATTTTTTGTGGTGGATTCATACTATGAGGCATTAATGATAAAAAATGAAGGGGTTACCTCTGAAGTGTTGATTATAGGATATACACGTCCAGAAATCATACAAAATGCAAAACAAGCAGGAATAATTTTCACCATAGTTTCGTTTGATCAATTAAAAGAAGTCACAAAAAATATCACGCGCCAAACCAGAGTTCATATAAAAATAGATACCGGCATGCATCGTCAGGGAATTATGATAGATAAGATCGCTGAAGCAATAGTTATCTTACAAAAAAATAAAAACATACACGTAGAAGGAATCTGCTCTCACCTTGCAGATGCGGATGTAAAAAATTCTCAATACACCGAATCACAGATCACTGCATGGAACAATATATATAAAACTTTTAGCACAGCATTCCCTACCATAAAGTATGCTCACATAGAAGCAACTGCGGGTACGCGATATGTGGGAGAGGTTGTTATGAATGTCGCAAGAATTGGTTTGGGATTATACGGCATAGATAGTTACGAAGAGCCGAGCGAATCTCTTCATCCAGTGCTTTCTATGGAATCAATTGTTGTGGGGATAAAAGAGTTAAAAAAAGATGAAGGCGTGGGATACAATCAAACCTTTCATGCTCATACCGATATGAAAATAGGAATTGTTCCTGTGGGGTATTTTGAGGGAATTCCTCGTGAGCTTTCTAATAAAGGATGCGTGAAAATAAATGACACCTATTGTCCTATTATTGGACGAGTGAGTATGAATATGATGAGTATTGATGTTTCGGGTGTAGACGATATTGCGGAAGGAGATGCTGTGGAGGTAATAAGTAATCAAAGAGAGAGTAAGAATTCGGTAAAATCTATTGCAAACATGTGTGGTATGATTCCCTACGAAGTTTTAGTAAGAATACCGGAAAAAATACGTCGCGTGTGGAAATAATGGCATAAAATCTATTATTTTTTTGCGTATAATTAGTTGTAATCAATAGTGTCCTGTGATAGAATAAGACAACGTTCAGGCGTTTTTTATTTCATTTTATTATGCCAAAAGAAGCAAAGAAAGAATCGTCATATAGCGCAAAGGATATATTTGTGTTGGAGGGACTTGAACCGGTACGCAAACGCCCCGGTATGTATATTGGATCCACAGGACCCGAAGGATTGCACCATCTTATTTGGGAGGTAGTAGACAACTCTATTGATGAAGCGATGGCGGGATACGCGAAAAATATTCGCGTGGAGTTATTACCCGATAATGTTATTTCAGTTACCGATGATGGACGCGGTATTCCAGTAGACATTCACCCCAAAACAAAAAAATCAGCGTTGGAGACGGCGTTGTGTACTCTTCATGCGGGAGGAAAATTTGGAGGTGATTCATACAAAGTATCAGGAGGATTGCACGGAGTGGGGGTATCTGTGGTAAATGCGCTCTCCACCTCTTTAAAGGCGGAAGTACATAAAGATGGAGGAATCTACACGCAAGAATATAAAATTGGAGTACCTCAATATGCGGTAAAGAAAGTTGGGAAAGCAGATGACACGGGAACAAAGATCACGTTCCGCGCCGATGCTTCTATTTTTACAGAAATAAAATACGATAGAAAAAAAATTATTGATCACTTGCGTCAACAGGCATTTTTAGTAAAAGGACTACGTATTGAGATTATTGATCAACGGGAGGAAGTTCCTTTTTACTATGCGTTTTGTTTTGAGGGGGGCATCATCTCATTTTTGAAGTATCTAAATGAATACAACGATCAAATTCAAGATGAGCCATTTTATGTAGATAAAGAATATGATGGTATGCCCGTTGAGGCGGCATTTGTATATAACGATGACACCGAAACACAAGAACTTAGTTTTGCGAACAATATTTATACTCCCGATGGGGGAATGCACTTAACGGGATTTAGAAGCGCATTAACACGTGTTTTAAATGATTATGCGCGAGAGAACGGATACATTAAAGAGAAAGAAGAGAATTTCACTGGGGACGATGTGCGCGAAGGGCTCGTAGCAGTAGTTTCATTAAAGCTACGAGAACCTCAATTTGAGGGACAGACCAAGGCTCGTTTAGGAAACCCACCGGCTCGTAGCGCGGTAGAGAGCGTAGTGTCTGAAGCTTTGAAAGAATTTTTACAAAGGCATTCATCTGAAGCAAAAGCTATTGTGAGTAAAGCGCTTTTAGCAGTAAAAGCTCGCAAGGCGGCGAAAGCGGCAAAAGAAACGGTATTACGCAAAGGTCCCTTTGAAGGGCTTACCTTGCCAGGAAAACTTGCCGACTGTACCTCACGAGATGCCGCAGAATCAGAATTGTTTATTGTGGAGGGAGACAGCGCAGGAGGAAGTGGAAAACAGGGTCGCGATAGACGTTATCAGGCAATACTTCCATTACGCGGAAAAATTTTGAATGTGGAAAAAGCGCGACTTGATAAAATGTTGGCAAATAACGAAATTAAGTCATTAGTAATTGCGTTAGGTACTGCAATTGGAAACGATTTTTCAGTTGATAAAATTAGATACCACAAAGTTGTTATTATGACTGATGCAGATGTGGATGGAGCGCACATTTGTACATTGTTGCTCACATTGTTTTTCAGATATTTCAGATCAATTATTGAAAATGGATTTTTATACATTGCGCAACCACCGTTATACCAAATAAAATCTGGTAAAGACATTAGATATGCATATTCGGATGATGAAAAGGATACCATTATCGCCGAGATGCAGAAATTGAAGGGGGATAGGAAAAAAGAAAAAGCTGATGCCAAAAAAATTACCAATGAATCCACAAGAGATGCAGAGGAGATTACAGAAGGAGAGACGATAAAAGGAATTAATATTCAACGATATAAAGGTTTGGGAGAGATGAACCCTGAGCAGCTGTGGGAAACTACTATGAATCCGGCGACTCGTATATTGAAGAAAGTAAATATTGATGATGCGCAAGAGGCAGATCGTCTATTTGATATCCTTATGGGAGAGAAAGTAGCACCGCGTAAGCACTTTATTCAAAGCCGTGCGACTACGGTGAAAAATCTTGACATATAGCCGTAGGGTTTGTAGTATGTATCTATACCCCGATGGTCTGGTGTATAGAAAAAAGGGGTTTTTTTATTACATATCTGTATCATTATGATGTCAAAAATAAAATCATATTTTTCTGAGTCATATCAGGAATTGAGAAAAGTAAACTGGCCGACGCAAAAAGAAACCGCACACTTAACCTGGGTGGTTATTGGTTTTTCATTAAGCGTTGCTATCTTTCTAGGAATTCTTGATATGGTATTCTCGTATGGCATCCGTTGGTTCATTTCTTCATAATACACACAACTATGGAACCAGAGAAAAAAGAGAACAGCAAACATCTTGCGTTTGATGAGAAAACGAAGAACCAAAAGGCGTGGTATGCAATTCACACCTATTCGGGATATGAAGACGCGGTGGCGCGTTATCTAAAACAACGCGTAGAGTCGCTTTCCATGAATGATAAAATTTTTAATGTTATCGTTCCTAAAGAGAAAAAAATTCGTATTAAAAATAACAAGAAAAAAGCCGTTGAAGAAAAAATCTATCCAGGATACGTTTTAGTGCAGATGATTCTTTCGGAAGACTCTTGGTATGTGGTACGTAACACTCCTCGGGTAATGGGATTTGTGGGGCCCGATTCAACCAAACCAACCCCTCTTTCTCATGATGAAATTGAGTATTTAATGAATAGAATGAACGAAGGAGAAAGTAAGGAGGCGAAATTTAAAGTTGAGTGTGTTATTGATGATTTGGTTAAAATTATAGACGGACCATTTCGTGATTACGAAGGAAAAGTATTAGAAGTAGATGAAGAGCATGGACGAGTAAAGGTTTCGGTTCCAGTGTTCGGGCGCGATACGATTGTAGAGATTGATTCGGGACAACTACAAAAAATATAAAAGAGGAAGTATGGAGTATGTTTGTGGTGGGAGAGGGAATTATTACACACTAATTTTCTTTCTTATAAATTCATTTCTTCGTACGTGATAAAAATTACTTAATACAAAAATTATTATGGCAAAAGCAATTAAATCAGTCATCAAATTACAACTTGAAGCAGGGAAAGCAAATCCAGCTCCTCCGGTAGGAACTGCGCTTGGTCCTCATGGTATTAACATTGGTCAATTCTGTCAGCAATTCAATGAGGCAACGAAAGATATGATGGGAAATATTGTTCCTGCAGAGATTACTATTTATGAAGATCGCACCTTTGAATTCAAACTAAAAACCTCTCCGGCAAGCGATATGTTGCGTAAAGCAGCGGGTATTGAAAAGGGAGCAGCAAATCCTCTTCGTAATAAAGTAGGAAAAGTAACCAAAGCTCAAATCAAAGAAATTGCGGAAAAGAAAATGGTTGATTTGAACGCAGTGAGTATTGAGGGAGCAATGAAAATTATTGAAGGCACGGCACGATCAATGGGAATTGAGGTTATTGAATAATCAAAAACCTAAAACTAAAAATAAAAGCCCTGTGTAGACAGGGCTTTTGCATAAATAAAGTTGTTTCTATATACTAAAAACATATGAAATATATTCCCACCATCGGTTTGGAAATACACGCGGAATTACTCACGCAAACAAAGATGTTTTGTGATTGTTTGAACGACGAAACACAATTGGTAGCAAACACAAACATTTGTCCGGTCTGTTTAGCTCATCCAGGATCACTTCCAGTGGCAAACAAGCAAGCAATTGATTTTGTTATCAAAACAGGGCTCGCCTTAAATTGTGAAATAAATAGATACTCAAAATTTGATAGAAAGAATTATTTTTATCCTGATCTCCCTAAAGCGTATCAGATTAGTCAGTATGATCTGCCGTTATGTAAGAACGGATATGTGGTGCTCCCCGAAAGTGGGACAAAAATTGGTATTACTCGCATTCATCTAGAAGAAGATACTGCTAAGCTAGCCCATGCTGCCGACGGTAAACATTCACTGGTTGATTTTAATCGCGCGGGGGTGCCCTTAATGGAATTAGTTACGGAGCCGGATTTTCATAGCGCCGAGAGTGTGGTTGAGTTTGCACAAGAATTTCAATTACTGCTTAGATATTTAGGAGTATCAGATGGAGATATGGAAAAAGGACATTTGCGCCTAGAAGCAAATATATCCATTGCTCCTGAAGGAAGCACTCAATTAGGGAAAAAAGTTGAAGTAAAAAACCTCAATTCATTCCAAGCAGTGTTTCGTGCTATTCAATATGAGATAGAACGACACACGGCGTTATGGGAGGAGGGAAGAGAAAAAGAAATTGTACAAGAAACACGAGGATGGAATGAAACAAAACAAGAAACATTTTCACAACGCTCAAAAGAAGATGCGCATGATTATCGTTATTTCCCAGATCCTGATTTACCTCCGATGATATTTAGTGACGCTGATATAGAAACTATTAGAGCTTCTATTGTTGAACTTCCCGCTCAAAGACGCCAGAGACTTTCACAAGAATATAATCTTTCCTCAAAACAAGCAGAATTATTAGTGCGTGATTTGTTTTTATGTGATTTTTTTGAAAAAGCGGTTTCTGAGCTTCGAGCACAATATAAAAATGGAAGAGTTGACCTTGTTTATAACTATATTGTAAATGATCTGAAAGGAATGGAGAAAGATCCTGTTGTTTCGGTGGGCGGGTCTGACGTTGGCCCCACGTTTATATTTATGTATGAAAATACACAGCCGGTATATGTTGCCCAAATAGTATCAATGATTGAAGATGGTAAAATTTCAAGTTATGCGGCAAAAGAGATACTTCGCGAAATATTTGAGGGGAATGGTTCTCCTGAGGAAATTGTTAATAAAAGAGGTTTATTGCAAATATCGGACGAATCAGCTTTACAGAAAGTAATTCAAGAGGTTTTGGCAACAAATGCGAAGGCGGTTGATGAATACAAAAATGGAAAAGTTTCGGCGATTCAGTTTTTAGTAGGACAAGTGATGGCAAAAACCAAAGGAACCGCAAATCCAGGAATAGTGCGAACGATGTTGGAGAAAGAACTCACGAAATAGCTGTTAGTCGTGAGTGATTAGTCACTAGTTAACATTCTCACATTTCACCTCCTTCGTTAAAACTTCGGCGGGCGAGCAAGAATGTGAGAATGTTATTTTGGAGTGTTTTATTTAGATTTGGCTCTTGTAACCATATAATTTCTTTATTCCTTTTAAACCATGTCATTTGACGTTTGGCATATTGTTGTATCTCTTTTTCCAATTGCTCTGCCACTTCTTTTTTGGTGAGGGTTCCTCTTAGGAATCGGGAAATATATCTATATTCAAGACCGAAAGAATCAAGGCGTTCATATGAAATGCCTTGTGTATGTAATTTCTGTACCTCCGTAATCATCCCAGAACGTAGACGTTTTATGAGTCGGAGATGGATTCGTTTGAGCAGTGTTTCTGATGAGGGGTTAATGCCAAGAATAAGAGTATTTTCCAACGGTTTTTTAACAAGTGGGGGAATGTGTTTTTGATTTTCTAATATCTCTAGTGCGCGGATGAGGCGACGACGATTGTGTGTATCTATGACACGTGCTCGATCAGGAGATTTTTTTTGCAGGAGTGTAAATAATTTTTCGGTAGTTAGTTTTTCTAATTTTTTGCGCAAAGAAAGATTTGGTTTTACTTCGGGGAACGAATAATTATATAGGATAGAGTCAATATAGAGTCCGGTACCTCCACATATGATGGGTACAATGTTCTGTTTCTGTAATTTTTGTAGAGTCTTTTTTGCGTAACGCTGATATTGTGAAACAGTAAAACGACGCTTGGGAGAAGCAATATCTAGTCCATAGTGAGTGATTCCTTGCATTTCTTTTTTGTTCACTTTCCCCGAACCAATATTAAGTCCACGATAAACTTGTCTTGAGTCGGCAGAAATAATAGCAGCATCGGATATACCAAATACGTTTTTATGAGCACGTATATAGTGAGCTATTTGTATCGCTAAATCAGATTTTCCACTCGCGGTGGGTCCAAGCAGTATAATGGTTCTGTGTTGTGATTGACTCTGTATCATTTTTTTACTATACCTAAATTACCATATTTGTAAATTAACATTTATATATAAAGGGAGGTATCCAATGGCTGATGGAACAAAGATTATAGGAGTTCATCTAAGCCCAGAGAACAAACTGCTCTTAATAAGAAAGGATGGCATCTGGGACTTTCCAGGGGGAAGTATGCGTCCTGAGGAAAAAGATCATGATTGTTTAATTAGAACCATTACTGGAGAGCAGTTTCCCTACTGCACGCTTAAGATACATGATCTAATTAATCTATTCTTCGTAGGCGACTATGATGAATGTGAAAGAATCTTAGCCTATAAAGTAGAGATTAAATCAAATATTGCAGTAGGAGAATGTTTCCAGGAGGCGGATTATCTTTCTCTTGAGGACATCTCCAAAATTAAGGGAGATTATCAGATTTCTAAAGTGGTTAATCAACTTATTATCAAGTTCAATAAGATGGGTCTACTGTAGGGCAAATATTTTTTGTAAAAAGAGCGCTCGTAGAGCGCCCTTTCTTTTCTATTGTTATGATCGTTTTTTAATTTCTTCTATTAAACGCACAACAAATTTTTCTGTCGCCACCGTTTCAGTTTCTTTGGTGCTTCGCGAGCGTACGGCTACCATGTTTGATTCTTTTTCTTTGTCTC